>JAZFUZ010000100.1:0-3704 GCA_036447475.1 Lysobacterales bacterium | reverse complement strand
GCCGGTGCCATTTTCTCCGACTTCCAGTATCAATCCCGGAGGCCAACCGCCAACGGCGTGCCGCCCCGGTTGGTTCAGCAGCTTCTTTACTTGTGGGGCTTTGAGGGGTGCTTTGACTCTCGGCATCAGCTGTTCCTCTGGATCCAGGCTATCGCGACGTCGGTAACTACACTTGACGGTTGATCTTCGAAACCTGCAAAATGTGTGCTCCGACCGTTGCTATGACAGGTCACAAACAAAGCGGCTTGACCACAGAAAGGGCTATTGCCGTTCCTGATTTCGCCCCAACGGACTGAGCAATTGTGGCTGCGGGCTCGTGCTTGTAGTTGTTGGAAGGTCATATTTTTACTCCTTTCAGCAGTTGGCGCTAGGTTGAAGCGCCAAACTCGTTCAACCCCGCGCTCCACCCGCCTATAGGCAGGTAATTAAATTCGATGCTTAAGGATGATGGAAAAACTCGGAAAAAGAAAATTTATGATTTGATACAATATGTTGTGTGGTTTTCCTGCTGAATTTCAGAACCGGGAAAACCCCCAAAAATAGAGGAAAAGTTCGGCGCTTGCGCGCGTAGGGAGCGCCAGATTCCGGGCCATGAATGCCCGTATACTGAATGTTTATCTTGCGGAAATACAAAAAATGACTTTTGTTGTTGTTGAAAACTGTATCAAGTGCAAATACACAGACTGTGTCGAAGTCTGCCCCGTAGACTGCTTTCACGAAGGCCCGAACTTCCTGGTGATCGACCCGGAAGAATGTATCGATTGCACGTTGTGTGAACCCGAGTGTCCCGCCGAAGCGATTTTCCCTGAAGATGACCTGCCGGAAGGTCAGGAGAATTTCATCAAGATTAACGCGGATTTGTCATTGGAATGGCCCGTCATCACGGAACAGAAGGATCCGCCGCCCGATGCCCTCGAGTGGGACGGTAAGGAAGACAAGCTGGAACTTCTGGAAAAGTAAATACGGGCTTATCCAAGCCGGGCCCCGAGCACCGCCAGTATGTGCTCAGCCGCATCGGGTTCACAATCGGTTCCGTCGGCGTACTTTATATAAACACGGGTATTTTCACCGTCAGGCCGGGTATAGACCTGGTAGGTCGCACTGTAGTCCTCCCGTTTGTCCTTGCGCCAGAAGGCCAGGCTGCTGAAGAAGCCCCTGTTGGGGCCATCGAACTCCTGGTAGTAATCAAAGTGGAAGACGCCTTCCTTATCCTGCCGGATATTCTTCATGCCGCTTCTGCTGATGACTAAATTCAGCCTGCGCTCGGCGCTTTCAAGCGTATCTTCGACCAACAGGTACATGCCCTGGGCCGACCAGTTCAAATGTGAATTGGCAGCGATACCCGAAGTGGTACTGGAAATCCTTGGCGGCACAGAGTCCAGTGCAGATGGGGAAAGCGGTATCGCCGGTAACCTTATAATCAACGCAGAACTTGATGACGGTGTGTCCAGAGCTGCCGGAAGGATCAGCGCTTTGGTCTCTGCAGACTCGTAGTATTCAGGCTTCCTGCCGCCAGATGAACAACCGGCAGCAATGAGCAATACGAGTACCAACAAATAGACGACAAATCTTGAAATCATTTAATAAAAACCAGTAAGTACGATCAGCTTCAGGAGGGGATCAAACCCAACCCGTGAAGGCATTGCCTGAGCCGTTCATGGTACTCCTCATCCAGCCCGGTCATAGGCAATCTCAGGTGAGGCCCAACCAGGCCCATTTCAAAGAGTGCCCATTTTACAGGAATCGGATTGGTTTCGATCATTAAAATATCAAACAGTCGGCTGAGTTCATTTTCCAGTACATCGGCCCGTGCCCAATCTTGCAGGTGAGCCACCGCGCAAAGTTCCGCCATCCGACCCGGTGCCACGTTTGCCGCCACCGAAATCACGCCGCGCGCGCCCCGTTTCATGGCCTGCAGGCAACTGTGATCGTCGCCACTGAGGACGACAAAAAAATCATCACAACGGTCCAGGATTTCATCAATCCTCCGGGGATCGCCAGTGGCCTCCTTGATCGCTACGATACGCGGGTGTGCAGACAGTCTCTCAACGGTTTGTGGAAGCAGGTCAACCGAAGTTCTGGAGGGGACGTTGTACAGGATTACCGGGATGTCGGATTCATCGGCAATTGCCATAAAATGTGCTTCGAGACCGCGTTGAGACGGCCGCACGTAATAGGGTGTCACCAGCAGAGCCGCATCAGCCCCATGGGCCGCCGCAAGCTGGGTCTGCTCTACTGACCGCATGGTCGAAGCGTTGCCGGTGCCGGCAATCACCGGTATCTGCCCGCCAAGCCGCTCAACCACCAGGTCCAGGATCCCGGTAAATTCGGCCGACGTCAGCGAGACGGATTCGCCCGTGGTACCCGCGATCAACAACCCGTTGGTACCCTGCTCCAGGTGAAAATCCACCAGGCGGCGCAGAGCAGAGGCATCGACTTCGCCTTGATCGGTAAAGGGTGTAACCAGCGCTACGATACTGCCTTCAAACATATTGATAATAGTCCGTGATAACGGCGTAATGGTACTTGCGGTCCTCAAGTCTGACAAGTATGCTGCCATGATCAGTCCGGAAACTCATGAATTTGATTCTTGCGCCAAAAATGAAGGGTTGATGGTCAGCATTGGTAGGAAGGTATCCTTCGGCAGGAATGGCGCAAAGTCTGCGTGAAAGGACATGCGGACGAAGTGCTGGACGCCGTCAGGGCATTGTAATTACCCGCGATCAATCAGGGCTTGCCCATACATGGGCAGCAAAACCGTCCGTATCTAATTGACGCCAACGTGCTGATACACGATCCCACCTTGCATTGCAACCGCCGGCGGGCTAGATGTACCAATAATTAGCCAGGCCCCAGATAACCGGGATCGGTAGGCTGTGATTTCAGACAGCCGAAGGCTGGTCTTGCTTCGGTTCAGAAGTCTCGTCTTGCGGAGACTTCGGCCAGGACTGCAGCACGGCCTGCACCAAAGTGGCCAGCGGAATGGCAAAGAAAATTCCCCAGAAACCCCAAAGGCCACCAAAAAACAGGATGGCAAGAATGATGGCGACCGGGTGCAGATTGACTACCTCGGAAAACAGTAAGGGCACAAGAAGGTTTCCATCCAGTGCCTGGATCACCGCGTAGGCGATCATGATATGGCCAAAACCCCAGGACCAACCGAACTGGAAATAGGCGATCAGCGCAATTGGGATGGTAACTACCGCGGCGCCAATGTAGGGAATCAGGACGGAAAATCCTACCAGGGTAGCCAATAAGGCTGAATATTGCAGGCCCAGTATGGTGAACGTGATGTAAGTTACTGAGCCAACGACAAAAATTTCAGACACTTTCCCGCGGACATAATTGGCGATTTGCGTCTCTGCCTCATTCCACACTTTGGTCACCAGCGTGCGTTCCCTGGGTAAGTAGCCGACCGCCCAGTGGACCATCAACTCTTTATCCTTCAGGAAAAAGAATACCAGCACCGGCAGTAACACAAGATAGATGACCAGCGCGACCAAACTGCCAAGCGATGACAGGGACCAGCTCAGCGCCTGCTGACCAATACCGGCGACCTCCTGTCCGACCTGGTTGAGAATGCCGATCACCTGCTCTTCAGAAACCAGTTGAGGATAGTTTTGTGGCAATTGCTTGAGCAATGTCTGCCCCTGGGCAATGTAATCAGGCAACTGCTGTACCAACTGGGTCAATTGTCGGGTAAC
>JAZFUZ010000099.1:0-14028 GCA_036447475.1 Lysobacterales bacterium | reverse complement strand
GCAGGCAGCAGCTCATCCATTTTTTGCCAAGCGAGTTGATCGATGTCATTGCGGTTGTGGATCAACATGGGCGAACCTCGATGCCGGCAGATTTCAGCGTTTGTTTCAGGCCAGGGATTGGGATTTGGTCGGAGTGGAAGACCGTTGCCGCCAGCGCGGCGTCAACGTCTGCTTCCTCGAATACCTGGATAAAGTGTTCCGGCGCGCCTGCTCCGCCGGATGCCACCAATGGTATAGGCAACAATTTACGGGCTGCACTCAGCTGGCGGATATCATAACCATCACGCGTTCCGTCCGAGGACATGCAGTTCAGCACGACTTCTCCGGCGCCGCGTGCCACTGCCTCTTTTAACCAGTCCTGGGTATCCCGGCCCGGCGTTCTCATCGCATCCGGATTACCGGTGTGAGAGCGGACGGTGTAGCTGTCACCATCGGCGATCGAGTCCACGCCGATGACCACGCACTGGCTGCCAAAGGCCTGCACCAGTTCATCGATCAGGCCGGGCCGCTCCAGTGCGGGCGTATTGATTGAAATCTTGTCGGCGCCCTGCTCCAGTACGTGCCCGGCATTCCTGACACTGCTGATTCCGCCTGCAACACAGAAGGGAATGTCGATGGTTTGTGAAACCCTGCGCACCCAGTCGATATCCACACTGCGGCCTTCCGGGCTGGCGGTGATGTCATAGAACACCAGTTCATCCGCGCCTTCGTCGCGGTAGCGCCCGGCCAACTCGATAATCTCACCGATGATGCGGTGATGGCGAAATTGCACGCCTTTGACGACCTGGCCATCCTTGACATCCAGGCAGGGGATGATGCGGCGTGCGACCCGCGAAGGAGGTGTCGCGGTCATGCCAGAACTTCCATCGCATCAGCAACGGTAAAACATCCTTCGAGCAGCGCCTTGCCGGTGATTGCGGCATCAACACCGGTTTGCGACAGTTGCTCCAGGTCCTTAAGGCTGCGTACCCCGCCTGAAGCCTGCACAGTCAGGAGCGGGTATCTGCTGACGATTTCGCGGTACAGATCCAGGTTGGGACCGGTCATGGCGCCGTCCCGTGCGATGTCGGTGCACAACAGATGCCTGAGGCCTTTGTCCTTGAGGAAATCCAGCAATTGCCACAGGCTGCGGGCCGAGCCCTGCGTCCAGCCGTGCGTGCGGGGCCATGGTACGCCGGCATCGTCAATCCGTACATCCAGCGCCGCCACCACCCGGTCGGGGCCAAATTCACCCAGCCAGCCGGCAAACTGCTCCGGCTGGGTGACGCAGATGCTGCCGACCACGATCCGGTCAGCGCCATGATCCAGCCGCAACTGCAGGTCGGTTTCATCCCGCACGCCACCCCCGGTCTGCACCCGCTGCGGGGCTTTCTGCAGCAGGCTCAGCAGCGGTTTGATGTCCGCACTCGCCCCATCACGCGAGGCAGCCAGGTCGACGACGTGCAGCCACCTGGCCCCTTCCCCGGCGTACTCTTCGGCCAGTTCAACCGGGTCGGCATGGTAGTTTTTGCGCTGCTTGAAATCGCCATACTTCAGCCGGACGCAGCCGCCATCGAGCAGGTCGATCGCAGGAATCATTTGCATGCTCATTGCAACGGAGCCTGCAGGAATCCGCGCAGCAACTCAGCACCGGCTTGCGCTGAGCGTTCGGGATGAAATTGTGCGCCGTAAAAATTGTCCCTGCGTACGATGGCGCTGAATGCCTGACCGTGTTTGCTGGTGGACAGCGTCCAGTCACCTACGGGTGCCGCGTAGGAATGCACGAAATAGAACCATTTGCCATCCAGCCTGGAGGTCAGGGGGTCGGGACGCATGTTGTTAATGGCATTCCAGCCCATGTGGGGTACCCGCAAGCCTTGTTCAACGGGCAAACGTTCCAGTCTCGCGGGTATCAAGCCCAGCAACTTTGCATCATCTTCTGCCGAGGAATCGAATAACAATTGCATTCCAAGGCAGATGCCCAGCACCGGCTGGGTCAGCTTCGCGATCACTTCAATCAGTCCGTGCGAACGAAGCGTTTCCATGGCTCTGCCCGCAGCCCCGACACCGGGCAGGATGACGCGGTCCGCGGCGCGGATCACCCCGGCATCTGCGGTGAACTTCGGCTCGGTCCCCAGGCGTCTCAAAGCATGCAGCACCGAGGAGATGTTGGCGCCGCCGCTGTTGACGACTGCAAGCGACATCAGAGCACGCCTTTTGTGCTGGGCAATTGCGATCCCTGCCGGGCCAGCGCCGGTTTCAGGGCGCGGCCGATGCCTTTGAACAGTGCCTCGACCATATGGTGGGTATTGCCCCCTTCGACTTTCAGGTGCAAGGCCGCTCCCAGGGATTGACTCAGGGAGGCGAAAAAATGTTGCACCATTTCGGTCGAAAGGCCGCCAATGCTCGCGCTCGGAAAATCCGCCTCGAATACGATGGCAGGGCGCCCCGACAGGTCGACGGCCACCTGTGCCAGCGACTCATCCATAGGCAGCAGAAAACCATAGCGGCCGATACCCCGGCGCTCACCCAGGGCCGAGTTCAGTGCCTGACCCAGTGCCAGGGCACAGTCTTCCACGGTATGGTGTTGGTCAATTTCAAGATCGCCTTTACAGCGCAGTTCCAGCCGGAAACCACCGTGGCTGGCCAGCTGATCCAGCATATGGTCGAAAAAACCGATACCGGTTTCGACCTGGCTGCTGCCGCCCGCATCGAGGTCAACCAGGACACGGATATCGGTTTCATTGGTTTTTCGTTCCACCGTTGCCTGCCGAGGCTGGTTAACCAGACGATGGGCGATTGCTTGCCAGTCTTCAATGTTGTTTTCTTCACCGTTGTTTTGATTGGCCTTGCCAATCCGCAGGCCGCCGATGCCCAGGTTATCAGCCAGTTCCAGGTCGGTCTGGCGGTCACCGATGACCCAGCTGTCCTCCATGTCCAGATCGCCCGATTGCAGGTAACCCAGCAGCATGCCGATACCCGGTTTCCGGGTCGGGGCATTCTGGTACTCAAAGTGCGGATCGATGTGGATGGCGCTGAATGAGATGCCCTGCGATTCGAACAGGTCAAGCATTTTGCGTTGCGGGATCTCAAAATCCTGTTGCGGGTAGGAATCGGTGCCCAGGCCATCCTGGTTGCTGACGATGACCAGTTCATATCCTGCATTGTGCAGTTCCAGTAGGGCGGGTATGACCCCCGGCATCAGCTCGAGCTTTTCGAGCGAGTCGACCTGCTGGTCGGGCGGTTCCACAATCAGGGTTCCATCGCGATCGATGAATAAAATGCGTCTCTTCGCGCCCATTGAAATATTCATGCTGAAATACTCATAATTGTGCTTCCCAGTCATCCAGGACTGATTTCAGCGCAGACAGTTCATCCTTACTGCCGACTGAGATTCGAATGCATTCCTCCAGCAGTGGATCGCTGGGATATCCGCGCAGAATAACGTCCCTGCCTGCGCAAAAGCTCAACAAATTCTCCGCCTTGCGGACCCGGAGTAAAACAAAATTAGCCTCACCGGGCCAGATTTTGCGGACGAACGAGCGGTTTTCCAGCAGGCTGAGCAAGCGCTTTTTGTTCTCCTGCATATCCTTGATCATCCGTTGCTGCCGGTCGGACATGCCATCGGCCAGCATGCGCTGGGCGAGTGAAATGACCGGGCTGGCCAGTGGATAGGGCGCTATGACTCGCCGCAGCAGTGAGATAACTTCTTCGGGTGCCAGCACCGCGCCACAGCGCAGTCCGGCTGCCCCCCATGCCTTGGACAGCGTACGCAGCACCACCAGGTTTTCGTAGCGGCCGATCATTTCGCTTGCTGACGCTTGCTCGGTAAATTCCACATATGCTTCATCGAGTACGATGACCGACTTGCCTGCAGCCGTCTGCAGCAAGTCGATCAGAAAACGCGGGTCAATAGTGTCCCCGGTCGGGTTGTTGGGCGAGGTCAGGAACAGCAGCTTAATGCGGTCATCACTTTCCAGTGTTCCCAGTAATTGATCCCTGTCCATCTTGAAGTCGTTACTGGGCAGCCTGGAGACCGACACGATGTCTGCCCCTTGTGTTTGCGCTGCGATGCGGTACATTCCAAAGGTCGGCGGGCATTGCAAAATGGCATCCTTGCCCGCCCTGCAAAATACGCGTGTCAGCAGGTCGATGCCTTCGTCGCTGCCCCGGGTGACCAGTACCTGCTCTTCATGCACGCCGTACAAGTTGGCCAAACTGGAAACCAGTTCGTGGGGTTGAGGATCGGGGTAGCGATTCAGCCCGCTGGTCGGTCCGGCGTCGTCCAACCCACCATTAGCGAGCAATGGCCAGGGCGACTCATTTGCATTGAGCAGGATGCCGCGGCCCGGCGCCTCCTTGCGGGCCGAGGAGTAAGGCTTCATTGCCACGATTTCCGGGCGGGCGAGGGAAATGATGCTCATTATGGTGCTCCCGCCTGGTCTAAGCGCGCACTCACCGCCATTCTGTGTGCTTCCAGTCCTTCAACAGCAGCCAGGATCTGCGCCGTGGGACCGACTTTCACCAGTGCGCTCCGGCTTGCCTGTTGCAGGGTCATTCTGCGCATGTAATCGCTAACGCCAAGTGCACCGAAGGAACGGGCCCAACCGTAGGTAGGCAACACATGGTTGGGGCCCGCGCAGTAATCACCCAGGGATTCGGGAGTCCAGGCACCGATGAACACCGCCCCGGCATGCTTAACCTGTTCTGCCAGCGCCGCAGCATCTGCGGTATTGATGATCAGGTGCTCGGGTGCGTAGGCATTGGAAATTTGCAGTGCCTCGGGCAGGCTGTCCACCAGGATCACCCGGGCCTCGCGCAGCGATTGCTCGAGGATGGTGGCGCGAGGCATTTCGGGTGCCAGTGTTTGCAGTTTTTCGATCACAGCCGAAGCAAGGCCCGCGCTGTCCGTTACCAGCAGTACCTGTGAATCCGGGCCATGTTCCGCCTGCGACAGCAAGTCCCAGGCAATGAATTCGGGATTGGCGTCCCGGTCAGCGATCACCAGGACTTCGGATGGACCCGCCGGCATGTCGATGGCTGCACCTTCCGGATCCTGTGACACTTGTTGCTTCGCCTCGGTCACCCAGGCATTTCCGGGACCGAATATCTTCGCGCAACGGGGAATGGTTTCGGTGCCATAGGCCAGGGCTGCCACCGCCTGTGCGCCTCCGGCACAGAACACCCGGTCAACGCCGCAGAGGTGTGCTGCCGCCAGTAGCTCGGGCGGAATTTCACCATTCCCGGCAGGGGGTGAACACATGATGACTTCCCTGCACCCAGCGAGCCTGGCCGGAATCGCCAGCATCAGCACCGTGGAAACCAGCGGGGCGCTGCCGCCTGGGACATAAAGTCCAACCGGCGACAGTGCCTGGTAACGCACTTCACATTTGAGTCCGGGTGCGGTCTCCACCTTGACGTTGGTCGGCATGTCCGCCGCGTGGAAAGCCTCGATTCGGGACATGGCATCCTGGATGGCCTGGTCCAGTTTCGGCTCAATCGATTCCAGCGCCATCTGCGTTTGGGTGGGACCCAACTCGAGTTGCGGGGGCTCCGCCCGGTCCAGTTGACGGGTCAATTCCTGCAGCGCACGGTCACCACCGCTGCGTACCTGGTGAATGATTGCAGCGACCGGCTCGCCGAGGCCGCCCTGGCGTGAAACCGGTCTTTGCAGCAGGTCTTGCCGGTCCTGGGGCGTCAGGCTGGACCAGTGGATCATTTTCAGTTTTTTGCCAATGGCTGTCATGCCAGAATTCCCATTCGTATGGTGTACATTCTTAAGCCAGCATTTTTTCCACGGGAAGCACCAGGATGGCTGAGGCGCCAGCAGCCTTGAGGGCTTCCAGGTGCTCCCAGAACACCGCTTCTCCACAGACCGCGTGGATGGCAATGCGGTCCGTGCCTTCCAGTGGCATGATCGAGGGATGTTCCACGCCGGGCAGGAGTTTCGTAATTTCCTCCAGGGAGTCCCTCGGAGCATGCAACATCACGTACTTGCTGTGCGATGCCCGAATCACACCTTCCAGTCGGGCCAGCAGGCGATCCAGCAGCAGTTTCCGGTCGGCGGAAATATCTCCCTCGCAGCCATAGAGGGCTGCCTGGCTTTCAAACAGCACCTCGAGTTCACGCAGGTGATTCGCCCGCAGCGTAGTGCCGGTGGAAACCAGGTCTGAAATGGCATCGGCGGTTCCCAGACCCGGTGCGATTTCAACCGACCCGGACAACTCAACGATCTCGGTGCTGATGCCTTTTTTGTCCAGCAGGTGGCGAGTCAGTGCTGGATACGAGGTGGCGATTCGTTTCCCTTCCAATTCCGTGCTGTCGCTGATGTCCATGTCTTCCGGTACGGCGATGCACAGTCGGCATTGCCCGAAACCCAGCTTGCGCAGCCGGCGTAAACCTTTACCACTATTGCGTTCCAGCATCACTTCGCTGGCGATGTTCTCACCCACGATGCCCAGGTCACAGACACCATCCAGCAACAATCGCGGAATATCATCATCCCGTACCAGCAGCAGGTCCACGGGGAAATCCTTTCCGTACCAGAATAGCTCGTCTTTACTGCGTGCAAACTGCAGGCCGCAATTCTTGAGAAGATCGAGTGATTTCTCTGACAGGCGCCCTGATTTCTGGATGGCCACCCGAAGTCTGGTCCCTTGGGGTTTACTCATTTTTGTTTACTCCGAAGTCGGTCCAGCACCGTGCGGTAGCCGCCGGTACCCATTTCCATGTAGCGTGCAACACGGCCAGTGGTGGTGACACTCACCTCGGTCATTTTCCTGATATCGCGGTAGGAATAACCCTGGTCCAGTAATTGCGCCACACGCCAGCGATCCACCATGGCTTCTATCTCTGCCGGTGTGCAAAGGTCTTCAAGAAACCGTGCTACTTCATCTGCTGACTCCAGGGACAGGAGGGCCTCGGACAGCGACTTTGCCGCAGAACTGAGTCCTTTCATCTGTGATTGGGCGTGGTGCTTCATATGTTAGTGTATTAATGCGTTAGTACGTTCCTATAGTAGACTAATGAGCTGGAGTTGGCAAGAGGGCCAATAATGAGGAGCTCTGGCATAATGAGATCAGTAATACTGCTGGGTGTCGTTTCCTTGTGCGTTAAAAAATAACTCGATACACCAGCGCAGCCCGTGCTCCTGCATTACCCTGGCACCGTCCATCCCTGGACCTATGCTCTGCGCTATTTAACTTTTACCGCCTGGTGATATATCATAGCAATATCGATCGGCCTCAGATCTGATCCCGCATTGTTATCCAGCCCTGATCATCGGAATTCACATGAATAGGAATAGACAGTCCGTCGTTAGTCCTGACAGCCTGGCTGAACGCGCATACCATCTGCTGGAAGAAAAACTGGTGACACTAGCCCTTCCCCCCGGGGCGATGGTTTCTGAACGTGAACTGATCGAGATGATCGGGCTTGGGCGAACCCCGGTCCGTGAAGCGATTCAGCGCCTGGCACACCAACGGTTTTTTGACATTCTGCCCCGCCGGGGCCTGCTGGTGACCCTGGTGACCCGTTCCGGTATGTTGCACATACTCGAAGCGCGAAAACCCCTGGAGCGCCTGATCATTTACCGGGCATCCCTTAAGGCCGGAGACGTGCAGCGTAGTGATCTTGCGGCAATCGCCAGGGGAATTACCACTACCCACGACCGTTTCGAAGAATTCCTGAAGATGGACCACAAGCTGGACAAGTTGCTTGATGCTTGTGCCGGCAACCCCTTTGCGGCAGCTGCCGTGTCGCCTCTGCGCGGTCACTGCCGCCGTTTATTGTTTTTCCGCCGTCAGGGGATGCGATTGACGGAATCAATCTCCGCCAACTCCAAGATGGCCCGCCTGGTCGCGAGACGAGAATTCCGGGGTGCCCAAAAGGCATCAGATGGAAGAATCGCGGTGCTGGAAAGAGCGGTTTCCAACGTGGGCCTTAGGTAACTGAATATGTGAATGGTCTTACGGGTGAGTCCGAAGGATTCAGGCAGCGTTGGATTATTAATGGCCAGACATTGATACGCTGAGCAACAGGTCACGATTTCCTGGCTATTCCCTTCATTTTTTTCATATCCAGGATTCTGACCTGCTTGCGGTCAACTTTGACAATGCCGGCTTTCTGGAGGCGGGCCAGCACGCGGCTGACCGTCTCTGTGGCCAGTCTCAGGTAGCTGGCGATGTCCCGGCGGGACATCGCCAGGATGAATTCCTTGTCTGAATAACCGCGACGTGAGAAACGTTCGGAAAGCGATATCAGGAACATCGCAATCCTTTCATCGGCGCTCAGGTCACCTGCAATGGATTCCAGTTCGCTGATGCGGTGGCTCATTATGCGGAACAACTCCGCCTGTAATTCCGGCATGTGGCGGGCCATGCTGGTAACCGTATCGAAGGTCAGTGCGCAAACGGCGCTGGTATCGAGCGCCACGACATTGGCCACATGTTTGTGCGAGTGGATGGCGTCGAGGCCGATGATTTCGCCGGGGAGGTGGAAACCAAGAACCTGTTCCTGCCCTTCGTGATCAATGACATAACTCTTGAAACAGCCGGTGCGTACAGAGGCCACGGAGCGGAATTCGTCGCCGGCTCGGAATAGGTGTTCGCCTGGCTGGATGGGGCGGGAGCGGTGAACGATTTGTTCAAATCGTTCGGTTTCATCAGGGCTCAGTCCACGGGGCAGGCAGAGTTCACCCAGCGCACAACGGCTGCATGCGACCTGTGCGCGGGAAGGCTCACGGCGGTAATCCCGGATATTGGTCACTCTCAGGGAACTATCCATGCGGCGCTCTCCAAATGATTTCTTTAGATGCATTATATTGTGCAGGCGACCCTCGCCGCATGCGTATAAATACGTATAAGCGAAAACCGCTCAGGAGCCCGCCGGGCTTAACCCGCATATTGCACCAGTCGGTCTCTGGCCTCTTTATATATAGCAGAATATTGTGAAGAATATGCTTCTTTTTATTACTATTTCAGAAGTACAGTTTGTCCCCGGCCCGAGATCTATCCCAGCCGCAGCTGTCCAGCGCCATCATCCGGGATACTGGTGCAATATGCGGGTTAACCGATCATGGCGAGGGAAAACCGATTTGTAAAAGGATCAGATTACGCGTGAAAACCGCGGGAAGTTGCTCTGTTTGGTGTGCAAATATTCATCAAAATTCATCGCTATGGCGCGTAACAACAAACGGCCTTCCGGAGTAGCCCTGAACCCGGTTTCAGTCATTTTGAGCAGACCATCTTTCTCCAGCTGGCGGAGATTGCACAGCTCAAGCGCGAAGTGATCATTGAAATCAATAGCGAAGTTCGCTTCGAATCTATCGAAATGAACCTCACCGTGACACATGATGGATTCGATGATGCCGCGACGCAGCCGGTCTTCAGTCGTCAGGCAGACACCGCGCCAGATCGGCAGGCGCCCTTTCGAGACTTCTTTTTGCCAGGAAGGAATGTCCTTCTGGTTCTGTGCGTAGCAGTCTCCTACTTTTCCGATGGCACTGACGCCCAGTCCCACCAGGTCACATTGTCTGCGGGTCGAATAACCCTGAAAATTCCTTTGCAGCTGTCCTTCTTTCTGGGCAATCGTCAACTCGTCTTCCGGCAGGGCGAAGTGATCCATTCCGATGTAAACGTAGCCCGCAGCGGTCAGCTTCCGGACGGTCAGCTCCATCAATTCCAACTTGGTCTCGGGTGATGGGAGGTCATCTGCATTGATCATGCGCTGGGCGCGGAAAATGTGCGGCATGTGCGCGTAGTTGTACACAGCCAGCCGGTCAGGCTTGACTTCCACCATGGTATCGATGGTTTTAGCAAAACTGTCGGTGGTTTGATGTGGGAGGCCATAGATCAGGTCAATCGACACCGAGTTGAATCCCAGTTTCCTGGAGACCTCAACCATGTCCAGTGTAGTCTGCGGGTCCTGGATGCGGTTAACCGCCTCCTGCACTTTCGGGTCAATATCCTGGACGCCCAGGCTGATACGGTTGAAGCCCAATTGGGCTAGTTTTGCCAGGCGGTCATTGCCGACAGTCCTGGGGTCGACTTCGATGGAATACTCGCGGTTGTCATTATCGCTGAGGGCGAAATGCCTGCCCAGTTGAGCCATCAGCGCCGACATTTGTTCATCCGTATGGAAAGTGGGCGTGCCGCCGCCAAAATGGAGCTGCTCAACTTCACGGTCGTCGTCGAACAGTTTTCCTTGCATTTCGATTTCACGATCCAGCAACTCGAGGTAGCGTACGCCCTGTTCCGCATGCCGCGTGACTTTCTTGGTGCAGCCGCAGTAGTAGCAGAGCGAATGGCAGAATGGCAGGTGAACATACAAAGAAAGCGGCTTGGGGATCAGTTCATTGTTGCTCGCCGTGGTGTTAAGCCGGTATGGTATAGCATCAAAACCTTCAATAAACTGAACGGCGGTCGGGTATGACGTATAGCGTGGCCCGGCCACATCGTAGCGTTTGATCAAGTTCGCATTGAATTTTACTTGCTGGTCCATCACTCAAAATTCACCTTGTAATTAAGGGTGAAGCTTAAAAGAAGTAGTTCCTGCCGGCATTGATCAGTGTCAACTTTCAGTGACATAGCGAATGATGTGATAAGCATTGATTACTTGACCCAGATCAATTGCTTATTCTACAAGGCCTCTACACTATAAGCCGTTGACAAGCCTAAAGCTGCTTGTTAACGGAGATAGATTGTGTGAAGACTCTCCAAGTCTCAAGAAATTCAGGCCAGACTTATGTCTGGCCTTTTTTTTCTTACGAGCCGGTATAGATGCAGCCGGCGTTGCAGGTTTCCTGTACCACAACTTTTGAAAGTTGCTTGAGGTCGGGTTTCAGGCGCAGCCAGACCCATTTTGCAAGGTTTTCGCTGGTCGGGTTCTCAAGACCCTCGATGTCGTTGAGACAATAGTGGTCAAGCTGGTCGAACAGCGGCTGAAAGGCTTTTCGAAGGTCGGTGAAATCCATCACCCAGCCAGATTCCTGGCCGACAGGGCCACTGACGTGAATTTCTATTCGAAATGAATGCCCGTGAAGGCGCGCGCATTTGTGCTTGCGCGGGACATTGGGAAGTCGGTGAGCAGCTTCTATCTGGAAAACGCGAAAAACATCCATAAGCGGATTGTGCCGCCCATGACCGTTCTAAGCAATCATTTTACTTATCCTGTCTTGAAACCAACCCGGGAATGAGAGCCATCGCAGAAAGGTTTGCTTGCCGATTGACCGCAACGACACAGCGATCCACGCATTTTCACACATTCCTGTCCGAACTGGTTATGCAGCCTTATACGACCACGAAATGTGATGGGTCCGTCTTTGATGCAGGACAGGGTGATTTTACTCGGACGTGACGATGCTGCAATTTCCGAAACTTCGAAGATTTTGCCCGAATTGAAAAACTCCATGTCCACGTGCTGGTCATCACATACTGGTTTGGAACGGGAATGTCCACAGCGGCACAGGCTTAGGTGGTTGGCGTATTGCACCCTTCCATCCTCGTGAACCAGGGTGATATTGCCGGTAATCTGCAAGGGTCCACCATTTGAAACGAGCGCTTCATTGGGTATTTTCAGCAGGCGGGGTGTACCCTGGTTCTTCTGGCGTTCCCTGAACCACCGGTCGAGGGCCTTGGCCGAGGTCGTCAGGTTTTGCTGTTGCTGAGTGCCTTTTGACTCTGGCCCCTCATTGGAATCGTGCAGATACGCGATAAATACATCTCCGGATTCCTCACCGGTAATTTCTGGTTGCTGCTGGGCCTTGAGTGCGGCGGCCGCCGCTGACTTGGTAGCATTATCCATAATGATCTTCCTCCAGGAAATCCTTTTCCTGCTCATACTGTAGCACCAGCTACGGCTGAGTGCGAGAAAACTGTGCAAAAAATAATCAGCATACTGATCACCTTTATTCTTTGTTTGCCTTAGCTTGCCGCGTGTTCCCCGCTTGGATTGAGGAAGGTCCCCGATAAGCTACCAGCAATCGGCACTGGCCATTTGCCAGTGCCGCAAAAGATTAATCACTTCTGTAATGCCGACATCATTGTTTCCAGATCGCTCAATACTTCCTGCGTATGGGTGTCCGGATCGACGTCTTCGTAGTGCTTGACGATCACGCCCTCGGGATTGATCAGGAAGGACTGCCTGCTGGCAATTTTGATCAACTTGTAGTCCCGCAGCACGCCATAGGCATCAGCCGTGACGCCACCTTCGTCGGCGAGAATGACGAACGGCAGCTTGTACTTGTCAGAAAATTCCTTGTGTGATTCCACGTCATCCAGGCTGATGCCCACGACTTCTGCGCCAATGGCCTTGAAGGCGAAGATATTGTCCCGGAAATTACAGGCTTCCGTCGTGCAGCCGGGCGTCTGATCCTTCGGGTAGAAGTAAACCGCCAACCAGGTTCCCCGGTAGTCCTGGAGGTCATGCCATTGCCCGTTTTGGTCCTGCATCCTGAATCCAGGCGCCGGCTCGCCAACCGCCGGTGTTTCGCCGGCGATTGCCCCAAAGCTGCTGAAGGTAGTAAGAAGCAGTGTGAAAAGTGTTTTCATATTCATTCTCCAAGGATGATCAAGTTTGCGTGTAAATGGGGGCAGCTTGTTGGAACCTGACCCCGGTTTCCCGGTTTCAGAATCTCCCGGGGCCTACCCTGAGCTGAATATCAGCTTGGGCCGGTTATAGATACTTGCTGCAATGACTGCCAGGACGAAGCCGATGGCCAGCGTGCTGGCAATCGATATCAGGTACCACGTCAGGGGCACCGGCTGATCGCGGATGATTTCCCCGATCAAAATGTTCTGTGAAAACAGGGGAACACTCATCATCCAGCTTTCAGCCCTGACCGGGTTGGCCATAAAGATCAGGCTGGGAACCATCGGGATCAGGATC
The DNA here is from genome assembly GCA_036447475.1 of Lysobacterales bacterium. Classification (GTDB taxonomy): domain Bacteria; phylum Pseudomonadota; class Gammaproteobacteria; order Xanthomonadales; family SZUA-36; genus JAJRRA01. Next base: position 1,164 of record JAZFUZ010000099.1, on the reverse strand, counting down.
ACCAGGCCTGTGTAGGACTGGGCTTCACGGTAGGACTTGGCAAAGGAAGCGAGTAAGGTCAGCAGCGCCGCGGCCAGGATGGCCACGGGGGAAATCACAACCAGAATCTTCAGCAAGGTTTCGAGGCCCAGAGTGAGGTCCATGCCAAAAGCGCCGACCGGCATGAGAGGCAGCACGATTCTGAATGAGACCAGGGTCAGAGCCAGGGACGCCATGGCGAATACCGTGGTGGTGATCATTTTGCCGCCCATGATCTGCCAGCGGGGCACCGGGTTGATCAGCAGGGGTTCCAGTGACTTGCGCTCTTTCTCGCCGGCTGTCGTATCCATGGCCAGGTGTGTGGCGCCGGTGAAAGCGGTAATCATCAGCACGTAAGGCAGAAAAATGATGGCCAGAATGGCCCGGCTTTTTGGGGTGGAAAGGTCTACGTCCCGGAGCATGATGGGGGATGCCAATTGCGGTGATACGCCTCGCAACTGCAGGCGCAACGATCCAATCTGTTGGCCGTAGCCGAGCAACAGGCGCTTCACACGCCGTATCGGAACGTTGGATTCCTGCCGGGAAATATCCGAGATCACTTCAATGGGCGCCGGTATACCCTGCTCCCAGTTTTCCGCAAATTCGGGCAATATTCGAATGACCACCGGGACCTCCTGGTTCCTGACCATGTCTTCGGGATGTTCCGGTTCGGGCTGGATCACCACGCCGTTTTGCTCGAGGAAACGGATCAGGCTGGGTGCGAATTGCGCTCCCACCACCGGTAGTTCCAGCGTTTTTTCTGCTCTCTCCTGCTCCGCGCTTTCCAGGAACCACATCAAGCCGACAAACAAAACCGGGAACAGCAGGGGGCCGAGCAGCAGGGAATTGAAAAGTGCCCGCCGGTCGCGCAGGTTTTCGCGGACTTCTTTCTTGAATACGGTCGTCAGGCCACTCATGCCAGCAGGCCCTCTTCGCTGCCGATCAACTGGACAAAAGCATCCTCCAGGGAATCACAACCACTTCTGGCCAGTAACTCGTCCGCGCTGCCATCCGCGGCAACTTCACCATTCGCGATGATCACGATTCGGTCACACAGTGCGGCCACTTCCTGCATGATGTGGGTTGAAAGCACGATCGACCGGCCTTCCGCTTTGAGTCCCAGTATGTATTCCCTCAAAGCACGGG
>JAZFUZ010000098.1:0-8317 GCA_036447475.1 Lysobacterales bacterium | reverse complement strand
CACGATTGCGATGTCTGGAAACTGCTGCAGGAACATTCCCAGGTACTCCCAGGCGCCGAAGTGCGGCGCCAGAGCTACCAACCCCTGTCCGCTCGAGAGGCCATCCCGGAGCAACTCTTCACCGACAATCCCGTTACACTGGGCCTGCAGGCGCTCCAGTGGCCAATACCAGTTGTGACCGGTTTCAAGGATGGAACAAAGGTAATGGTGGAAACTATCACGCACCAGTTGTGCACGTTCCTCATCACTCAAATTGGGGTAGCAGCGTTGTAAATTGCGCTCGGTGGTACGCCTTTTTGTCGGTGACAGGTACATCCACAAACCCGCACTTCTCTCCGCCAGCCAGTACGGCATACCCGCCGGCATCAGGCTCAACAACCAGAGAACGGATTTTGCCAGCAGAACAATCATGTAATTTGCCTGTATTCGGATCCGCCCCTGTTAACATGAGCGGTCCGACCGGCCAGATTAATTGAATTCCATGATCGCATTACTGCAAAGAGTATCCGAAGCCACAGTTCATGTTAATGAAATAATGGTGGGAGAGACCAAAAAAGGCATACTTGCCCTGATCGGCATTGAGCGCGGTGACAGCGAGAAACAGGCGGACAGATTGTTGCAACGCGTCCTGGCCTACCGGATGTTTCCGGATGATACCCACCGGATGAACATCAACGTACAGCAGGCTGGAGGCGGCCTGTTGCTGGTTCCCCAGTTTACCCTGGCCGCTGATACCAACAGCGGCAACCGGCCCAGTTTTACTCCTGCCGCCGAGCCGGCGGAGAGCCGGCGACTGTTTGCATACCTGGTACAACAGGCCCATTTGGAGATGGACGATGTCGCAACGGGGATGTTTGGTGCAAACATGAAAGTCAGCCTGGTCAATGACGGGCCGGTGACCTTCTGGCTGCAGGTATCTCCGGCGGGCTAGCTCGCGTTCTTGCGACTTTCCTCTAGATAAATCTCGCGCAAGCGTTTGGCGACCGGACCCGGCATGCCGTTACCCAGTTTTTGACCGTCGATTTCCACCACAGGGCAGACGAAGGTCGAGGCCGAGGTGATAAACGCCTCGTCGGCCTGTACAGCCTCGGCAATGGTAAAGGCCCGTTCTTCGACATCCATCTGCGCCTCGCGCGCAAATCGCAGCACGGCCGCGCGAGTTATACCGTGCAGGATAGCGTGCGACAGATCACGGGTGATAATCTTGCCACCTTTAACAATATAAGCGTTGTTTGATGTGCCTTCGGTCACCAAACCGTCCTCGACCAACCAAGCGTCATCCGCACCGGCCGCTTTCGCTGCCATCTTGCCCATCGAGGGCGCAAGCAATTGCACCGTCTTGATATCGCGCCTCCCCCAACGAATATCGGGGATCGATATAATCTTGATGCCATTGCTTGATTCTACGGTCTCGATCAGCTTCGTCTTTTGTGAAAACAGCACGAGGCTGGATTTCACCCCGACCGGAAAAATAAAACTCCGGTCGGCGGCACCGCGCGTGACCTGTACATACACCAGCCCCTCGTTCAAGTCGTTCGCGCGGATCAACTCGCGATGGATCTCCTCCATCTCCGGCTCCGTGACCGGCGCATCCAGATCCAGCTCCTTCAACGAACGGGCGAGGCGAGCCATATGCCCTTTGAAATCAATCATCTTGCCTTCGAGAATTGAAGTGACCTCATAAACCCCGTCGGCCATCAGAAAGCCACGGTCAAAAATACTGATCTTGGCATTTTCTTCAGGCAGGTATTCCCCATTGACGTATACGGTGCGACTCATGTGTCTATCTCCAAAAGCTCTGCGCGGGGTGGATGCTCCAGTATGCGGGCTGGATCGCTGGTGTCAGGTCTGTAAATTTACCCGTGCATACACCGAGGGGCGCAAGCCCATTTTGGACATCACGATCTGCCACAGCTGCAGGTCTTCGACATCGAACGCCGCTTTGCAGGACAGCAGGTAGTAATTCCACATGCGACGGAACTTTTCGTCGAAGGGTCGGGTTGTTTTTAACGACTTGATCGTCTCCCAATTGCGCTCGAAATTTTCCTGCCAGGCACTCAGGGTGTTCGAGTAATAGTGACCGTAGTTTTGCCAGTCGTGCACTGTAAACAAACCGCGAATCGAATTTGCCAGCTGCAGCATCGACGGTGCCATCGAATTTCGGAAGATGTATTTCTCGATCCAGGGATTGGCGATTGCTGTGTCTTCGCTGTTACCAATCGTGTGCAACAGGAACAGACCTTGGTCTTTCAACAGATGGTGCACGACAGTCATCAGATTGCCGTAGTTCTTGTATCCGACGTGTTCGATCATGCCACAGATCAGAATCTTGTCCAACTTGGTGTCGAGTTTATCCGGCAGATCGCGATAATCGCTATGGACGATTTCCACCGGCAGGCCTGCGGTATATTTGCTTGCGTACTCGACCTGTTCCCTGGACAGGCTAACGCCGGTAACCTGGCAGCCGCGCGTGCTTGCAGCGTATTTGGCAAAGCCGCCCCAGCCGCAACCAATGTCCAGCACCTGGTCGCTTGATTTGATTTCCAGCTTGTCGCAGATGATCTCGAGTTTCTTGATCTCGGCCTCTGCCAGGTCTTCGGTGCCATCGAAGAAACAGCAGGTGTACTGATTGAAAGGGCCGAGAAAGTTTTCATACAGTCGATAATTGAGATCGTAATGCTCTTCTGCAACGGCCTTCGCACGACGCCTGCTCTGCAGATTCGAAATGCGTGCCTGCAGGTCAAGCCACAGACGATTGAACTGCGCGAGGTAGCTGTGATCCAATCCTGCAGAAATTACGCGCCGGAAAAGCTCGTCCAGGGACGAAACGTCCCAGTCGCGGTCCATGTAAGACTCGCCCAGACCCAATGGCCCCCTCGCGGCACGCCGAAAGAAGCGGCTCTTTAGTACCTGGATGTCCCATGGCCGGTCGCCGTTGATCGCGACACCTGCCCGGGCCAGCGTGTTTGTCACAATGCGTTTGAATACCATGGCTTTCGTAGCTCGGCGGCCCGCCGCATCGTCGCCGGGCCGTGACATTGGCCCCGTTCATTGTACACAGGACTAACAATTACCGTCGATTTTTCCACCGGTAGTGGCTACCGAAACGGTAAATATTGTAGTCTGTTGCTGATTGGCTGCAATTTGTTGATGGTGACGCAGTTTCTGATTAGGGCCTGTTAACCGGCCCCAAGGTAGTTGATGGCTGTAAATACCGGGATATCTACGATGACCGATGCACGTATTAAATGGGACGACTCCTTCCTGATTGGAATTAAAGAACTGGACTACGAACACAAAGCACTGATTAACGACATCAACAGGCTCCACCTGGAACTGGCCAGGCAGGACCAAAAGTCAGAGATCGAGAAATGTATGGGTGATATTTACGCGCGCATGCAGGCTCACTTCGCGCTTGAGGAGCATGTCATGAAGGAACGTCGGTACAAGTTTTTCGATGAACACAAGCGCGAGCACGAAAATTTGCTCGATAGCTACACCGAATACATGATGCAGATCTTGAATGACACCGTTGTCTCTTGCAGTAATCCCATTGAGGATACCCTCAAGCACTGGGTCAAAAACCACATTATTAACAGCGATAAAAAAATGAGCCTGATGGTTCAAGAAAAGAGTCTTGCAAACTAAAACTACGAAAACTCATGCACTATGCGGGCTAGAGCCTGTCAGTATTTGCCGGATCGCTGCTTGTCGATTCGATTTTCTGTATCTTCCGGGTAAGCGTGTTGCGTCCCAGGCCAAGCAATTCAGCTGCTTTCTGCCGTTGTCCACCGGTCTGTTCCAAGGCGCATTCAATCAACACGCGTTCAAGCTCAGCCTGGGCCCGCCCAAGCAGATCGGTTCCACCTGCAGCCAGTTCTGACCTGGCCCATTTACGCAGCAGATCAGGCCACTGGTCCCTTGAGTCGCGGCTGGCCTGCTGGCCAACGATTTCGCGTGGAACATCTTCGGGGAAAATCTGTTCACCGGGCGCAATGACGCATAACTGGCGGCAGAGATTCTGTAGCTGACGCACGTTGCCGGGCCAGGGGAGCCCCTCCAGTACTTTGATTGTCTCCGGCCGGAGGTGCTTTTCCTCCAGCCCGAGTTCGTCCGCGACCTGAACCATGAAACGCCTGGCCAGCATGGCGATGTCCTCAATTCGATCGCGTAATGGGGGCAGTGCGATATGGATTACATTTAAGCGGTGATAGAGATCTTCTCGGAAACTGCCCTCGCGGACCTTGCTTTCCAGGTCCTGGTGGGTGGCTGCGATGATCCGTACATCGGAACGGAGCAAGTCCCGGCCGCCCACGCGATAAAAATCTCCTTCAGCCAGGACCCGCAGCAACCTGGTTTGCAATGCGAGCGGCATGTCGCCAATTTCATCCAGGAACAACGTGCCTCCGGCGGCCTCTTCGAATCGTCCCTCCCTGCGGGAATGGGCCCCGGTGAAGGAACCGCGCTCATGGCCGAAAAGCTCGGATTCCAGTAACTCGGCCGGAATCGCCGCCGCGTTGATTGCCACGAAGTGCTCGTTGGCCCGGGGACTGTGCTGATGCAGCGCTCGTGCTACCACTTCCTTGCCACTGCCGGTCTCACCCGTGATCAACACACTGACATCCGAGCGGGACAATCGGCCAATGGTGCGAAAGACTTCCTGCATGGCAGGTGACTCACCCAGTAACTGGCCGCCGGTCATTTTTTCCGTATCTTTTTCTTCTTCTTTTATACCGGGCGCCACGGCCCGCTTAAGTACGGATATGACCTCGTTCAGGTCGAAGGGTTTGGAAAGATATTCAAAAACGCCTGTCTGAAACGCGTTGACCGCCTGGTTCAGATCGGAATAGGCAGTCATGGCGATGACGGGAATGTTGATCGACTGGCGCTGCAGGGTATCCACCAGGCTGAGTCCGTCCGCATCGGGGAGGCGAATGTCGGTTAGAATTGCCTGGGGATGGCTTGTTTCCAGCGCCTTGTTGACCGCAGCAACGCTTTCGAAGCACTCCACGACAAAACCGCTTTTCCGCAAAGCACGCTGCAATACGAAGCGAATTGCCTCGTCATCGTCGACCACCCAGATTCTGGCCTGTTGGTTCATTGCGATCCACCCCCATCGGCCGCCAGGGGCAGATAAAGACTGAACCGGCTGCCCTTGTCCAGCGCTTCAAACGTCAACAGACCGCCGTGCGCCGATGCGATCTGCTGTGACAGCGAAAGACCCAGGCCGGTACCATCCCGTCGCCCGCTCACCAAGGGCAGAAAGAGGAGTGATTGCAGCGACTCGGGAACACCCTGGCCATTGTCAATCACCTCCAGCCGTAAAACGCGGTTGTGGTCAGACTGAAGCAATGCACCGCCGTATTCTACGCGGGTCCTGATAACCACCAGGCTGGAATCGGCCTGGCAGGCGTTGCGCAGCAGGTTGAGTATGACTTGCCGTATCGCGGTCGCATCGGCCCTGAGAGCAGGGATGCTGGGATCATAATCCCGTTCCACATGAATCGAATCGCCGAATTCCGCATGCAGTAAATCAATGGCTTCATCCAGTAAGGGGTAGATATCCACTTGTTGCCGTACCAATTCGGGTTGGCCGAAACGCAGAATCAATTCATCAATGCGGTCCGACTCGCGCATGATCAGGCGGGCCAGCGTGCGCAGTTCCCCGGATTCCAGTTCAGCAGCCAACATCTGCGCCGCTCCACGTATGCCACCCAGGGGGTTGCGCACTTCGTGAGCCAGGTTGCGGCTGAGCAAATCAAGCATGCCGGTCTGCACTTCCCGCTGCTGCAGGCGCAGACGCATCTGTTCCCATTCAAGATTGTTCAGTTCCAACAGCAATGTCCCGTCTTCAACGGCCTGGATTGTGCAGTCATAAATCCCTCCACCAAGCTTGAGTTCATGCAGCCGCAGCCCCTGGCCGGCTCCGGGTGGGTCATGGATGGCATCCCTAATTTCCAGCGGAATTTCAGCCACCTCCCAGAGGAAACGCCCCGATGCTCGATCGCGGCTGACCAAAAGACAGTTTTCCGCCGCGGTATTCATCTGGATTAGCCGGCCCATCCCATCCAAACGAATAACGCCTGTATCGAGCAGGTCCAGTGTTCCGGTAGCGTGTACCTGATCAGCCACTTCCACCGCGGGATGTGGGCCTCGGGCGATTGAAATTGACCGAGTTCTGCTTGACAAAAAACGTTACAGACCCGGTTTTTATTATTCTGCGGTTGCGGGCATCCCGAAGCTCTGCGAAAACTTTGTGCTCGCCACGCTCCAGGGTCAGGGATACACCTCCGGTCGCCGGTACCACCTGGGCTCTGCCGTCAACAAACAAGTGCACGTTCAGGTCCGGTGTGAGGGCTGTCTTGCTGCTCCAGGAAACCACCACCGTGTTGGCGGTGCCCCAGAAGGTTTCTTCCGGAAGCGGCCGGGTGATCCGGAAATCCCGGTAGAGCCTGCGTAATTCGCCTGATGTTAACGCCTTTACTTGCTCTTCACCGGCCAGCGTTTGTTGGTGCTGGATGTCAGTTTCAATGACCGAAAGTTCCGGCAGATCCATCGGCGTTGAACCATCCCCCGGTGCTTGATCTGTATAGACCACATTTCCGTATGGGTCCACAATTTTCCAGATATCCGCTGCCCAAGCGGCGCTGATCGATAACAGAAAAACAGCTGTTGCTGAGATTACTCTGATCATTCCTTGGTTCATGATCCTGCTCCGGCTTTTACATTAACCCGCTCTGCTGCGGCCTGGGCCAGCCAGCCCACATTCACGCGGGGCCGCGATCCTATAAGGGCACTGACCTCAGGTGTTAGTCAGAACCTCCCAAGGGCCTGTTGACACCTGCCAGATCGATGCGTTACAGGCCCTACAGAGAGTAGTACATCTCGAATTCTATCGGGTGAGTACTCATCCGGAATTTGGTTACTTCCTCCATCTTCAGATCAATGTAAGCATTGATCAGGTCATTATCAAAGACACCGCCACTCTTGAGAAATTCCCGGTCGGTATCCAGCGCTTCCAGTGCCTGTTCAAGCGAAGAACACACCGTTGGAATCTTTTTTTCTTCTTCCGGCGGCAGGTCATACATATCCTTGTCCATCGGTGAACCCGGATCGATCTTATTCCTGATGCCATCGAGTCCAGCCATCAGCATGGCGGCGAATATAAAGTAGCCGTTCCCAGCCGCGTCACCAAAACGCACCTCGATGCGGCGTGCTTTGGGGTTACTGTCATACGGAATCCGGCAGGAAGAGGAGCGGTTGCGTGCAGAGTAAGCCAGCATGACAGGCGCCTCGAAACCGGGAACCAGGCGCTTGTAGCTGTTGGTGGATGCGTTGGTGAATGCATTGAGGGCACGGGCGTGCTTGAAAATACCACCGATGTAGTGAAACGCCGTTTCTGAAAGACCGCCATAACCTTCACCGGCGAACAGGTTGTTACCGTCCTTGAAAATGGACTGGTGCACATGCATGCCGGAACCATTGTCACCCACCAGCGGCTTGGGCATAAAGGTCGCTGTCTGCCCGTTGACGTGGGCAACGTTGTGAATGATGTATTTCATCATGAGGAGTTCATCGGCCTTGGTGGTGAGCGTATTGAAGCGGGTACCGATTTCACACTGGCCGGCCGTGCCCACCTCGTGGTGGTGGACTTCCACCTCGATGCCCATTTTTTCCATGAGGCGGCACATCGTACTACGCAGGTCGTACAGCGAATCCACCGGAGGTACCGGGAAATAACCACCCTTCACGCCGGGGCGGTGACCGATATTGCCGCCTTCGTATTCCGCACCGGTGTTCCACGCTCCTTCCTCGGAATCGACACGGTACGAGCAGCCGTGCATGTCGACGTTGAAACGCACATCGTCGAATACGAAGAACTCGGGCTCAGGACCGAAATATGCGGTATCCGCGATTCCACTGGATTTCAGGTAAGCTTCGGCGCGCTTGGCCAGGGAGCGGGGGCAGCGGTTATAGCCTTCCATGGTATGCGGCTCCAGCACATCACAACGGATGATCATGGTCTTGTGCTCGGCAAAGGGATCCTTCACAGCGGTGGAACTATCCGGCATCAGCACCATGTCGGATTCGTTGATTCCTTTCCAGCCCGAGATGGACGAGCCATCAAACATCTTGCCTTCTTCGAACAGGTTTTCGTCCGTGGCCTTGACCGGCAGGCTCACGTGCTGTTCCTTGCCCCGGGTGTCGCAAAACCTCAGGTCGACGAATTTGTAATCTTTTTCTTTGAGGGTTTTCAGGATTTTATCAACGCTCATTGCTCAATTTCCTTGTTGCAGTTCCATTATCGGTCATAAAT
>JAZFUZ010000097.1:0-4154 GCA_036447475.1 Lysobacterales bacterium | reverse complement strand
CAAAATAGCTTCGACTGCTTTCGGGCCAAGACGTGCCCCTGGCCTGGGTGCAGGTGTGAAAAAGACCAGCTTGAATTGATCACGGCGACCCTGCTTGCGCAGCCAGCTGTCGATACCAAATAGAAACTCAAACACGGGACCACCGCGCATCGCCGAGGGTTCCTTCGGATTGCCGGAAAAACCAAAGGCAATGGTGCCACCGTCCATTGCGGCCAGGCGATCACGTATTTCGACGGTCGCAGAAATTCCACCACAAGGTGTGATCGAATGTTCAATACCGGGCAATTTACGCATAAATCGTCCACCGGAGGCTATGATCAGGCCATCGTTTCTCACCTCACCTGCGCTGGTTTCAACCGTACGCCCGCCATCCTTCAAACCGGTCACTTTGGCCTCGTGATAGCTCGCTTTCATGCGCCGGAAGAAATTGTGCAATGGCACGACCAGATCTTCGGGCTTGCGCAAGCCCGTCGGGATCCAGATGGTGCCCGGCAGATAGATAAATTCCGGCTTGGGAGCGATTACATCGATCAACAGACTGGCATCGGAGGCGCGCAGCTTGCGAATGGCGGTCAGGGCGCCGAATCCAGCGCCAATCACAGTAATGCATGACATCAATTCGTCCTCAAGGTAATGTGTTTCTGTTTGAGCTGATTCTACGTCCAAGCGGATGGACAGAAAAGTGGCATAACATGCTCACCAGGGATAATAATTGCAATATGTCCGGACTCTCTCGGTTTGCATTCAGCTTGATGGCCTCCCCCGTTGGTCGAATTATTGCCAGGCCCTGGCTTGATACCTGTGCTTTGTACCTGCTCAAATACTGGTATTTTCCCTTATCCCGGCTGTGGGCGGCAGCGCGGGCTGCCGACGGCGATGTCGATAAATTTATTGAGCAGGTTCCACTGGAACAACCAAACCAATCCCAGCGCAAAGTTATCGCCAATGCCTTGTGCCAGTTTGAACGCGCACGCCTGAAGGCTTTTTCGATAGAACAGTTATGGCACACCTATTTCTTCGGCGAGGAATCGGTGGCCGAGGAACGATTACCCATTGTTGAAGAAATGCGCCTGGATTTTCGTACAAACTACAACATGAGCAGGAAGAAATTTGTCTCTCTGCGCCGGCTGGTAAAAACTTCAGTCGCCATGAATCCACCAAGCCCTGCGGATATTGCCCGGCGATTTGGTGAAAATGGCGAAAAACTACCCGGACTTTATGCACCACCTGGGCAATTCCCGGAAGTAGAAATATCACGCACCATTCCCACCAGTCACGGGCGAGACTATTGGTTGCGCTTCCCCTCACCCAGCCAGCAAATGAACGATCTCGTTTACGCCCGGGTGCATGAACCGGAGGGAGTGGATAATCCCCCCACATTGATTTTCGGCCACGGTATCTGTGTGGAGTTTGACCACTATCACCTGATGATTGATGAGGTCACCCAATTGACCCAAATGGGTATTCGGGTCATCCGCCCGGAAGCTCCCTGGCATGGCCGTCGCGTTTTGCCGGGTCATTATGGTGGAGAGCAGTTACTGTCGAAAATACCGCTCAGCATGTTCGACTTTATCATTGCACAGCACCAGGAGTGGGCGACTATTATCAACTGGTGCAGGCGTAACAGCAGCGGACCTGTCGCCATCGGCGGAAGCAGCCTGGGCGCCCAAAGCGCCAAGGCCATCGTCATGAGCGCCACCATCTGGCCTGAACCATTACGGCCGGATGCCCTGCTGGTCATCACCCACAGCCAACATATAGCCGAAGTGGCGCTGGATGGAGCCCTTGCGGATATCTGGAACCTCGGTGATTCCCTACTTGCTGTGGGTTGGACCCATGACCTTGAAAAAATTTGGCTGCAGAGGCTCGATCCAATACAAGTAGCGTGCATGGAAGGTAAGCATATAGTTACAGTTTGCGGCACAGCCGATACAGTGACACCCATTCATTCGGCTTTGGCTCAGATGGATGCATGGAATGTTCCACAGGAAAATCGATTTACCTACAGGCGCGGACATTTCTCCATCCCGCTGGGTCTGATCAACAATGATGAACCCCTGCTGAGATTTGCCGCGGTAATCAAGAAAATTGAGGCTAAGCGGAAATAAAATGGAAGAAACGGTCACTTTGGCAAATTGGCAATTTTTTCTTCTGCTGGTATTGGCGGCTTACGCGCTCCTGAAGCTGGTGATTCTGCCCTTGTTACAACGCTTGATTTACCACCGTTCGCAAACGGCCGAAAGGCTGCTCAATGAAGAACTCAAGTTTGGATTACCCTCCTACGCACTGGCAAGCCGCGAATTGTGGATCGATAGAATCGTCAGCGATCCGCAAGTTATAGATGCGATAGAGAAAGCAGCCGGACCATTGCCAACAAATGAGGCGGCACTGGCTAAAGCACGAAAATATGCCACTGAAATAGTGCCGAACTTTAATGCTCTGCTCTATTTCCGTTTCTTCTATTGGCTGGCAAGGAAATGTTTGCGGCTTTTCTATTGGATCCAGGTCGGCAGTTCGGCGCAAAGTGAATATGAAGAAATCGCCAAAGACAGCTGTATCGTAATGGTCTCCAACCACAGATCGAACTTTGATCCGCTGTTGCTGATTTACCTGACATCAAAAACCGCACCGATCTCCTATTCTGCCGGCGAATGGGCCAGAGTCACTCCATTCCGGCAATTCCTGCATGCCATCGGTTTTTATATTATCCGCCGCGATCAGGCGGATAATCCGCTGTATCACAAAATACTGGAGCGCTATGTTTTTCTGGCGACATCCCATTGCATTCCTCAAGGTGTGTTCATTGAAGGTGGCCTGTCGCGTGATGGACGGTTTCAGCCATTGAAACTTGGCCTGCTGAATTACATGGTCAAGGCGGCCGGCGAGGACAGTTGCAAGGACATTGTTTTTATCCCCTGCGCGCTTAACTACGACAAGATTCCGGAAGATAAAACCCTGATCGCCCACCAGGAAGAAGGATTCGAGGCGAAAGGACGCTTCTATTCCCTGTTTTCATTTCTGAAATTCATTGCAACAGTCACCACCTATATGATGCCCCGCAGGCACAAACCGTTTGGCTATGCCTGCGTGAATTTTGGCAGCCCGATTTCACTCAATGCCTGGCAGCAAGAACACGATGTGGTCATCAATCTTCAGGATAAGGCAGGGCGAAGGGAGAGTATTACCGCTCTGGGCAAAGAGCTGGCCACCCGTGTCAGCGACTTGCTACCCATATTGCCGACCTGCTTGCTGGCAAGGGTTTTGAGTGAAAGTAATGATCTGCCGATTTCTGAGCTGGATCTGAAAGTCAGGGCGACAAAATTTATCGAAGACCTGATCAATAACGGCGCGCCCGTGTTCTTACCCAATAACGACGGCGACTATGCGCTTAGCCAGGGAATTTATGTGTTGCTGCGCAGAAAAATAATCGAACCCACGGGCGATGGTCGATTCAAGCTGGTCGAGAGCAGACGAAAACTGCTTGAATACTATTGCAACACCATTTCCGGATTTATGGATTCGATTGCCGACGACGGTGGCAAAGAATGCCCGTAAAAAAATTGGCGTTGGCCGCGCTGCTTGCCACTGTTGTTATTTTGTATTTTGCAGCCGGTGGTGATCAATTTCTCAGTATTCGCCTGTACCAGGGCCTTTTTGATCAATCGCCTATCCGCACAGCCGCCGTGTTTTTCCTTATCTATTTTGTTGGAACCAGTTGTTCACTGCCGGTTGCCGGTGTGCTGTCGGTAGTCAGTGGCATTATTTTTGGCCCGGTCACCGGCTTCTTGATTTCGCTTTGGGCTGGCACCCTGGGTGGAACAATAGCGCTGTTCAGTACAAGATTTCTTTTTCACGATTTGATTAAAAGACGATTTTCCGTGCATCTCGATGTGATTAATAAAGGAATTGAAAAAGAAGGCGCTTTTTACTTGTTTGGCTTGAGAATGGTTCCGGTGATTCCCTTCTGGTTATTGAACCTGCTGGTGGGCATGACATCAATGCGGGTACCCGTATTTTTTATTGCAACGCTGTGCGGGATGGTGCCCATCACGCTGATCCTTGTTTACACCGGCAGTCAGCTTGGCGATATTGAAACGTTCAGCATGGCTGCCATATTTACGCCCGGCCTGATCCTCTCGTTATGCCTGTTGGCT
>JAZFUZ010000096.1:0-3550 GCA_036447475.1 Lysobacterales bacterium | reverse complement strand
GATAATCACAAAAAAGAGTGTTGACAATGGCGAACGCAAGCTATGAAAATCCGGTAAAAAATAAACTTAAAAACGGTTTGAAAACAGCGGGCGCCTTCCTGCAGCTCACCAGTAATATCTCCGCGGAGATCTTAAGTCAGGCAGGATTCGACTGGTTGATTGTTGACATGGAGCACGCTCCCGGCGATTTCACCAATTTGCTTGGCCAGTTACAGGCAATGAATGGCACTGATACTGTGCCGTTTGTAAGAGCGCCGTGGAATGACGCCGTTGCGATCAAGAAGATTCTGGATACAGGTGTACAGGGTGTACTGATTCCGTATGTGAATACCGGAGCAGAGGCGGAAGCAGCGGTTGCAGCCTGCAAGTACCCGCCCGCAGGTGTCAGGGGGGTTGCGGGTAGTCCGAGGGCCGCAGGATATGGTCGCAATGCCAAAGAGTATCTTGAGAAGGCCAATCGGGAAACGATCGTATTAATCGCAGTGGAAACCCCGCAAGCGGTAGATAATCTTGATGATATTTTAGACGTTTCCGATCTGGACGGAATTTTTATTGGTCCGATGGATCTTGCAACAAGCATGGGCTACCTGGCGAACCCCGGGCATGAAGAGGTGCAGAAGACCATTGCTGCTATTGAGAAAAAAGTTCTTGCCTCGGACAAATTCCTGGGGACGATTGCACCATCCTGGGACAAGGCGCAAGCCTGTTATGAAAAAGGTTATCAGTGGATGATTCTGATGCAAGACAGTACAGCGCTGGCCGCACTTGCCGCAGAAACAGCTGCAAAATTTCGCGAATCGTATGGTGACAGTTGATTAAAACCAGTGTGAGCTGGTTTCGATTAGACACCGAACTATTGTTGGATGAGGAGTAATTTAATGTCAGCAGATGATGTCCTAACGCCAGATTACGCACGCAACATGCGTATCATCGGTCATTCTGATCAGGGCGGTCGCTCTGATGGTGTGCAGGTGATGGTCAGCGGCGGCTACGCCTATATCGGGCACGTGTTCTCAGGTGGTTTTACGGTGGTCGATGTGCGCGATCCAAAGAATCCTGAGTTCGTCAAACATATTCCGCAGCCGGACCGGACCTGGAGTCAGCATCTGCAGACCCACGGTGACCTGCTCCTTATCGTCAACATGAAGGACATGCTGCAAGATGAGAAGGTCAACCAGGGCGAATATTATTCCGGCTCGATTGCTGACAAGGTTGATCTCACCGGTTCAGATCCTGGTTACTCGGCGGGCATGCGTGTCTTTAACATTGAGGACCGGGCCAACCCACGGGAGATCGGGTTCATGCCGCTGGACGGGCTCGGTGTTCATCGCATCTGGTATACCGGTGGTCAGTGGGCCTATATCTCTGCGCTTCCGCCAGGATTTAGCGACGACATATTCATTATTGTGGATATGTCCGATCCCACGAAGCCCAAACCCGTCAGCCGTTTGTGGCTGCCGGGAATGAATACTGAAGCAGGCGAGAAGCCCACCTGGGATCCCAAATACCGCTATGCCTTGCATCATGCCATCGTTAAGGATGACCTCGCCTGCGGCGCCTGGCGCGACGGCGGCCTTACGACCATAGACGTCAGTGACCGCCATAATCCCAAGCTGCTCGCACACCGCAACTTTGCGCCTCCCTTTGCCGGAGGGACTCATAACGCCTTGCCGCTACTCGATAGAAATCTTCTCGTTGTGGTAGAAGAGGCGGTGTTCGACAACTGCGAAGATGGGATCAAACGCAACTGGATTTTCGATATTCAGGAACCTGGCAACCCCGTCAGTATTTCTACTTTGCCGATCCCCGACGAGATCGACTATGTGAAAAAAGGTGGCCAGTTTGGCCCCCACAATATCCATGAGAACCGACCTGAGAGTTTCCAGAGTTCAGATATCGTGTTTGTCACCTATCAGAATGCCGGGATGCGGGTCTACGATATCAAGGATCCCTTCCGCCCTGTTGAAATCGCCGCGCTGGTACCACCGGCACCGGCCAAACTGATGGATTACCGTCCAAATCGTCCGCTGGTTGTCGATACCACCGATGTTTTTGTGGACGTGAATGGCCTGATCTATTGTACCGACTCAAATGCCGGTCTCTATATCATGGAGATGGAAAACCTTTAATCTCATTCTTATGCAGAAAGAAAACAGACAACGCGTACTCGTAATCGGACAAATTCATGAAGCCGGCCTAAAGATATTGAATGATTATAACGGCCTTGATGTTGACGTAATCACTGATCCCGGCGCTGACGTCCCGGTAACAATGGTCGAGCAAGCCGATGCTATATTGATCCGTTACGGGGTATTGACGGAGGCTGATATTGAACATGCCGGACATCTGCGGGTGGTCTCCCGGCATGGGGTGGGTTGCGACAACTTACCGGTGGATGCGCTTTCCGCCCGGGGTATTCCCGTAACCATCGTCGGCCCGGTCACAGCGGTCTCGGTCGCCGAGCAGACCATGGCCATGATGCTGTGCCTGTCGAAAAAGATCGCACAATATGATCAGGCTGTTCGCAACGGTAATTGGTCTATTCGTGACAGCCTGGCCCTGTCAGAACTTGCGGGCAAGACTCTTTTGCTGCTTGGATTCGGGCGTATCGGGAGCGAAGTTGCCACGCGTGCCAAAGCATTTGCTATGGATGTCCTGATCTACGATCCTTTTATTTCTGCCGATGTGGCCGCGGCAGCAGGGGTTGTTAAAGTTGACGACTGGCGTGAGGTTCTTGGTCGAGTTGATGTGCTGAGCATGCATCTGCCACTTAGCGCAGATACCCGGAATATTATCGATGCCGATGTGCTCTCGGCGATGAAACCAACTGCGATTTTATTAAATGCTGCTCGCGGCGGACTGGTGGATGAAAGTGCACTGTACCAGGCGTTGAGTAGCCGAATGACTGCTGGCGGTGCGGGAATTGATACCTTTGCAGCAGAGCCGCTCTGTCCCGACTCGCCACTTCTCAGTCTGCCGAATGTGATCGTGAGCCCGCACAGTGCTTCGCTGACTGAAGAAGCCGCCAGACGTATGGGTGTGGTTGCAGCGAATAACGTCATCGCGGGTCTGGAAGACAAGCTCGATCCGGCCTTGATATTCAACCGCAAGGCACTGCAGGAGCTGGTGTGAATGACCCTATACCCACCGAAGTGTATGTGGCTTTTCTGGACCGCACTTTTGCGGTTCATTGGGATTATCATGCCTTGCTGATGATGGGGATTTGGTTTGTACTGGTGCCGATTGCAATTGTTGCGACCCGGTTTTTCAAGCCGAAGCCCACCACCTACGGCATTGCAAAAGGTACCGGAAAACTGGACCGAAAGTTGATCTGGTGGACTGTCCACTACAGTTGTTTGTACGCTGCAATCGGCCTTTCGCTTGCCGGGATAGCGGTGGCAATGTTTGTTAGTAGTGGCTTCAGTGGATCAACGCATTCGCTGTGGGGATTTGCCACCGTCGGGTTTGGGTGTTTGCAGATTGTTTCTGGCTGGTTCAGAGGCAGCCATGGTGGCAAACACGGCGCCGACTCTGATCCGGACGATCCGTC
>JAZFUZ010000095.1:0-7170 GCA_036447475.1 Lysobacterales bacterium | reverse complement strand
CATCTGGAACTGGCCGGCATAGCCAAACGCTTCGAGGGCGATAAGGCACTTTTATTCGAGCAGGTAAAGGGCAACGATTACCCGGTGCTGATTGGCTTGTATTGGAATATGGACCTCATGGCCAAAGTCTTCGGCTGTGAGAGTGGCCGGTTGCCTTTTGTGCTGACCGATGAAATCAGGGCCTGGCAAAAAGACCCCATGGAGCCGGTCATCCTGGAACACGGGCCCGCCAACGAGGTGATTGAGACAGGCATTGACCTGTTTAAATTGCCCATCCCCCATCACGCCACCGGCGACGGCGGTCGCTACCTGACCTCCAGCGTGGTAATCGCTAATGATCCGGATACGGGCGTTAGAAACCTGTCTGTCCATCGCATGATGGTTACCGGCAAGAATCGATTCACTCTGTTATTGGAAGAACTGGGTCACGTGATGGATTATTACAAGCGCGCCGAGGCCAGGGGTGAAGCGCTCGAAATTACGGTCAACAACGGGGTGGATTATCCCGTGCTCATGGCCGGCGCGGTACCGTCGGCGGCGGCACCTATCGATTCGGATGAACTGGGCATTGCCAGCCAGATGCGCGGTGTACCGGTTGAGTTGATCAAGGCGCAGACGGTGAATGTAGAGGCCATCGCCAATGCCCAGTTTGTGCTGGAGGGCCGCATTCTACCGAGGCAACGAGAGCCTGAGGGTCCCTACGCCGAGGTGACCGGCTATTATGCGGAGAGGGACGAACGCTGGGTGATGGAAGTGACCGCGATTACGCGTCGTGAGCAGCCGATTTTTCATTCCATTTTGTCCGGACGAGAGGTTGGCAACGCTTATGGTTTAATCGCTGCTGCGGGGGCTTTCGACAAAATTCACCGCATCGTGCCGGAGGTGACCGCTGTCCACTTCGCTGATGGCTGTGTGCCCTATCACCTGGTGGTGAAAATGGACAAAAAATTTGAGGGAAGTCAACGCAACGCAATAATGGCGGCGTTCGTTTCTCTTGCCTTCGTAAAAACCGTCACCGTTGTCGACCAGGACGTGGATATTTACAATCCGGTCGACGTTGGCTGGGCGGTGCAGACTCGCTGCCGCCATGAGAAGGATTTGATGTTGATCCCCGATGCTATCGGTCATCGACTCAACCCCATGGTGGAGGATGATAAGTGGACTCGCCTGGGCATAGACGCCACGGTACCGTTACCGCGACCGGACAAGTATATCCGGGTCACCATGAACGATGTGGATTTGTCCGCCTACGAATTTGCGGGTCGCTAGCGTGCGCCTGATAGTTGGCATTTCTGGCGCCAGCGGTGTGATTTACGGTATCCGGCTGTTGGAAATGCTGCAAGCGTTCCAGGAAGTCCTGCCAGTGCGCAACGAATATCAATAGACTACGAATCAATTAATGAGGTTTTTCCATGAGTAAGGTAAAGCAGTCTGAACTTTGGATCGGTGGCGAGCATGTTGCGCCATCGTCCGGAAAATATTTCGATGATCTGAATCCGCTGGATGACTCCCTGTATTCCAGAGCAGCGGAGGCTACCGCCGCCGATATGGACAAGGCGATACAGGTGGCTCACGAGGCTTTCCTGGCCAACAAACACCTGTTGGCGCGCGACCGCGAAGTCTGGTTTATGAATGCTGCTTCCCTGGTGGAACGTGATTTCAAGGAGTACGTCGACATTCTGATTGACGAGGTGGGTTCGCCGCTGGGTAAGGCCGAATTCGAGGTGGCCTACTGCATCAGCGCCCTGCGGGCCGCCTCCGGAGTGCCGCGCCGCCTGCGTGGGGAGGTGATTCCTTCGGATAATCCCGGTGTATTCAGTATGGCGATTCGCGAACCGGTGGGCGTGGTTGCCGCTATTTCTCCCTTTAACGTGCCCCTGTTGAAAGTAACCAAACAGGGTGCCATGCCGCTGGCCTGTGGCAACGCAACCGTGCAATTGCCGTCAGAGTTTTCCCCCCAGATATCGTTGCGTTTTGCCCGGACACTGGCTGAGGCGGGGGTGCCCGCTGGCCTCTTCAACGTGGTAACCGGCAACCCCTTTGCGATCGGTGATGTGCTCACCACGCACAAGCTGGTGAAAAGTATCAGCTTTTGCGGCTCACCGCGGGTGGGTACCCATGTGGCGGAATTGGCAGCTAAAGACCTCAAGCCCATCACCCTTGAACTGGGGGGCAAGAGTCCGGTCATTGTGCTGGATGATGCGGATCTGGACGAGGCTGTGCAAGCCGCCACGATGGGCGCATTTTTCTTCCAGGGCCAGGCTTGCATGGCCTCCAGTCGCATATACCTGCAGCGTGGTATCGCGGAAGCGTTTACCAAAAAACTTGTCGCTGCCGCCGGTCAGGCCGGCATGGGTGACTTGCGCAACATTGAAACAGCGGTGGGCCCGATCATCAGCGAACGTCAGCGCGAACGGGTGCGCCGCCATATCACGGACGCCAAAAACAAGGGGGTTGAGGTGCTGGCAGGCGGCGAGTGGGAAGGCAATCGCTGTCAACCGACCATATTTTCCGGTGTTACCGAGGAGATGGAAGTGTGTCGGGAGGAAACTTTTGGTCCGGTGACCTCCCTGTATGTTTTCGACACGGTGGATGAAGCGCTGCGACTGGCAAATGACACGGTGTATGGCCTGAGTTTTTCAATTTTCACCCGGGATATTGACACGGCGCTGTACATCGCCCATCGGGCGGAGTCCGGGGCGGTGCATATCAACCGGCCAACCATACAGGATGAGCCCTGCCCTCCATTTGGTGGCCAGGGCCTGAGTGGTTTCGGGCGTGAAGGTACCGAGGCGGACCTGGATATTTTAACCGAGTGGAAGTGGATCACGATCCGCATGAAATAAGTTGAGACAGCTGACACTATGACAATGACCGTATCGGATTACTTACTGACGCGTTTGCACGCACTGGGTGTTGCGCACATTTTTGGAATTCCCGGTGATTTCATTCTGCCGTTTTTCCGCGCCATGGAGAACAGCAAGATCAGCCATATTGCAAGCTGTAATGAGTTGAACGCAGGTTATGCCGCGGATGGCTATGCACGATTGAAGGGGCTGGGAGTGGCGGCGGTGACCTACGGCCCGGGTTCATTCAGCATTGTCAATGCGGTGGCGGGCGCCTATGCGGAGAGTGTCCCCCTGCTGGTAATTTCCGGTGGGCCCAGCACCGAAGCTTATCAGAATCAGCCACTGTTGCATCACACCCTGCCGCAGAAATACGATGCTTCCCTGAAGATTTTCGGACAGATTACCGCTTACGCCACCTTGCTGGATGACCCGGAGCAGGCTCCCGCTAAAATCGACGAGGCCTTGCGGATCTGCCTGTCGCAAAACAAACCGGTATTTCTGGAGATTCCCGCCGATGTCCAAGCGAATCCCTGCATCGCACCCGCTGCCTTCCAGCGGGTAGCGGCGCTGCGGGACGAAGCAGCGGTGGCAGCGGCGGTGAGCGACATTCTTGTGCGCGTTCAAAAAGGTGAACGCTGCGTGGTCATTCCCGGACACGAAGTGCACCGGGAAGGCTTGCAGGACAAAATACTGACGTTGCTGGAGAAGACCGGTCTGGCGACTGCATCCATGTTTGTAGGTAAGGCGGATTTTCTGGAGCAACATCCTCAGTGCATCGGCGCCTACCAGGGTGCCGGCAGTCTGGCGGAAGTCAGTGCCTACGTGGAAAGCGCCGACACGGTGATCTTTCTCGGAGTGGTGTTGTCTGATTTTAACCTCGGTGGTTTTACTGCCGGGCTGTCAGCTGATCAGGTGGTGGTGGCACTGGATCAGCAGGTGGAAACGGCAGCCGGCACCTATCGCGAGGTTCCTCTGGCGGACCTAATTGATGGATTGATTGAGGCATTGCCCGTTGGTGGGCCAGACAGCACGGCGCCGCAACAGTTGTTTTCTCACAAAACAGATTCGCTGTATGAGCCTGTGCCCACTGCGCCTATGACCAACAAACGATTCTACGATCGCATGGCTCACTTTTTTCGACCCGGTGATATCGTGACGGCCGATGCCGGCTGTGCGATTAATATTACCCATTTGCAGTTCCCCCGTGACGTCACTTACCTGGCGTCCTGTTATTGGGCCTCTATCGGTATGGGATTTGCCGCAGCCTTTGGTGCCTGCTTCGCAGCGGAGCCCCGGCAGCGGGTAATTGCCCTGGCAGGTGATGGCTCCTTCCAGATGACTGCTCAGGAGTTGTCCAGTATGGCGCGCTATGACTGTCCCGCCATTGTGTTTGTGGTCAACAACAAAGGGTATACCGCAGAGCGACTGATTCATGACGGCCCCTTTAACGATATTGCGGACTGGCGCTACCACCGGTTGGCAGCTGCATTCGGTGGTTCTGGCCTGGATGTTCATACGGAAGGGGAACTGGAAGTGGCACTGGAGCAGGCGCAAGCCCACACCGGCCCCGGCCCGCTACTGATTGAAGTGCATGTCGACCCCTGGGATGCTTCCGAGGCGTTTACCTTAATGAGTGAAACCCTACGGAGTGGTTAACCCGCATATTGCACGAAGGCGAACGATTGTATGACTATTTATGAGTAAATTTAATAGCTTATATCTAAAAGGATTGCCATGCGGAAAAGACAGTTGTCCCTATCCGGTTTTGCAGCGCATCTGGCTTCACATTTCGTCCGATTCTTCAAAAACCATAGCTATGGCAATGCTTGTTTGAACGATCGATCATTGGACAGGAGTCCCGGTGTCGTCGAGCACACGGATGTGCAGGAACGACCAAACTGTATTGCCAGCTACACTGCAAATTCCGGACCCTTCGTGCAATATGCGGGCTAATACCATGGAACAGACATTGACTGGTGCAGATAAAAGTGAGTCGACTGAGTCGCTGGCCTATCCCTGGTATATCGTTTCACTGTGCATGCTGGCCTATGTTTTTTCCTTCATTGACCGCCAGGTTATTTCCCTGCTGATAACACCTATACGAGCTGATTTACAGATTTCCGACACCCAGTTCAGCCTGTTGCACGGTCTGGCATTCGCCATGCTCTACGCGGTAGCTGGAATTCCAATTGCACGCCTGGCAGATTCCCGTTCACGGCCGGTCATCATTTCGGTCGGTATTTTTGTCTGGAGCTTGGCAACCGTGGCCTGCGGCATAGCGAACAACTTTATCCAATTGTTTCTCTCTCGCATGGGAGTTGGCGTAGGTGAGGCGGCGCTGTCACCAGCAGCTTATTCGATGATCACCGACTTATTTCCCAAATCAAAGTTAGGGCTGGCGCTGGGGGTGTATTCCAGCGGCTCCTTCCTGGGTGGTGGTCTGGCTCTTATCATTGGCGGGGCGGCAATTGCAGTGGTTGAGCAGTGGGGCGTCCAGACACTGCCCCTGATCGGGCCGGTAAAACCCTGGCAAATGACTTTCTTCATGGTGGGTCTGCCGGGGCTGCTGGTGGCTGCTCTGTTTTATCTCACAGTAAAGGATCCCGCACGCAAAGGATTGGCCATACGCACTGACGCGCAGGGTGATGTGGTGGCCGCGGAGTTCAGTTTCGGTGCGGTATTGCGCTATATCAACGAGCACAAGGCGACCTTTGCCGCCCATTATCTGGGCTTCGGTTTCATGTCGCTGTCGCTGTTTGCCTTGATGAATTGGGGGCCGGCTTACTTTTTGCGCAAATACGGCATGCCAGTGCACGAGGTGGGCCTGTACCTGGGCATGGTGGTATTGATCGGCAATAGCGCTGGTGTTCTTGCCAGTGGCTGGATTATCGATCATCTGACCCGCCGGGGCTTCCATGACGCTCCACTGAGAACCGGTATTATCGGCGGGCTGGGCATGGTAATTCCCGCGGCGCTGTTCTCACAGGTGACGGGATTCGCGGGCAGTTTGGCTTTGCTGGCCCTGGCCTTGTTCTTTGCCAGTTTCCCCCTGGCCACATCGGCGGCGGCCCTGCAATTGATGGCGCCCAACCGGATGCGGGCCCAGGTAACTGCCCTGTTTTTCTTGTCAATGAATATCCTCGGTATTACGGGTGGCAGCACGCTGGTGGCTCTGTGCACCGATTTTGTCTTCCGGGATGAAACCCTGGTGGGTTACTCCATGTCATTGATCAGTGCGCTGGCGGCAATAATTGGCGTGCTGCTGTTACGTTGGGGTCTTAAATATTTTGTGCGCACCCATCAGGAAGTAGCTACACCACACATTTAATTACCGCTACGCGGACCGCTCGGAAGCCCATCTTTTTGTCGGTATTGCGCTGAAAAACGGACTGGCCGAGAAAGAAGGAATACTCCGCGAACTGCGGGAACACGGCTTCCCCGTGTCTGACTTCTCCACTAACCCGCATATTGCACCAGTCGGTCTCTGGCCTCTTGATATAGTGCTGAATATTGTGAAGAATATGCTTCTTTTTATTACTATTTCAGAAGTACAGTTTGTTCCCGGCCCGAGACCTATCCCGGCCCTGGCTGGTCCAGCTACGTCTGGACTTGGTCTTCCCTCTATCTATAGACCACGGCTATGGCTTTCGGTCCAGCCCGGTGTCCAGCCGCAGCTGTCCAGCGCCATCATCCGGGATACTGGTGCAATATGCGGGCTAACGACATGGCCCGCCTGCACATCCGCCATATGGTCGGCGGACGAGCAGAAGAGCACTCCTGTTTCCGCGGAGCGAGTTCCTACGAATTAAACCGCCCGTTTTCAGCGGCCAGCTTTTCGAGCAAAGGCGCAGGCTGCCAATCGTCTGCCCGTAGCGTATCGCGGAACTCGCAAATCTTGTCGTAGACCGCTTTAGCACCCACCGTATCGGCATAGAACATCGGCCCACCGCGATGCGCGGGGAATCCATAACCGTAGACATAAACAATATCTATATCGCCGGCACGCTGGGCAATGCCTTCTTCCAGGATGCTTGCACCTTCGTTGATCAGCGGGTAGATCACCCGGGCGACAATCTCTTCATCGCCAATGGTGCGGGGCTCGATTCCCAGCCGCTCCGCCTCGGCACGAATCAAAGCCTCCACTTCCGGATCCGCTGACCGCTTACGGGTTGCTGGATCATAGCGGTAATAACCCGCGCCGGTTTTCTGGCCCATGCGCCCCATTTCGACCAACTGATCGGCAACGTGGGTTGCCGGATGGTCCGGGCGGTCCGGTAGCGCCTGACGGGCCTTGTAGCCAATATCCAAACCTGCCAGGTCG
>JAZFUZ010000094.1:0-18572 GCA_036447475.1 Lysobacterales bacterium | reverse complement strand
ATTCTCCACGGGTCTTCCGGTCTCCGGATCAATGCGCTCGGCCCAGTTGACCGGGACAAACGGCTCAGCCGACAGGAATTCGCCGGATTCACGATCCAGGACATAGAAAAATCCGTTTTTCGGGGCCTGCATGATGACTTTGCGCACGCGGCCACCAATCTCCAGGTCAGCCAGAATCATGTGCTGGGTAGCCGTGAAGTCCCAGGTTTCTCCCGGCGTCGTCTGGTAGTGCCAGACATACTCGCCGTTATCCGGCTTCAATGCCACGATGGACGAAAGATAGAGGTTGTCTCCACCGCCCGGGCTGCGGATGTGCTGGCTCCAGGGTGAGCCGTTGCCCGTGCCAATGTAAAGCAGATCGAGCTCAGGGTCGTATGCGATGGAGTCCCATACCGTTCCTCCACCACCGAGCTTCCACCACTCACCGTTCCAGGTAGCAGCGGCGCGTTCAAGGGCAGGTGATTCAAAGCCATCCTCCGGATTGCCCGGCACGGTGAAGAAGCGCCAGATTCGCGCACCATTGCTTGCGTTATAGGCGGATACATATCCGCGAACACCGAATTCGGCGCCGCCATTGCCAATGATGACCTTGCCCTTGACGATCCGCGGCGCTCCTGTGATGGTGTAGGGCTTATCCGGATCGGTCGTCTGAACGGTCCAGACCTCTTTACCGGTTTGCGCATCCAGCGCAATGAGGCGGCCATCGAGGGCGCCGAGGTAGACCCTGCCTTGCCACAAAGCGACTCCGCGATTCACCACGTCGCAGCAGGCAAACACCGCCACGGCACCAGGCACCTGCGGGTCATAGGCCCAGATCAGTTCACCGGTGCGGGCATCCAGCGCTTTTACCTTGCTCCACGCTGTCGAAACGTACATCACACCATCAACCACCAGCGGCGTGGCTTCCTGGCCGCGATTTGTATCCAGATCGTAGTACCAGGCAAGACCCAGCCTGGAGACGTTGTCAACGTTTATCTGTTGCAGCGGGCTGAAACGCTGCTCATCGTAGGTTCGGCCGTGTGTCAGCCAGTTGCCGGACTCATCGTCGGCATGGATTATGCGATCTGCATTGACTGCAGCCGCTGCCTGGGGAACAACGGCCTCAGGCCCGGCTATGGCTGCCGGTGAAGACTTCTCGCCTTCACAGGCCTGCAAGACCAAGACAGCCAGTGCGATGACCGTGATTCCCAGTCCAGGTAGATAATTTTTTTCAATCATAACGTCCTGCATTAAAATACGCTTTCAGGAAATTGTCGACAATGGGACCTACAAGTTCGCTAATCTCATCTGCCGTTGGTTTTGCGCGAACACCACAAGACCGCTCAAGCATGAGTTCATGTAATACCAGTGCCATAAAGCAATGGCTGAGATTTCTTGGCGAAAATTTGGTTACGTCATGCACCGATGAAAAGAATTTCTCAAGATTCTCGTAGGCAAGGGAGGGACCAATCTTATAGTAATAGCGACCAATCTCCGGCGATCGCCTGACTTCATTAAATATTAATCTGCGCACGGCTTGCTGATGATCATTCATCAGCAAGGACAATAGCGTTTCGGCTATAATGACCAGCGACTCACGAAGATTCCCCGAATGCAAGTCATCCATCAAATGCGTAATTTTCTTTTTGTATTGCGCGAGTTCCTGATCGATGACTGCCATGAAGAGGGCATTTTTGCTCTTGAAGTACCGGTAAATGGATTCCTTCGATATTCTGGATTCCCGCGCCATTGCACTGATGCTTGAGCCATCGTAGCCAAAGGTCTGAAAGTATGTCGACGCTACATCCAGAATTTGTTGCCGCTTGCCCGTTGCATTGCCGCAATTTCTGCCGATTTTCATCGTTTTTGTGGTCATTAGCCCTGGTAAGTATCCAGTCCTGGTTTGATTGTCTTGTCGTAACGAGGATTCATTAGCGTTGCGTTTTTCCAGCCGATTCAGCGTGATACCATGCTACACCATCTTCGACCTCGACCCGCGCGGCATTCCATCGGTCCTTGTAATCATTCATCGTCAATACACCTTGAAAAGGCAACGCGCTCCATATACCCGTCATCGATAGGCAAGCCTTGTTCCTTGGTAAAGCCCGAAACGAAAATTAAAATTTCTCAAACCGAACCGTGCGGTCTGGCACTGGAAAAGTCAAATCACCGCCTTAAAATTCAGCCTGGAAATGGTAAATTTCATAGCGAAACCCGCATTGTAATTTGACTATCCGGGTCTGAAATGTCCCAATAGCATTGCTTGCCATTTACAACAGCAGGTGAAAAAATGGTTGTCAAATCTGCAGCACACAATCGGGTTGACTTGCTCGGTTCATACTGGACCATAGCAGGACGTGCCTACCCGCATTCCGATCATGAATACAGCCCTTTTGATTTTCGCGACCGCGTCGAAGCCTTATCGAATGTGGGTTTCAGAGGCATGGGTATCTGGCACGCGGATCTCGAAAATATCCTTCTCAAGTACAGCTTGAAAGACATGAAACAAATTCTGGATGACAACGGCATAATCCATCTGGAACTTGAATTTCTGCGTGACTGGTTTCTGGATGGAGAAGAGAAACGGCAGTCTGATATTGAGAAAATCAAACTTTTGCGGGCATCCGAAGTGCTTGATGCCAGCCATGTGAAAGTTGGCGACTTCGAACATAAAGTAACGCCTTTGAATAAATTGATCGACTCATTTGCAAGCTTGTGTTCTGAGGCGGCTGATTACGGCGCCCGTATCGGTTTCGAGTTGATGCCGTTTTCAATGATCAACACGCTTGAAGACACCCTCACAATGCTGGAGGGCGCCGATGCAAAAAATGGTGGTGTTGTTATCGATTACTGGCACATGGTCAAACTCGGTATTTCTGCCAGTCAGGTTAGCGCCATACCACCCCGTTTTCTGACCAGTGTCGAATTAAACGATGGCTATATTGAAACACCGGAAGGTATGGATCATCTCACTGAAACCACTTGCCACCGTAAGTTCTGTGGTGATGGAGAGATGGATGTTGATGGTTTTGTTAAGGAATTATGGGCCTCCGGCTATCGTGGCCCGGTTGGAATTGAAGTGCTGTCTGCCGAGGCGCGGGAATGGCCACTGGACCGAATCGTGAACTACGCGTACGAAACCACCATGGCGCCCTTTGAAAAAATATTTCAAAAGCAGTAGCGGAACCATGGCATGCACAGGAATCAGCGTCAACATGAATATGAATCGCGAATGTCATATATATCTCTCACTCTGGAACCTGTTTGCAATTAAGATCTGTTGATCATAATATTAATCAAGCGTAATTTTTAAAAGGAAGCTTACATTGTCAGCACTAATCGCCCCTCAGCCCGGGTATTCTAAGTCCGCAAAAACACTCCTGAATCGCCGCCCTGCTTTACTGATCGGAGGAGATTGGATAACACCAACAACAGACAAAATTCTGGATGTCATTGATCCCTCAACAGGACAAACCGTCAGCTCAATTGCCGACGCATCAAGAGAGGATGTCAATCGGGCTGTGGCGGCCGCTCGTACGGCTTTCGATGACGGTCGCTGGACAGGACTCCCGCCAGTAGCGCGTGAAGCTTTCATCCATCGCCTTGCGGACCTGATCGAGGAAAACGCGGCTGAACTCGCTGAACTGGAAGCCATCGATAACGGTAAACCGCTGACCATCGCAAGCGCGGTGGATCTGCCCGCTGCGGCAGGGGCTTTGCGTTACATGGCAGGCTGGGCGACCCGGATGTCCGGAGAAACCATTGATCCGACCATTCTGCCCAGCGGTTCTTTTCACGCCTATGTGCGCCGTGAGCCCATCGGTGTGGCTGCCCAGATCATCCCCTGGAATTTCCCACTCATCATGGCGACGCTGAAGATTGGTCCCGCCCTGGCAGCGGGATGCACCATGGTCCTGAAACCGGCTGAACAAACATCGCTGACCGCTTTGCGGCTCGGCGACTTGATACTGGAATCCGGAATCCCTGCAGGGGTGATCAACATCATCACCGGTCTGGGTGAGACCGCAGGCGATATGCTGGTCCGTCACCCGGACGTCGACAAAATCGCCTTTACCGGCTCCACTGAAGTCGGAAAAATCATTCAGCGCAACGCCAGCGATACGCTGAAACGGGTCACACTGGAACTGGGTGGAAAATCACCGGTTATCATGATGCCGGATGTAGATGTGGCCATGGCGGCTCAGGGGGCCGCCGATGCGATCTTCTTCAACTCCGGACAGGTCTGCATTGCAGGTAGCCGTCTGTTTGCACACAGCGACATCTATGACCAGTTGCTGGAACAACTTTCACAAAAAGCCAGTTCCATCTGCATGGGACCATCTCTTGATGAGGGGAGCCAGATGGGACCACTGGTTTCCGCTGAGCAACAGGATCGGGTTTTGAGTTACATCGAGCAAGGTCGCAAGGCAGGTGCCTCGCTTGTGGCTGGTGGCAAAGCCCCGTCATCCAACGGGTATTTCGTTGAACCCACCATCCTGGCAGACGTCAGCCCTGACATGTCCGTTGTACGGGAAGAGATTTTTGGACCCGTTCTGGTGGCGCAACGGTTCGATGACCTGGATGATGTGATCGGTCGTGCGAATGACACCCCATTCGGACTCGCAGCCAGCGTGTGGACAAAAGATGTCGGTGTGATGCACAAAGCCGCAGCCAGAATCAAGGCCGGTACAGTGTGGGGGAATTGTCATGGTGTGATAGATTCCGCGTTACCCTTCGGCGGTTTCAAACACTCCGGCCTGGGACGTGAGTACTCGAGAATGGGTGTTGAATCCTACATGGAAACAAAATCTGTCATCATTGCATTGTAGCGGATAACGATCAGCTACTGGTAGAACGCCAGCTGTCCGTGTCAACATACGATTTCTGGGCAACTTCTGCATAAGGCGCGGGACTGACAACTGCACGAATTTCGGTCTGTGCATGTCGCTCAACTGTAGGCTTGGACGAGCCGCCACCTTCTTCACCCCAAACAAAAATAACTTCTGTTCCAGGTTTCGCATATTCCTGATCCATAACCGCCAGTGTGAGCATTGTTCGCTCATTTGAACTGTACCCAACCCAGGTAGACACACCGACCGTCTCGCCATTCACTGTAACTTTATCAAATGGATGCATGGAATAGACCGCTGACGGAAATTCCATAAACTTGGCACGGTCACCCTTTTCAAGTTGCGAGCCTATCGCACGAAGCACGTCTTCATTATTCAACGCAAGCGTCACTTTTTTGCGCGCCGGTGCACGTTGCAATTCTTCCATCGCTTCACGACCAATAAAATCATGATCAAATTTCACGAATGAACCATAGCCAAGATCCCACGGAGAAAAATAGTAGTCTTCAATATTGTTTGAGTACAAACTTCCGCCAATCGATGCCGAACCTTCGTAGCCTGTTGCCGGCAACCATTGCCGATAAGACTTCATTTTTTCGCCCGAATAAACAGCCGGGAGCGGCGATGGAATCCAGCCGGACTCCAGGGTATTGGAGGAATAGGCCCGGCCACCGACTCGTCGCATATCGAATTCTTCGCCAGCTCGTATCAAGGCTGTTTTTACAGCCTCTCCATCTTCCCATGGACCAAAAAACTCAAAGCCGGGTTGACCGGCCATACCATGACGCAACGCCCGTACCTGTTTACCGGCAATTTCAAGGCTTGTCATGTTAAAAAACTTAAGGTCAGGTGGCGCTGCGCCCAATGCTTTCTCAATGCACATCATGGCGTTGGGACCCTGAACCTGAAAACGATAGGACTTGCGATGACTTTGGTCTGATCGATCAGCCGTTCGCCGGTCAAGCTCGACACCAACATCAAATCCGCCAGTTTCAGCATGGAACTGAACCCAATTCAAGGCGGGAGCACGTCCCACCAGATTGAACTGATTTTCAGCCAGGTAAAACAAAATGACATCGCCAATGATGTAACCATCATGGCTGCAAGGTACGAACTGTTTGGCCTTGTCAATTTGAAAACCATTGAAGCTATTAAAGCCCAGATACGACAGCAATTTTAACGCCCCTGGTCCTTCCACAGCCAGGTCAGCCATGTGATAGGACTGATCGAAAAGCACACAGGATTTTTGCCATGCCTGCTGCTCATCCCGCCAATTGGTGAATTCCGCCGGCACACCCGGGTAAACATTGGGACCGGCCTGCGAGTTACGCAGCATATCCACGGGATTGCCGATCGATTGAATTTTCTCTGCTAAATTTTTGTACATCATGATTTTTTCAAAACTACTCATTGTTCCATCAGGTATTGATTCTAACGATTACGTTTGATCAAAAACAGATACGTGGATTAATTTGAAGTATCCCAATCAGTTTTGCCATCATCTGTGCCCGCAACTGAATACAATACCTGCGCATTGCGGGTCTTCTGGAATTCATCCAGTGATTCACCTCGCATCGCGGCATAAATATGCAAATTGGTCGTACCGATGACTGCAGCGAGTTTCTCGAGCATGAAAAAAATCACACCATAGTGAATCATTCCACGCCAGTCGCGCTCACGTATCATTTCCCGCTCGACCAACGACAGCCCGGCTTGCTCAAAAGCCTGCTCCTGATCCAGCAAAAATAATTCGCGATGCTGAGAAACAATAAGAGAGTGCAGGAATTTATTGATGCGGTATGCCTTGACACTTCTGTCCAGTGTGAACGGGTAAGTGCCCTCGATATCCCCGATACCGGCTAACTGACTGCCGACGCGTTCGCGATAAGCATCAAGACTTTCCGCCGGTTCCTCATCTGAGTCATCTTCATATATCACACTGACGATCGGCGTCATTGAAAGCAGGTAATAGGTCTGATGGAGCTTCTTGACGGTCTTTGAAAGTGCACCTCGCATGATCAGCCACATGATGACTTCAGCGCCCTCGACGCCGCCAAGCTTGGCATATTCGGCAATCGTGATGTCCGTTAGCGCCTCGGGGTCTTTCTCCAGCAAGTCCAGAAATTCCATGTCCCAGTCTGTGTTATTAAAGCCCGCACGCTCACCGTGTACCTGGTGGGATAAACCACCGGTGGCAACAATGGCGACCTTCAGATCCTCAGGATAGCTTTTAATCGCCTGTCGCAAAGACCGGCCCAACTTGAAGCAGCGTTTTGCCGACGGTATCGGAAACAGCAGAACCCCGACTTGCAAAGGCACCAACGCCGCAGGCCACTCAGGTTCGTGTGGCAGCAATAAGGAAAGTGGCGAAAAACAGCCGTGATCCATGCCTTTGTTTTGAAAGAAGGAAAGATCAAACTCGTCAGCCACCAGACAGTTGGCAATGTGCTGGGCAAGCGCCGGATGACCCTTGACAGGCGGTAAATCCCGGGCGCCACCACCTTCATCAGCAACTGGAAACTCGTCACCCACACCGAGTGTGAAGTGGGAGTAATGATCAAAGAAGAATGATGTGACGTGATCGTTATAGATGAAAAACAGGACATCTGGTTGTTTGTCCCGAAACCACTTCTGAACGGGTTCATAACCTTTGAAAATGGGCGCCCAGACAGGATCGTCCTGCTTGTTGGCATCCAGGGCAAACCCGATCGTTGGTGTATGAGAAGTGGCGATACCGCCGACTATTGTTGCCATTGAATGCTCCCGATGGTTATTTTGCCGCCATGGCGACAATAGTATTTCATAAGAAGTCTTCCGGAACCATTAATTATGACGCCAGCTCGTTCCCGGACATACCCGACTCAGATTACGATCCGCATATGACTTCCGCGTTGCTTTGGAAGAATTTGTTTTTTGTTTTGCGCCATCATCGTTTAAGGAGTCAGGTATTGCCACGGCCACGAAAAATTTCAGCGAATCGCTGGATGAATATGGCGTCCAGCATGTTTTTGAAATATAACGAGCCTGGTATTTTGAGGCCAGAGTGTAAGTTAACACCCGATTGTTTCGACCTTCATTTTTTCTGGATCCCGGCTTCTGGCCGGGTGTACATTTCATACTAAACACACAAGAATTCATTGTAAATAAAATAAAATTAATGTAAATAATACGTTAAACATAGTAATGTGAAAACTGTTGAATTGAGTCGGAATTAATGCTTACAAGCACTGTTGCTTTCATTTTCTTTAATTGGAAATGTGTTAATACGAAGCTCGATATTTTTTCAACATTATGTTTTTATAGTGTATTTCCGAAAATCGCCAACAGTCTCTATCATGGTTTTTAGGAGGAGTAATGACTATTAAAATGAACATTAGAAAGAGTTATTTACAGCCAGCCACTATCCTGCTCGGTATCGCTTTCGCAGCTGGATCGGTTCATGCGCAAGACCAGGCCACGGATGATCAAGAGGCGCCAGGTCAACTTGAAGAGGTTCTAGTTACCGCAGAATTTCGCGAAACCAATCTGCAGGAAACACCCATCGCCATCACCGCGATCACTGCTGAAATGATGGACGCCAGGGGACAGACGAGCATCTATGAAGTAGCGACGCAGGCTCCGAACGTTTCGCTTATGCCGGGCGGCATGGCGCGCTCCGGCATGATGGCCTTCATACGGGGAATCGGCCAGACCGACTTCAGCCCGGCACTCGAACCGGGTGTGGGTATTTATGTCGATGACGTTTACTACACGCAGCTGACCGGATCCCTGCTCGACTTGCTGGACCTTGAACGGGTCGAGATTCTGCGTGGTCCGCAGGGCACCCTGGCCGGCCGTAATTCGATCGGTGGCGCGATCAAGTTGTACACGCGCAAACCGGATGAAGATGGCGGTGGCATGGCTAAAGTATCTTATGGCTCCTATAACAAGGTGGATGTCCGCGCCAGCACCGATATCACACTGGTGCCTGACCGCCTGTACGCCCGCGTGGCAGGTGCTGCCCGCGAAAGGGACGGTCACATCGACGTGCTCGATTATGAATGCACCCACCCCGGCTCCGGTCTACCGACCAACCAAGGCGGGGCCGGCTGCCTGCTGGACAAGTGGGGCGGCAAGAGTTATACGACCGCGCGAGCGCAACTGCGCTGGCTGGTCAGTGACAATGTGGAAATCAACTTCAGCTTCGACTACCTGAACGACAAGTCCGGGGCGCCGGGTATGACCCTGCTTTGGGCAGACCGGACACTCATTGAGAGCATCGTATTGCCGGGTGGCAGCCTGCTGGATCCGACCGCGGACGGCCATTTCCTGAATCCGGCCATCAGCTACGACGAGGACACCCCCGTTTACTACAGGGACCATAACTTTGTGCCTTATGGAGAGTTCCGTAACGCGAACGACCCGATCAATGATCCCTACGTCAACTATGCGACACTCACCGACGTTGGCCCGCACTATCTTGACGCGGGTGTCCCGGGGGGAGGCGGGCCAATTACTATTTCGGCGCCCTGGAAGCCGAACCACAACCCATCGCGCAATTATCTCAACCAGTCGGGGGTAGCCATGAACCTCAACTGGACGATCAGCGACAATTTGGAACTGGTCTGGATTGCCGCATATCGCGAATGGGATGCGTGGATGACCTGGGACTCGGACCTGTCGCCGATACCCGTCACGCAACTGGACAACCGGCTGGATAACTGGCAGCACACCGAGGAAATTCGACTCAATGGCTCCATGGGCAACGTGGATTACACCATCGGTGGCTTTTACCTGGATCAGAACAGCCATTACGAAGCGCGGGTTAACCTGAATTATGCGCTGATCGACTTTATCCACGGTCCCGATCCAACACCGGCGAAAACCTGGGCAGTATTCGCTCACGGCACCTGGCATATCAGTGACCGACTGGACATCAGTGGTGGTGTCCGGTATTCCGATGAAACCAAGGACTACACCCATTTCAGGCACAACCCCGACGGCTCGGATATCGGCAGCTTTGGGCCGACATTTCCGGACGCCTCTCACCCGTTTGTGCCGGTTCAATTCTTTGATTTTATCAATCTCCGCCTGAGCGGCATGAATGGGCTGGAAGATCATTTCGAAGATACGGTAACTGACTGGCGCGTGGCGGCCAACTACGCCATCTCGGATGATATGATGATGTATGCCAGCGCATCGACCGGTTACAAAAGCGGCGGTGTTAACTCGCGGCCTTTCTTCCCGGTACAGTTGGCTTCGTTCAACCCGGAAACCCTGACTTCCTATGAAATCGGTTTCAAAAGTACCCTGCTGGACAACACGCTGAGACTGAACGCCGCGGCATTTTTCACCAAATACGATGACGTCCAGCTGAGGCTGCTGCAGTGCGAGATTGGAATTCCGCCCTTTTTCGGGCCGCCTTGTCTCCAGCCGAAGAATGTCGGCAATGCCGAAATCAAGGGCCTGGAGTTTGAAGTCGAATGGTATCTGACGGAGGGCCTGTCCATCAATGCGGCTGCGAGCTTCCTGGACTTCAAGTACACGGAGATCTTCGATGACAACGTGCTGACGGGTAGCGTGATCGCCCCGATAGACATGATCACGCCCTACACGCCGGAGGAGAAGTTCAGCGTGGGCATCCAGTACAGCTTCCCGGCATCCGAGCGGGGGAACTTCCATGTTCGCCTGGATGCCAATCACCAGGGCGAAGTCTACACCGTACCGACCAATGACCCCCTGAACCTGATCGATTCCTATACAATCAGCAACGCACGCCTGTGGTGGGATAGCCCGGATCAGGACTGGACCATTGAGTTTGTGGTGCGGAACCTGGCGGACAAGGTGTACTATCTCACCAAGTGGGACGAGTATCGCAGTGTCGGCCAGATCATGGGGCAGCCGGGTTTGCCACGTACCTGGGAATTGGGGTTCTCGCGTAAATTCTGACCTCTTATCACAGGAGAAGGAAACATGGGGCGTCCACGTTATGTGGGTGCCCCATTTTTTTTATACATCTGAAGATTTATGTGGCATTTTTGATGACGGTTTTAGTATGTGCAGATTAACTACCAAACACGACAACTCCTATGTATGAATTATTCAAATTATTTGTCGACAAAAAAATTGATCGCAGAGCCTTCGTCCGCCAACTGGCCCAGGCTGGTATTTCGGTGGCGGGTGCAAGCACCATTGCCAACAGTCTTGCGGCGGGGAACTCAGTGAATTCAACGCTCGTCATCGACAAACCAGAACAAGGGCGAGTCGTCAAGGGTTTAACGGGCGGCGAGGTCATGGCAGAGTTCTTGCTGGATTGGGAAATACCTTATATTTTCGGACTGGCTGGCTCTGAAGAAGTGGGCTTGCTTGATGCCTTTGCAGACCGTCCGGAAATTCAGTATACGACCTGTATCCATGAGAATGCTGTCATGGCCATGGCGGATGGTTACTCCCGTTCCACGGGCCGCACGCCCATCGTCCAACTGCACTCCGTTGCGGGTGTGGCGTACGCCATGGGTCAGCTTGCAGGCAGTTATCGTGACCGCATACCGGTCGTCATAACAGCAGGACGCCAATCTACAGATTTTCGCGGGCAAGATGGGTTCCTGGAATCTCCCAACCTGACGGAACTGCCCCGGGATTACACTCAGTGGGTTTGGGACGTGATGAGCCCTGAAACCATCCCCGAAGTTCTGAGACGGGCTTTCCTGCTCGCCGAAGCGCCACCGGGGGGGCCGACATTTATCACGTTTTCTAAGGATCTGTGGGAAAAACAGATTGATGCAGTAGAGATAATTCCTCGCAGTCGTTCGCGTGTTGAAAAGGAGGTGCCACCTCCCAGTGGGCATGTAGAGCGCATTGTCGATGCTTTACTGAACGCCAAAACACCCACCCTGTTTCTCGGTAATGAATGCATCAAATACGAAATCAGCGAAGTCGTTGCCGAGATAGCAGAAATCATCGGCGCGATGGTAATGCTTTCGGTGAAGATCGCATGCGTTTTCCCAACCACACATCCCAATTTCGTCGGCGAACTCAATGAAGATCCATCTATCCTGCCAGACATCGATTGCTTCTGGAGCATTGGGGGACCCATGTTCCAGACTTTCACTTTGCCCAAGGAGCCCATTATCTCCCGGGACGCCATGATCATTCACACCAGTCTTGTGGACGCTGAGGTAGGCCGCAACTACCCCGTGGATATTGCTGCTATTGCCAGCATCGAAACCACTTCTCGCCTGGTTTTAGCAGAATTGAAGAAAAGAAAACTGAATACGCCGGAAATCACCGAGCGTACGCGAAAGCTGCATGAATATACCTCACAGCGACGGCAGTTTTTCGAGCAAAAAGCCCGGGATGAATGGGACAACACGCCTGTTGCAACTTCCCGGCTTATGATTGAACTGGACCACGCGATAGACGCCAACGCTGAAATCATCACAGAGTTGATCACTTCCGACTCCTATCCCCGTCATTATTTGACTTTTGACCATACCAGGCCAGCTGCAAAACGCCGCAAAAATTATCTTACGACCTCAGGCATACTCGGCTGGGGCGTCGGCGCAGCCATTGGCATAAAAATTGGCAACCCGGACAAAGAAGTCTGGTGCCTGACTGGAGACGGTTGTTTCAATTTTGGCAGCCAGGCACTTTGGTCAGCCAGCCGCTACGAGGTTCCCATTGGCATCGTGATCTTCAACAACCGTGAATACCAAGCCAACCGGATGATTCAGAACTTCTACCAAGGAAGAATCCAAAAGACCGGTAAATACATTGGAGTGAAGCTTGATCACCCTGACATCAATTACGTGAAGATGGCAGGTGCTTATGATATTAAAGGTGAACGCGTGGACAAGCCGGAAGACCTGAAAGGCGCATTGCAGCGTTGTAAAACGGCCATGCGCGAAGGACGTCCCTATCTGGTGGATGTCAGGATTGAAAAGCGGTTTGAGGGCTCTGACTCAGAGTGGTACGACTTTTACTCTGTCGCCAAGGGCATACCCAGGCAGTCATAATTACAGACAAAATCGATTTCTGAATTCAGGCTACTCAGTTCCGGGCGGCTGGCTGTCATCAATTTTTCCGATCATCAGGGTCGCTAAACCCGAAAGCACCAATGGCAATGCAAATATCATGAAATTTGTGGTCAGGGTCAAGCCCATTCCGACCAGTATGCCACCCACTTTTGGTCCGATAATTGCACCTAAGCGACCCGCACCGATTCCCCAGCCTATGCCTGTATTGCGGATTTCGGTGGGATAAAGACGTGCA
Source organism: Lysobacterales bacterium (assembly GCA_036447475.1). GTDB lineage: Bacteria > Pseudomonadota > Gammaproteobacteria > Xanthomonadales > SZUA-36 > JAJRRA01. The sequence continues at coordinate 5,493 of JAZFUZ010000094.1, read as the reverse complement.
GCGACTACATACAGGCCTATAAAGCCACCTTGCAATCCGAAACCAATGAATCCAAACATGGTCAAGATCACGGCAGGTTTCGACCACATACCAAAAAAGACCATCAATACGGCTGTACCAATCAGGAAAACACAGATGGTTTTACGCAGCCCGAATTTATGTGAAAAATACCCCTGGGATATCATTCCAATAAACGCACCCAGATTGAAAACCGTACCCGCATAAATGGCCAACTCAAGTGATAATCCTGTGCCGCTCGCCAGCTTGGGTATCCATGTGGCCAAAAAATAGAGGGTTGCAAATGCGGTAAAAAAAGCGATCCACAACCAGGTGGTCCGAGACCTGCGTTCCTCTGCAAACAATGCGGCGACACTGGCACGTTTTATTTTTTCACCGGACGGGGCAGGAGGTAAGGTTTCAAGCACCGGTTGATCCATTCTGGCGAGAATCCGATTAATCTCCTTCAACGCATTTGACGGCCTGGTTTTGATCAGGAATTCCAGGGACTCGGGCAATATGAACCAGACCAGAAAAACAGTGGCAAGGGTTGCAACACCTGCCACAACAAAGATAGACGTCCAGCCATAAATTGGAATAACTGACGCTGCCACCAGGCCGGAAAGAAACGCGCCCAATGGGTAACCTGCAAACACGGAGCTCATAATTAAATTCCGGTATCGTGCAGGCACATACTCAGCGGTCATAGTAGCTGCGGTTGCCAATAAGGCGCCGATACCGAGTCCACTCAAAATCCGAAGCGCTATGAGTTGAGCAACGGTCTGTGTAAAGGCCGTTGCAAGCGTACCGAACCCCATCACCAGCACACATGCGATAATCATGCGGCGCCGACCGATTTTATCTGCAATCGGCGCCAACAGCATGGCGCCTAGCGTCATTCCCAGTAATCCCGCACTAAAAACTGTACCCAGCGTAGTGGGGGCAATTGACCAGGTATCAGACAGTGAAGGCGCCGCATACGCAATCACCATGACATCCATGCCGTCCAGCATATTCATTAAAAGACAAATAAAGAAAACAGAAATTTGTAGCCTGGTTATCTTGCCCTGATCAATGATGCTCCCAATGTCATTCATTTTTTGTATGTTTCACCCTGTGGTAAGAATGCCGAAAGCTGCCGCTATCTGGCGATAGATTAAGTACTGTCGATCACCTTAACGCAGCCGTGTTCAAAACGGCCATGAAATAAGTGTTAACCCCAATCAAGAAGATCAGCACCAATCGTATTATCGATCGCTCTGAAGTACCATCCATTGACACCAAATTACACTGGAATCATAGATGTCAGACATGAAAAGCGCACATGACCCGGTCACTGAAGCCGATTTCCCTAATCGACGATACGCATGGTGGGTCGTTGTCGTCCTGTTCCTGGCTTATGTTGTTTCTTTCCTGGACCGGCAAATACTGACCTTACTGATTGATCCCATCAAGCAAGATCTGCAAATCAGTGATACAGCCATTAGTTTGCTGCACGGCTTTACGTTTGCAATTTTCTATACGATTTTCGGTATCCCGCTGGGCAGACTGGCAGACACACGCAATCGCAAGAGAATCATTATTTTCGGTGTGACACTCTGGGGCCTGATGACAGCGGCCTGCGGGTTTGCCCGTAATGCGACTATGTTGTTTTCAGCACGGATTGGCGTCGCTGTCGGTGAGGCTGCACTGTCTCCTTCAGCCTATTCGATGATTTCCGATTATTTTCCCCGCGACCACAGAGGGCGGGCGATCAGTCTGTACTCGCTGGGCATATTTGCCGGTGCCGGTATGGCATATATTTTTGGTGGGCTGGTTTCCGAATTGGCCAATCGCACAGTAATGAGTTCAATACCGTTTTTGAGCCAGTTCAGACCATGGCAGTTAACCTTCCTGCTAGCCGCAACTCCGGGTGTGTTAATTATCGCCCTGCTCTTGACTATCCGGGAACCTGCACGTAAAGAACGATTGAGCGACAATGAGGGGACGTTGCCACTCCGTGCAGTACTTGCCTATCTAAAACGATATAAGAAAGCCTATTTTGCACTTCTTATCGGCAATTCATTTATCGCACTTGCCAACTACAGCTTGTTTTCCTGGACACCGTCTTATTTCATTCGCGCATTCGAGTACACACCGAAAGAAATTGGAATGACGTTCGGGTTAATTCTGCTGACATTCGGTACCGCTGGTCTGGTGCTGGGCGGGACGATTGCAGATGCACGATTCCGTGGTGGTCGCCTGGCTGCCCATTTGGACATAACGATTATCGCATCAGCCTTGGCAATGCTCCACGCTTTGCTGATGTTGCTTGATTTGGGTGAACAAATACAATTGGCGCTGATTGCAGCGGTGGTGTTTTGTGGTGCCATTACGACCGGTCTGATACCTGCAAGCCTGCAACTGATTACTCCAAACGAATTACGTGGACAGGTAAGTGCCCTGTATTTATTATTGACTGCCCTTATCGGACTTGGCATCGGGCCGACCGCAGTGGCATTAATGACCGACTACTATTTTAAAGACACCATGAAAGTCGGGGCGGCAATGGCCATCATCATCGCCATCGCCCTTTCCATCGCGGTGCTGCTGATGCTTTCAGGGCGCAAAGCCTATTTGCAGCGGCAACAACAAATTGCAGATGAGTTGCTTAATCCCTGAATTGAGTTACTTGTAATTGGAGTGGGTCAATCAATTCGCAGTCGTTGCCGCTGAATCTTGCCTGTGTAGGTCTTTGGTAGTTCATCATAAAAGCGTATATCCCTTGGATACTTGTAGGGGGCGATACGGTCTTTGACAAACTCCTGCAGGGCAATGACTGTCTCCTGCGTCGCCCGCCCGGGCTCGTTCAGGACAACGCATGCCCGTACCAGCTTACCCCGGACAGAGTCTTCCACGCCGACGACGGCGCATTCCCGAATCAGTGGATGCTCGGTTAATGCGCACTCCACTTCCTGAGGAGAGATGTTGTACCCGGATGAGATGATCATGTCATCCGCCCTGTCCACAAACCAGAAGTAACCGTCCTTATCTTTCACGAACACATCGCTGGTAACATTCCAGCCATATTGAACAAAGGTTTTCTGCTGGGCCAGGTCATCCAGATAGCGACACCCTGTGGGTCCGCGCACAGCGAGTGTCCCGCGTGAATTGGGGGGCATTAACTGTCCTTCATTATCGATGAGTTCGGCGGTATAACCCGGCACTGCCCTCCCTGCTGACCCGATTCGGTCAACGGACATGGATTCGGACAGGAAGGTACAGATCATTTCTGTTGTACCAAAGCCGTTTACGAGCCGGATTCCGGTCTGTTCATGCCAGCGTTCCCATAGCGAAGTCTGTAGATTTTCCCCAGATGAAGCACACTTGCGCAAGCTGCTGATATCAAATTTATTGATCTCGCCAAGTAACTGATTATATGAAGTTGGCACACAATACAGGCTGGTCACTCGGTGTTGCTCAATGGCATGAAGTATATTATCAGGTGTGGGATGAGGAACGAGAGCAACGGTTGCACGGTAGCGCAGTGGATAAATGAGGAGAACAGCCAATCCATAAGTAAATGCCATCGTGGGCGAACCGCAAATAATATCCTCTGTATTTACTGTATATACACGTGGAAAACAATCACCAATGGCAAGGATATCGCGATGGAAATGGGCGGTAGCCTTTGGATTACCTGTAGTGCCCGAAGTAAAGGAGATCAATGCAATGTCATCTGCCGCAGTTGCAACATTAGCAAAACCTGCAGGCTTCATCTCTACTGCGCGATCCAGCGCTGCTGTTTTTGATTTACCCGATCCCATTGGGGTGAAGTAAGCGATTTGTTCGAGCGAAGGTGATGACTGCCGCGCCGTTTCCAGGTCTTCCGCCAATGATTCCTCGCACAGTGCAAAACGAATTTCGACCCGGTTCAGAACGAAGCTTATTTCTTCCGATTTGAGCATGGGGACAGTCATGACACAAATACCACCTGCTTTCAGGACAGCCAGCCAGCAAGCTACCAGCATAGGGTTATTGCCGGATCGCAGCAAAACACGATTGCCGGGGACGAGACCATAATCCCCAACAAGGACACGCGCTATTCGCTCAGCGCGATCGAGTAAATAACGGTAGCACCAGGTTTCACCTTCAAAGTAATAGGCCGGCTTGTCTCCAAATCCATCGGCGATCGCCGTATCTATTATCTCTTCGGCTGCATTGATGTAGTCAGGATAGCGAGTTAGATTTTTACCGGAGTAGTCGAAAATGGGCCAGTATTCCTTCGCTGGCAACATGTTGCGTGCGAACTGATCAACATGGGCGGAGGGAACACCTCCGGGGAAGCGTCCTGATTCATTTTGCTGACGATTGATGGCGTTCATTTATACCTGTCCATAAATCTCATCACTGCTCAAGCAGCGGATGATGTGGTCCCTGGCGTTCTGTATATGGTGGCGGACTGCCTCACGGCTGCCCTGAATATCCTTGTTTTTTATTCTATCGAGAATACGTCGATGTTCCTCGACGGAACTTTGCAATCTGCTCAGTTCCAAATTGTCGAATTTGAAGCGTATGTAGAAATGCTCAAATGATGTTGATAACTGCCGGGTGAGCACTTGGTTTTTGCTCATTGACGCCAGTTGAATGTGAAATTCGCTGTCCAGAATAAATTTTTTGCGGTCATAGATTTCTGGTTTATAGAAAGCATGTTGGGCGAATTTTTCTTCCAGTAGCAATACATCCTCAGGTTTCGCAACCAATATCGCCTGCTCCACGATGTATGTTTCCAAAGCTTCCCTGACACCGAAAAGATCCCATGCCTCCGCCAGTTCGATCTTTTTCACGTAGAACCCTTTAAACGGGACGGATTTCACGATTCCATCATGCTCCAAACGATGTAGTGCATTGATAATCGGTGTTGGTGACATCTTGAATGTCTTACTGAGATCGCTGTAGATCAACTTCTGGCCGGGCGCCAGTTTTTTCTGAAAGATCATGTCCTTGACCTTCTGAAAAGCCTCCTCAGTCAGCATTCTTTTGTTATCCATTGTTTGGATTTCCAGGTTGACTCATCTGCACGCCTGCCCGCCATCAATGGTAAAAGAAGATCCTGTAATGAAACTGGACCCCTGTGAGGCCAACAGGATGGCCAGGCCTTTAAGCTCATCAATTTGAGCAACCCTCCGCATGGGAATATTAGCTTTGACGACCTTTTTTCCTTCATCACTGTTAAGGAATTCCGTACTCATCGGGGTCAGGAAATATCCGGGCAGGATGGCGTTTGCCTGAATGTTGTATTTGGCCCATTCCAGCGCCATGACCTTGGTCAACTGAATGCAGCCCCCCTTACCGGCGCAATAAGCAGACATTTTCGGCCAGGCAACGTTTCCGGCAGTGGAGGCGATATTAATAATCTTTCCACCCTTGTTCTTCTCGACCATTTTTTTAACGACCGCCCGGGAGAGCATGAAAACTCCCTTGAGATTTGTGTCCAGCATGAGGTCCCAATCCGCT
>JAZFUZ010000093.1:0-7993 GCA_036447475.1 Lysobacterales bacterium | reverse complement strand
GAATACAAGCGGGATGTCCTCCAATATGCCCGCGGAGACCTGGCAGAACCCCCGCCCTTTCCCGAGTGTTATTTCTCTGCAAAGGCCACCCGGATTGCTGAGCGCTTTGTCGAGCAGGCAAAGCAGGCTGTTTCCGCAGACCAGCCCGTTCCGGGATTACTGGAAGAAGAACTGGTGCCGGAACTGGACAACACCTGGGGCGATACTGCCAAGGCCATCATTAACAACTGGCTGGGGCTGGTTTACCAGCTCACCAACCTCGACCGCAAGCAGCAATTCATGGCCGGCGTTGACCCGGATGACCCCCTTGCCCTGAATAGGTAATACGAGAAAAAGGAATCTGTCATGATTTGTTTTTCTACTGCAACGGCTGCCAAAGTTTTACCACTACCAGGCGGAGTTGCTGGATTTTGGTGTCCACTACCGCTAGGATGACCACCCCCAATATACTAAAATACATGGAAATAAACATGTTTGATAAACGCAAGAGCAGCAGGCAGGGTAGTCCCCAGATCAAGGAATCCATCGCGATGCAAGAAAATCCTTCGGTGGCTGCACAGGCACATTCTCCCGCCATCAAGTCTGCTGTGATCGGGCTGGACATCGAAATTACCGGTGACGTGAAGGCCAGCGCGAATATAAAAATCAACGGACACATCAAGGGTAGCATCGTTGAGAGTTCCCACAACGTTGAAATCGGTGAATCCGGCAAGGTCAACGCCAATATTTCCGCAAAGATCGTGATCGTCGCGGGCTTAGTAGAAGGTAATATTGCCGGCAGCGAAAAAGTACTGATTTCCAAGACTGGAAGCGTCCGGGGGAATATAGTCGCGCCCCGTGTGCAATTGGAAGATGGCGCTCTCTTCAGGGGTAGTATCGAAATGGATCCCGGCAAGGTTGTCAAGCCGGTCTCTCCTGCGGTAAGTAGAAAAGCTGGAAATTCAAGCCATGCTGGCTCTTCCATCAAGGATTCCAGCATTGGAACCGGGGCTGCCCCGGTGCAGGACACGGGTAGTAAGGAATCCGGCCTGGCGCTAAAAAGCGGCTGAATGCCGCCCTTGGGGCGGGTTAACACTGTGGCGACACAAGTTGATTTGAATGCACCAGCTTCTTCAGTCGTGCGTGGCGTGGTTGTACAGACGAGCAAGCTGTTTCCATCGCTGTTCCGTTCATTGGATACGAACCGCCGTCTGACCATTCTTGACGTGGGTGCTGCGTTACCGGAAACGGTTCAATTTTTCTCCCGCTTCAAATGCCGGATTCATTTCATCGATTTGTTTTCGGAACCGGTGGTGAGGGAATTGCAGCAGGTTTCCAACCCCAAAGAATTACACCATCAGTTCGAAAAACTGCTGAAGCTTCCCCACGGCAGCAGGCTGGATATCTGCTTGTTGTGGGATTTTCTTTGTTATCTGGACGATCCGGCCTTGCGTGCCTTCAACAATGTTTTACGGCCTTACATGCACAGCAGAACCCGGGCGCATGGTTTTGGGATTCACCACCTTGCGATCCGGCTGGAAAACAAGCAATACGGAGTTATGGAAGAAGATGCAATGAGCGTGAGGCTGCGGCAGACGAAACAACTGGCAACCCACCCCCATACACAGGTCGAGATGCACGAGTTGCTGTCCTGTTTCGATTTTGAGCGCGGGCTCCTGTTGCCTGACGGCAAACTCGAATTGCTGCTCAGGGCCAGAGACGACATCCTGGAATTTTGAATGACCAATACGGTAACTTCCATTTCGGGCACTGGATGGCAACGGCGTCACACGGTGGTGCTGCTTTGTTTTCTGAGTGCGTTCATTTGTTACATCGACCGGGTGAATATTTCTGTCGCGATCATCCCGATGGCGGAAGAGTTCAGTTGGTCGGATACGAAGCGGGGCCTGGTCCTGTCGTCATGGCTTCCCAGCTATTTTTACAGCCAGTTGGGCATCAGCCTCAAATCGGTATGGATTTACGTGGCGCCGCCGTGGATTTCCAGCTTCGTGGTGGGCACCATCGCGGGTGTGTTCGCTGATCGCCTGATCGCCAAGGGTTGGACGGTGACCCGGGTATGTCGCTTCATGCAGGGCATCGGCTCAGGTGGGCCGGCGTTGACCCGGATGACCCCCTTGCCCTGAATAAGTAATACACGCAGCAGGTTTCCCTACTCGGCGTGCAGCGCTTTGATGGGGTCCAGTGAGGCTGCCTGGCGGGCCGTGGCTTGCGGTCGAAAATGTAATTATTAATCCATCCCTGAAGAATTCGCCTGCAGGCGAGTTCCTACAGGCCCCGCATCCACTCCTGACGCAAAGGAACGGTGCCCGGGTGATCCAGCGCTGCCCTCACGGTTTCCAGCAGGCGGGGCTTGTCTGCGTTCAGTGTTCCCTTCAGGATCAGGTAATTGGAGGCGTGGTCGCTGCGGAAAATAGTGTTTTCGAGGTCCAGTGCGTCCAGTAGCCAGAACATTTCCTGGAACAGGTCATTCTTATCCAGCGCTTCGAACTCTCCCCGGAAACCCTGCTGATAGCGTTCCATTCCCTTGGGAAAACTGACGACGAGGGTGGACAGGTACTCCGGCTGTGCCTCGTTCATCAGGCGAGCCGAGTTGACGGCATGCTGCTTGCTGTAACATTTACCGCCCATGCCGTTGAGGATCATCACGGAACTGTGTGCACCGGCCGCCTTGATCTTGCGCAGGGCTGCCAGCGAGGAATCGAAATTTTCACCCTTGTTCACCCGTTCAAGTACCAGGTTATCCCCGGATTCGCAGCCAACGTAGAATAGCGTCAGGCCAAGTTCATTCAATTCAGCCAGTTCTGCTGCTGTCTTTTTTTTCAGGTTGCGGGGCAGGCAATAGGAAGATACGCGCTGCACATCAGGCAGGTAGCGGTTGATCGCCTTCATAATCAGCTTCAGGCGGCGGAATGAAAGCGTCATGGCATCACCATCCGCCAGGAAGATCCGGTGAATGGGAATGCCTGTTATCGCCACTGAGGCCAGTTCCTGCTCGATTTCTTCCTGTGGTTTGAGACGAAAGCGTTTCTGTGCCTGGGTGTACATGTCGCAGAAGGTACAGTTGTTCCAGGAACAACCGTTGGTAACCTGTAGGATCAGGCTCCGGGCCTCTGATGGAGGCCGGAACACGGGTTCGATGTAGGGGAGCTGGATCATCCGTAAAATATGTGGCCGGCAAGGCGGTTTTTAAACGACCTGTTGGAGCGCGCATACGCGCTCCAGCACGGTGCGGCCGAACCTCCCGCAAATAGTGCAGTCACAACAAGAACCGGGGTATCATTGCTGCAAGACCGGTCATAACCGCTGATGAAGGTAACACTATGAAAAACTGGCTCATTGGTTTATTGCTGGTCGTACTGGCTGCCGCTGCTTATTACTACGTAAAGATTTATGATCCTTTCGCCGAGGAGATAGCCCCTCCTCCAATGCCGACAATTGCCGTTGAGCAGTTGGAGCCTGAGCCGGCCCCTGTTGAGCCGGCAGAAGAAGTCATCGAGATCGAACCTGAGCTCGCAATAGTGGCTGAAGCCATCGTGCTGCCTGCACTGGCGCAGAGCGATGAATGGGTGTTGGAAGCCCTCTCCGGCCTCGCCGGCGAAGTTTCGGTGATGCGCTTTCTTGTAGGCGACAATGTGGTCTCCCGCTTTGTTGCATCGGTGGATGCGCTGACCAGCCGCCAGGTACCCGGCCAGATCATGGTTGTCCAGGATCTGGAGGGTGAGTTCTTGGCAACCGCGAATGAACAGCTTGACGCCGTGATTCGCAATGCCCAGGGCGATCCGATACCCCAGTACGTACTGGATCCGGCAAACTATCAGCGTTATGAGTCCCAGGTAGCGATGTTCGAAGCGCTGGATGCGCAGGAACTGGTAACCCTGTACCGGGACTACGCCCCCCTCAGCCAGCAGGCCTACGTTGAGCTTGGCTATCCGGATGGTGACTTTAACGCGAGGTTGATCGAGGTGATTGACAGTCTCCTTGCCACTCCCGAAATAAGGCAGCCGCCCCATCTGATTAAACCTGAGGCATTTTACCTGTTTACCAATCCGGATCTGGAAGCACTCTCGGCCGGGCAGAAAGCTCTGGTGCGCATGGGCCCGATCAATGCACAGCGGGTCAAGGCAAAATTGCGGGAAATTCGCGCGGAACTGGTGATCCCATAGCATTCGCGTTTATGCCCTGCGGGTGCCCTACGCTATTCCCATACCCAACCGGGCCACTCTGTTGATCATTCTATTCAAGGCACCATGACGAGTCGAATACATGGCTGAACCCTCGCGTAGTGAGCGCCCTCACGGAAAGTCCCTGAAACCTCTGCAGACGCTGATTCCGTTTATCCGCCCGTACCGTGGAACGCTGGTGGCGGCCCTGACCGCCTTGCTGATTGCTTCAGGGGCGATGTTGGCGCTGCCCATCGCGCTGCGTTACCTGATTGATAATGGCTTTATCGCGCAGGATATCGGCACGGTAAACCGGTATTTCGGCTGGTTTCTGGCGGCGGCCCTGGTTTTCAGTGTGTTTGCCGCACTGCGCTACTACCTGGTGACGTGGCTGGGCGAGCGCGTGGTAGCGGACCTTCGCAATGCCGTCTATCAGCGCATTATCGGAATGGATCCGGCATTTTTCGAAGTAACCAAGACCGGCGAGGTTCTTTCCCGTCTGACTACCGACACCACACTTGTCCAGAGTATTTCAGGTGTGGGTTTGTCTATCGCATTGCGGTCTACGCTGAACCTGACCGGCGGCTTGGTGCTGTTGGTTCTGACCAGTCCTCAGCTGGCCGCTTACACCCTGGTCGGGATACCGGTCGTTGTTCTGCCGGTGATCCTGGTTGGGCGCCGCATAAGAAGCCTGTCGCGCGAATCGCAGGACCGGATTGCCGATACCAGTGGGCTGGCCGGCGAAACCCTCAACGCCATGCAGACAGTACAGGCGTTTACGCTGGAGAAATTGCAGGCCCGGCGCTACGCACAAGCAGTGAAAGCCAGCTTCATCACAGCGGTCCGCCGGATCAAGATGAACGCGTTGTTGACGGTGATTGCCACATCCCTGGTGTTCACTTCGATCACTTTCATCCTGTGGATTGGTTCGCGCGCCGTCCTGGCCGGCACCATGACCGGAGGTCAACTGGGCCAGTTCCTGATGTACGCCATGATGGTCGGCTCCTCGGCGGCGGCACTGAGCAGTCTGTGGGGTGAAATTCAGCGCGCTGCCGGTGCGATGGAACGCCTTTCCGAATTGTTGCATGCGGAACCGGCCATCCGGGCCCCGGTTGATCCGGAACACTTTGCTACCAAAGCACGAGGCCGGATTCGCTTCGAGCATGTTGCATTCCGTTACCCTTCACGGCCTGATTCACTGGCGTTGGATGATTTCAACCTGGAGATCCGGCCCGGTGAAACCGTGGCCATCGTCGGACCTTCGGGCGCCGGCAAAAGTACCAGCTTCCAGTTGTTGCTTCGTTTTTACGAGGCGGCATCCGGCCGGATCCTGATCGATGACACCGAAATTTCCCGGCTCGACCCGCTGGAGTTGAGACAACAGATCGGTCTGGTGCCACAGGAGACCGTATTGTTCGGCGAGAGCGCCCTTGAGAACATTCGTTACGGCCGCCCCGAGGCCAGCGAAGAGGAAGTGAAACAAGCCGCGATATTGGCTGCAGCCGACGATTTTATCCGCGCCCTGCCGGATGGTTACGACACCTTCCTGGGTGAGCGTGGCACCCGCCTTTCAGGGGGTCAGAGGCAACGCATCGCAATTGCGCGAGCGATCCTGAAGGATCCGCCCATCCTGCTGCTCGACGAGGCCACCAGTTCGCTGGATGCGCAGAGCGAACTCCTGGTACAGACAGCACTGGAAGGCTTGATGGAAGACCGTACCACACTGGTGATCGCTCATCGCCTGGCGACGGTTAAAAAAGTGGATCGCATCGTGGTCATGAACCACGGCCGTATCGAAGCTGTAGGCAGTCACGATGAATTGATCCGCAGCAATGATCTGTACGCCACGCTGGCCGAATTGCAGTTTGGGATCTAGCCTGTAGTTAGCCCGCGGCTGAGGGTCATCAGTTTCAGCAGCGCCAGCAGTATCAAGCCGGCCAGCCAATTGTGGGCTACTGCCAGGCTGATGGGCAGGCCGGTCAGGATCGCGGCAATCCCCACCGAAAATTCCAGTGTGACCAGGGCCAGTATGACGATGGCCGTCGACCGGTAGCGTGCTCCGGAGCGCAGAGCCATCACTGCGGCAAGCAGGATCGTGGCCAATGTGATTGCAGCACCGATGCGATGGGCTTTGTGGATAGCAAGACGCTCCTGTCCGCCGATTGCCTGGCCCATTGGGGTGACTTCATGGCGGCGTGAAAGATCAAAAGCGGTAAGCAGCGCACTCCCCGGCAACCAACTGCCGTGACAATCGGGCAGTGTCTGGCAGGAGGTGGCTGCGAAGTTAGCACTGGTCAGCCCGCCAAGTACGATCTGCATGCAGAGCACCATGATGGCGAGAATGGTCATGTGCTTCGCTGCACCCGCCTTGTCCTGTAGGTCGTGATCTTGTGTGTTGCGTCGTACTTTGGAACCAGGGCTGAACACCATCCATCCCAGCAGGCCCAGCATGCTAAACCCACCAGCCAGGTTCCCCATCACGACAGCCGGATTGTGCAGGCTGCCGGAACGGATCCCCAGCACGGCGAGAAATACCGTCAGGCCAAGCAGGGCCATCGCGATGACACGCTGCTTGTTCCGGCGCAACGCGATGAATGCCAGCGACAGAATCAACAGGCCCAGAACACTGGCCACCAGGCGGTGCAGGGGCGTCGCCCAGGCCAGGGGTTGATTGGCTTGCTCGACCATCCGCTGGTAGGTATTTCCGGATGCAGCAGGCTGGCTGACCGAAGTCGGCTGCCCTATATGCCCGTAACATTCCGGCCAGTCGGCACAACCGATGCCCGAGTGCGCCAGCCTCAGGTAGGCGCTGAGGGAGACCAGCAGGATGACCAGCAGCAGTGAAATTTTGGCCAGGCCGTTCATAAATGGATCAGGACTAGTCCTCAACTCTATCGAGTCGGATCGGTGTACCCCGGACCAGGCGCACATAGCGGGCGGAGTATTTCCATTCCACGCGGTCCAGGCCGTTGCCGAAACTCCACAACCAGGCCGAGTTCCAATGGAAGTGGTAGTCATTGCCGGACCAGTACTCCCCGGCCTGGGTATGGGGAAAATATTTCATGTTGATGCTGGGCGGTGTGCCGGTCTTGCGCGGATCGCTGATGGAGACCAGTTCGTCGCGTGTGGGCATTCGCCAGTCATTGAAACCGCAGTAACCAGCGGTATTGACCGCTTCCACCAGTGCGGTCGTGTCACAGGCGCTACCGGCGCACTCACCGCCATCGGGTTTGCCGCGATAGTCCAGCTCATCACCCACTGATTCATCCGGATTGAACCAGGTATAGGTATTGCGCCAGTCGTGAAGCCCGGCCGTGTCGGTCTTGGCTTCCCACACCAGTCCGATGAACTGATCCAGCACGCAGGGCCCCGCCTGGCCCGCTTCCAGTTGTTCGCCGTTGGCGTCCAGGGCGATGTACTTGGTGTCGTGAATTTCCGGCCCGGGGCCGGACGGGGAGTTACAGCCGCCCAGCAACATCAGCAGGCCAATAATGACTATCTGCTGGGGAAAAATAATTGATGGCATTTTTTTCATGATTGACTTATCGTTTGCATCATAGCAATACTAATTAAGAAGTATCGGCAAAGATAACCTTTTTGCGGGAGAGATTGCAGACCCTGAGTAAAAAAAACAGGGCTGAAGCATGAATAATTCAGGTAGATGACCTGCATCAATTAGTCACCGTTGAATATTTGTTAGATTTATAATGCCGGAATTTTTATTCCGGACAGCTGTTAATTCAATATGGACCTTTAATCATGAGCGAAGAAATCACCAACGCGGAAGAAAATGAGCGCATTCCCGTCATGCAGCGCATTATCGATAATCCGTT
>JAZFUZ010000092.1:0-6762 GCA_036447475.1 Lysobacterales bacterium | reverse complement strand
GCCCAGACCGGACCATCCACTATCGTGCCCAGACCGGCGATTGCCCGACTGCCATCGGTTTACAGGATTCAATTTGGGATCCGTTTCCGCTTTTGAGTTGATCTGCATGGCATAAACCAAGGGGCAGGAATAGCTGCCCCTATTTAAATGGGGTCACCCATTAGCCGTCTCCCAGTTAATGGGGTCGGATCCAATTTCTGACCAGAATTTAGGAAAAACGCCATATCAGAAGCAAACTGCCTTGCTTGCTACAGGTACATCGAGCTCAATCCGGTCCGGGCAGCGATGGTTATTTCACCGCAGGACTACCGTTGGAGTAGTTTTCGAACCAACGCGCTCGGAGAAACTGATCCTTTAATTACGCCGCATGAACAATGGTTACAGCTTGGCAACAACGATGAAGTCCGGCGTAAAGCTTATCGAGAATTGTTTGATGGGAATGTGCCATGCACGCAAGTTGAGAAGATTCGCTACACAAACAGCGCTTTATGATGTTGGGGGGGGAGTATCGGCGGAATACGCATCCTATCCACCGTAAATAATACCTCCCCAAATATGATCTATGCGCTGGCTTCAGAAGTTCATAGTTACAATCCCCGCCTCATTCGGTCACCGCGAGCGCTTGTCAACGACCCGTACCGCTTTGCCTTCGGAGCGGACAACACCGCCCACACTACGCAGTTCGATAATCGAAGTCACACCAATGAACGACTTGATATTGTGCGCCAGTTTTTCGGCAACAGAAGTCCGTTCAATATCCGAAAGTTGCCCGTATTTTGGTGTCAACTCGACCAGCACGCGCATCCTGTCCATCTGCCTCTCGGTATACAGTTCACTCTGGTAGTGAGGCGAGCACTCGTCCAGTTTGAGGATTTCTTCTTCTATCTGGCTGGGGAAAACATTGACACCGCGAATGATCATCATGTCGTCGCTGCGGCCGGTAATCTTGTCCATGCGGCGCATGGTGCGGGCTGTGCCTGGCAACAAGCGCGTCAGATCTCGCGTCCGGTACCGGATAATGGGCAATGCCTCCTTGGTCAGTGAGGTAAAAACCAGTTCTCCGTATTCCCCGTCAGCTAATACTTGGCCACTGTCCGGGTCGACAATTTCCGGATAAAAATGGTCTTCCCAGATATGTGGGCCGTCCTTGGTTTCAATGCATTCGCTGGCGACACCGGGGCCGATGACCTCGGATAAACCGTAGATGTCTATTGCATCGATGCCACAACGCAATTCAATTTCATGGCGCATCGCATCGGTCCAGGGCTCTGCACCGAACATTCCAATCCGCAGCGAGGATTCCGCTGGATCAAATCCCTGGCGATCAAATTCATCCGCCAGATTCAGCATATAAGAGGGGGTGGACATGATGATCTCGGGCTCAAAATCCCGAATTAGTTGTACCTGACGCTCGGTCATGCCGCCCGATACGGGAATCACGGTTGCTCCCAGTCGCTCCGCACCATAATGCGCACCCAGTCCGCCGGTAAACAGGCCATAGCCGTATGCTACGTGGACCTTGTCGCTTTTTTTGCCACCTGCGGCGCGTATGGACCGCGCGCAAACATCGGCCCACATGTCGATGTCATTTCTGGTGTATCCCACCACTGTCGGCTTTCCGGTAGTGCCGCTGGACGCGTGAATTCGAACCACTCTATCCATCGGCACCGCAAACAGGTCGAAGGGGTAATTCTCACGCAGGTCCTGCTTTTCTGTGAGCGGGAATTTGCTCAGGTCGGACAGGGTCTGAAGATCCTCAGGGTGCACGCCCGCCTCGATGAATCTTTTCCTGTAGTGTGCGACATTGTCATAGGCATGTTGCAGGCTCCATTTCATCCGGCTCAGTTGCAGCGCTTGTAATTCATCCAGACTGGCCTTCTCAATGAACTCAAGTTTCGAGTGATTTATTTTGCTCATGTTTTCTCCCGGACTGGCCCGATTTCGGACCGTATCCACTGTGCATCGAAAGACTTCAATTCGGCAAGAGCTCTTTGACTCTTGTCCAAAACAGAGAACCAAAAAGCGAAAATCAGGCTCGCCAGCATTGCAAATAAAGTCGGGTAGCGGTAGGGGAAAACCGGCTTATCGAATCCCAGCAACGAGACCCAGACGGTCGGGCCCAGCAAAACCAGGAGCAATGCGGTGGCAAGTCCCGCATAACCGCCGGCGAGTGCACCACGTGTGGTGAGTTTTGACCAGTACATGGATAAAAACATCACCGGGAAATTGACGCTGGCGGCAATGGCCAGCGCAATCAGCGCCAGCACCGCGACATTCTCACCCTCGAGCAGGATGGCCAGGGCCATGGTAGACAATCCGATGACCAGCGTTGTAATGCGGGAGATACGTAATTCGGTCTTGCGGTCGCTGTGGCCATCACAGATCACATTGGCGTAGATGTCATGCGACACTGCGGCGGCAGCCGACAGGGTCAGGCCCGATACAACGGCCAGAATGGTGGCGAAGGCGACGGCTGAAATGAAACCGAGGAACAGATCGCCGCCAATGACTTTTGCAAGGTGTATGGCGGCCATGTTAACGCCACCAATCAGTCCGCCGCCGGCCGCCTGGAACTCAGGGTTGTTGCTGACATAGATCACAGCGCCCAGGCCGATGATAAATATCAGGCTTTGGAAATAACCAATAAAGCCGATGGCGTATGCGACTGAACGCCTTGCCTGGCGTGCATCGGGTACCGTGAAAAAACGCATCAGTACGTGCGGCAGACCGGCGGTACCAAACACAAACGCCAGTCCGATCGATATGATGGTGATGGGGTCGGTAAACATCACGCCAGGCGCCATTATGGCCTCCCCTTTGGGATGTGCTTCAACAGCGCCAGTCACCAGAGCGCCAAAATCGAAATTCAGCATGACCATCACACCAACAGCGATGATGGTGCCGCCGGTCAGCAGCAGAACGGCTTTGATGGTCTGGATCCAGGTCGTTGCGAGCATGCCACCAAACGTCACGTAAAATGTCATCAGCACACCTACTAAAACGACAGCATATTCGTAGGGTAAACTGAACAGGGACTGGATCAGCGCTCCAGCCCCCACCATCTGGGCCAGCAGGTATGGAATTGCCACCGCCAGAGTACCAATCGCAGACATGGTTCTCACCGGTTTGCGTTCCAGCCGGAAGGCAACGACATCGGAAAAAGTATACCGACCCAGGTTACGCAACCTCTCTGCAATCAACAGCAGGATAACCGACCAGCCGAGTGTTCCACCGATAACGAACAACATGGCATCCATACCGGTGCTGTAGACCAGCGCAGTAACACCCAAGAAGGTTGCCGCCGACATGAAATCTCCGGCGATTGCCAGTCCGTTCTGGAAACCTCCGATACTGCTGCCTGCGGCATAGAAATCCGATCGGGTTCGGGTCCGTGATGCTGCCCAAAAAGTAATGGCCAGGGTAATGGCGATGAACACCAAAAACATCCCGATTGCGATAATGTTCAATTCGTCCCCGGCCCCGATTCCGCTTGCAATGACGGTTGCGGCCTCTGCATCGGTGGCCGGAAGAAGCATAAGTGAGATGAATGTGATCAGCCAAACCCTCATTGTTCAAGCTCCGCCATGATTTTTTTCTCAAGAGGTTCGAAATACTTGTTGGCAAGCCACACGTACACCAGGGTCAAAACGAAGCTAAGCGCCAGGATCGCATATCCCATTGCAATTCCAATCGGGATAACACCATCGCTAATCACCGGGCGGGCGAGAAGTGAGGGGGAATAGACAGACAACATTCCGAAAACGAGGTAAAGTCCCAATAAAACCAGGAGAAACGACCATGACACCCGCTGCCGCACAGATACGAGTTTATGGAAGTTTTTATTGGTCGGAATTTCCTTACTGATTTGTGAGAGCATGTGTACTTTATCCTGAGTTTGGTTGACATGCCGGCGTTCTGGTATAAGAGTACCCATGTACGCGACACATTTTAGTCATGACATCATCGAATAAAACCAGCCTCAGCCATAACCTTGGACAGCCTGATGCCCGGCTGAGAGATCCCTGCGCCTTCGGCGAGCAGGCCTGGCTGGATGGCCTGACACAGTTGTGTCGTTGCATTGGTTCACCGACGTTCGAATCGTGCCTGCTCAAGTTACTTAACAAGGTTACGCCGGTTGACCACTGTGTCGTATTCACCTACGGAGAGACTGGTACCGGGCACCTTTTTACCCACGGTAGGATGCCGGTCGCAGAGGCCCAGCAACTCGCTGATGACTACGTCAAGCATTTTCACCAACAAGACCCGAACTTTCCGCAAATATCTCAAGCCAGTGAAGCTTGCGAAAATCGCCTGATCCCGCTTGCCATTGATTCGACTTATGATCCCGCCTATAAAAATCATTTTTTCGATCGTCATGACCTGATTGACAAGGCCTCGACGATCGGCAAGGTCGAGCAGGGCAGTGTGTATTGCAACTTCTATCGTATGGGGCTGTCCGGTACCTATTCCGAGAAGGACTGGCAGTTGCTCGAATCTATCCTGCCACTGATTACAACCCTGATTTCCACGCATTACCGCATGCTCCAGCTAAGTCCCGTGGATGACCAGCAGGCACACAGGAATGCGCGAAGTCTGGTCCACAATATCATCAGCAAAAATGCACCTCCATTTTCTCAGTTGACCCCGCGGGAGCGGGAAGTCTGTGAGCGCATACTATTGGGTTACACATCGGTAGGTATCGGGCTCGACCTCAACATCGCACAGTCCAGCGTAGTCACCTACCGACGCCGTGCCTACGAAAAACTGGATATCTCCGCCCAGAACGAATTGTTCACTCTTTGCTTGATAGCGAGCCAGTATCAGCACAATGCATCCCGGATTTTATGAACTAAACAGTAGTCCTTCAAGGTGATGTTGCCATGTTCAAAATCTCTTTCATCAAGTTCGCACGTGCCGCGCTGACATTTGCCAAGGGAGGTTGTCGGTAGCGGGAAATTTCCATCGTCGTATACGGAACAAAATCGGCGGGCAATTGCTCGCTGCTGAAGTTTTCCAGAATCCAGTTGAGTACGGCTGCAACTTCGGCATCGCTCAGTGCCGATTGGGAAGTGCCGGGAACCTGGATCAGGAACTTCCGCCCATTCGGAACGTGCAGGAAGCGGCCCACTTCATTTTTGAGTGCGGGTACTTTTTCCGGCGTGCCGGCGCCATCCACCAGGTGGCAACCCTGGCAATGCAACATGTAATTGATGCGTGCTGGGGACATTCCTTCCGCCTGCGCACTCAAACACCACAGAAACAGTGCAATACCGCCCAGCACCGCGTCTAGCCCACATAGTGTCTGCCTGGGCATCAGGAGTCTGCGACAGCCATTCCGAGCACGACAGCAGTGGAACAATTGTAGGGCGTATCCACCGATGACCCGGCACACCAGTTGATGTCATTGGACAGGGACGGCAGGTAAACGGGTTTGTCACCCTCGTTGCGATTGCACAGGCAACGCCCGCAGCTGGATTTACCGCAACAGTCATTGTAGGAAATAATATAGTCCTTGCCGTCTACCGGGTTGGTGCAGGTACCAATCCAGGTAATCGGTGAAACCGTGGTCCCGGGTGGACAGCTGTTGTAGCTGCCGCCGCAGCAATCGCACAGGAACCCGTCGATGGCGCAATAACGCCAGTAATCACAACTCCTGGGATCGCCACTTTCCTCGGGGGCAGGCGGGCGCGAACTTTCGCCTGCCCTGGCCACTGGCAACAACGGTACCGCCGCGGCTCCCAGCATCAACGTTCCAAGCCTGGCAACAAAACTTCGCCGCGAACTCTGTCGCGCCATCGACCTTGCAGAATTTTCAGAAAACCTATCCAGCCATTTCATTATATTGATCTCCTAGGAGCCTGTCCGACTTGACCGATCGTAGCGAGGAAAAGCCGATTTGAGTCAGATTTTTCGATCTTTTAAGGCGAATAGCACCGCTATTCAACGCAAAAGAGCGGGAAAACTGGCCAAACTCGATTTTTTCGCAGTAGATCATGTTAAGTCTGACAGGCTCCTATCATGCTTTCGATCTGCTCCCTGCTGTTGACCGGGTTCCTGGCGCGCAAAATTCCACTTTTATCGACCAGTGCCGCGAACGGTAACTGGCCCACCTGCATCGTCGAGCCCAGCTGCGGTGAAAGGACATAAGGCCAGGATTCCATCCCTTGCGTTCTGAGCCATGCACGGTGCTCTTCCTCGTCACCATCGCCGGCCAGCACGACTTCCAACCAGCTTGCCTCACTGTTGCGTATAGCCTGCAGCACGGGTAGCAGCGTTTTGCAAACCGGGCAACTGGGCGAAAGAAAAAACAGGAGTATGCTTTTTCTATGCTTACGCTCGCCACCCAACTGCAGCGGACGGCCGTCCAGTGTCTGCAACTCAAAAACAGGCACCTCTTCACCGATCTTCAATACACTTTCCCACTTCATTGCGCCTGCCGGTGCGACACGCTCGTACAAAACACCAACCTGACGAACCAAGGCCAACACCACTGCCATCAGGACCAGTACAAGAACCCAGAGAACGATATTGGAGGCGATCAGCATGTTTTGCCCCGTGTGGTTCCTTCTCAGGAAACCTTCAAGGTGTTTGCAGCAAAGTTGGTGTAAACCCGATTTCATCCACACTGCGCAAAAGTTTTCCGCTGGCAGCATCGTAGATATCCAGTACGGGAGCACCGATAAAAATTGCAAACATCAAGGGCGCGTCATCCTTGCTGACCTGTATCGAGGTCGCAAGCTTGTCGAGCTTTATTTTCTGGAT
>JAZFUZ010000091.1:0-13900 GCA_036447475.1 Lysobacterales bacterium | reverse complement strand
CCACGTTGGCGGTGCGCACTACGGCAACTGCCTGCTGCGCCGCGAGAAGCTAATCTCGGCAGCGGGATGCCGGCACTGGGGGGAAGGGTTGAAGACCCACAGTTACTACGCGAAACCCTGATGGAATTGCACCCCTGGCGCAAAGGC
The DNA here is from genome assembly GCA_036447475.1 of Lysobacterales bacterium. GTDB lineage: Bacteria > Pseudomonadota > Gammaproteobacteria > Xanthomonadales > SZUA-36 > JAJRRA01. The sequence goes on along the minus strand of JAZFUZ010000091.1, from coordinate 13,753 downwards.
CCCCTGTGCCTGGGGGGGCTGCGAATCGAAACCGAGTGGCGCTCGGACTGGAAGTGGGAACGGGTAAAGCCACACATAAGTCTTTCGAATCATCGTGTGCTGGATATTGGCTGCGGCAATGGCTATTTCGGCTTGCGCATGCTGGGTGTGGGCGCAGCGCTGGTGATAGGAATAGACCCAACGCTGCTGTTCGTCATGCAATGGCTGGCCTGCCGTCATTTCTCGGGCGATATCGCCAATTACGTTCTGCCCCTGGCAATCGAGGACCTGCCCGCTGATCCGGTCGCGTTTGACACGGTGTTTTCGATGGGCGTGCTTTATCATCGCAAAAACCCGTCTCATCACCTCAAGAGAATCCATTCCTTGCTGCGCCTGGGTGGAACCATGGTTTTGGAAACCCTGGTGCTGCCCCAAGAGCAGCGGCAGGATCTCCTGGTGCCGCACGAACGCTATGCGCGCATGAGAAATGTCTGGGCAGTGCCGGGGACAGACCTCTTGGTAAACTGGGCTCGCGATGCTGGTTTCAAATACATCGAATTGGCGGACACCACGCGAACGACAATTAAAGAGCAGAGCAGCACAGCCTGGATGCGGTTTGATTCCCTGGCTGAAGCCCTTGATCCAGCTGATCAGGATAAGACCGTTGAGGGTCATCCTGCGCCCGTGCGGGCCTTGTTGATCGCCAGGCGATGAGCAAGGCCCGTACTGCCTCCGGGGTCCAGCTGAACCGGGGAAAAACCAGGCCTTCGTTGTCCCCCGGAGAACGGTCTGGCTTCCAGGGTGCTCCTACAGGGATCAGCAATAGGCTTTCAGCGGGATCGCACGGAGAACGGCTTCCCACGGGAAAAGTGGACCGGGGTCGCGCTTGCGGCAAACCAGCAAACGGGGATTATCTGTCGCCGGGACTTTTTCCGAGTCAAGTTGTTCATGGCCGGCGATCCACCGGAGCTCCCGGTTAGCAGCACACAAAAAGTTCAGCAGCTCAACCAGGCTGGTGATTTGTTCTTCTGCGTAAGGTTCGGTCATGACTTGGGTGTTGGAGTTGAGCCAGTGGGGATAGCGCCCCCGATTGACCAGCTCGATGCCCAAACTTCGTTGATTGAATCCACGCACATGATGGGCGATGCGCTCAGGCGGAACCCACTCCTCAACCCGGCCGTCACGGTCTATGTAGTAGTGTCCGCAATGACCGGTGCCACACTCCGGGTCGTGAATTCGCATCCCGAACTCCCGGGCGGTGGTCAGGTCAGGAAGTTCTGTGCAATGAATGACCGCCAGGTCAACGTGAGCTGCCTTGCGCGGATCGAGTTGGCCTGCATAGGGCAGATGGGCCTGGTGAATGACGAGTCTGGTCACCCCTGCTGCAACAAGTTCCGCAGGTCGATGATGGCCGCATTGGCACGGGCGATGTAATTGGCCAGCATCAGTGAATGGTTGGCAAAAAGGCCGAATTGATTGCCATTGAGCACCATTGGGCTGTGCAGAGGCTCCTGGGTGGCCTCGAGCTCACGGATGATCTGGCGGAAACTGATCAGTGCGTTTTTCTTGCGCAGCACATCTTCAAAGTCTACCTCCATGGCGTGCAGGAAATGTACCAGGGCCCAGGCTTGCCCGCGGGATTCGTAAAAAACATCGTCGATCTGGGTCCACGGTGTTTTGATCACCTGCAGCTCTGGTGTGGCAGTAGACTGGCGGGCTTGGGGATCACCGGACAAATCCATGTTGAGCTGCATCCGTCCAACGCTGGCCGAAAGCCGTTGTGACAGGGAGCCGAGGCGTTTTTCTACGACCGCCAACCAGTCAGCCAGATTATCAGCGCGAGCGAAAAATTGGGCTTGAGGTGTCGACGGGGAAGACAGGTGGGTCAGGTAACGCTCCGTGGCTACTACAGCCTTGCGATAGCGGCCCTCGGTGTCCGGTGGAAACCAGCGTTCGCTGTCATAATGATACAAAGGTTCTGCCTCGGCCAGGTCCGTATTTTCTATGGATTGGGTCTGCGAGCGGCTGAAGTCATTTCGCATCGCCCGCGCCAGGTCCCGCACCTGGGTTAAAACACCGAATTCCCAGTTCGGAACATTGTCCAGGAAGACCCAGGGTGGCAGGATGTCATTGGACATGTACCCGCCACGTTTGTTAAGCAACACCTCTACGGTCTCAATCAGGGTGACGGTCGTGGTGTAGCCGATCACAACCTGGTGACCGTGCTCCTGGGCGTGTACGGTCGCTTGTGCAATGGGATTAAAAAGAGGAGGCTCGTGGTTCAGCCAGACCAGCATCACGGCGCAGATTAAAAGCAGTGCCGAAGGAATACCGATCCACAGTAGCCTGGCTCGAATTGTCATTTGACTGATCATAGCCTCAAAGATACCAGATTTTCAGTGAGGGCCGCTTAACAGGCCCTGGTGAAAAAAGGGTTAATCCGCCTAACGGAGAAAAACGCTTTTAGCTGAGAGGTTCAGATAAACTTATCAGGCGTTGCTGAGCTCAGGAATGAGGGAATCCTGGATAACGGAAAAGAGGGCCAGGATGCCCTGTGAGCCAGTTCCAATGATCGCTGCAGAACCTTTTTCCAGCTTGACCAGCAGGGCTTGCATGCCGTCGAATTGAAAGGTTTCGCGGTCATTGACCTCGGTAGCAGGCATGTAAATCACCGTCACCGGCCCTTTGTTTGTATTCAGGACCATGTGCACACCCTTGCCATCCGGCGTAGGGCAGTATTTGATGATACTGATAATCTTCGCCAACTCGGGGGCAGCTCCGACATCGAATAATGCAAAAATCGCCTGGATATCTTCCGCGGTTCTTCCCCCGGCTTGAGCAATCAGTCTGGCCCCATCGTGGCTGTAGTGATCCGCCAGGTATTCATCGACACTGTTCCACCCCCGGCCCATATTCCAGATGATACCGGTTGCACCAATAGCAACAAGGATTCCGGCAGCTAGAGCCATTGATTGCCAGCGGGGTGAGGTTGTGGCCGCGGCGGCAGGGTTTTGGCTGATTTGCAGGATGCTTTCCATCATGTCACCAGGCAACTTCAGGTCCAGCGCCCGGGTCAGTTTTTCTTCAAAGGCATCAGCCGCTTCCGCTGCCCGGAGAAATTCCGGGGAAGACCGACGCGCACACAGAAACTGCGGATTCTGGCTATGGGGTTCCGCTCCCAATTGGCGAATGAACTCAGAAAAGTTCATGGACATTGCCTGTTACTCCATCTTTACGCAGTCTCGATTTCAGCTGCTCACGTGCCCGGAAAAGCTGTGTCATCACGGCGCTCTTACTAATTCCCAGGTGTTCCGCGATTTCCTGACAACTGTGGCCCAAAACGACCTGCAACAGCAGAGGCTCCCTGTACTTTGGCGCCAACTCCATAATGTTCTGGCGCAGCAATTCGATTTCTGTGCGATCGGCCGGCTCCAGTTCGCTGTCTTGTTCTATGACCACGGTTTCCACGTCGGTGAATTTAGGAACTTTGCGCTCGAAGGTTCTGGCGTATTCCCTGCGCAGAATCGTAATCAGCCAACTCTTGGCGGCACCGACATCATTCAATTTATGCAGCGCATTCCAGGCCCGCAAGTAGGTTTCCTGGACCAGGTCCTTGGCCAGCGCATCATTGCCGCAAATCCACATCGCGTAGCGGTAAAGATCTGTGCCATAATTCTCCGCCAATTGATTAAACTTTGCGTGGCGGCTGGATTCATCACTCATGACCGGAATACCTGCTAAATGCTTGCAAAAAATTGTTCATGTATTTTATTGAAACTGAACTGAAAACATCATAACAAGACTTGGGTGATGATGTGACTAATGGCACTTAATCCAGGATGCCGGAACGTGCACTCTTGCGCTTGATGCAGTGCCCTGAAAGCCTTAACCTTGTGGCTGGGTATTGGATCAACCGCTGGCTGGAGACCTGAAAAATGAGCATGAATTTTGAGCGCGCGCGCTTCAACATGGTGGAGCAGCAAATTCGGCCTTGGGAAGTACTTGATAGCCGGGTATTGTCTGTGCTGGAATCCATTCGTCGGGAAGACTTCGTGCCGGTAAAATATCGAAAACTGGCGTTTGCGGATATGCCAATTCCCCTGGGGGCCGGGCAGGTGATGATGCGGCCAAATATTGAAGGCCGTGTTTTGCAGGCTCTCAACCTGGGTGAAGACGAGACGGTGCTGGAAATCGGTACCGGAAGCGGTTTTATCACGGCTTGCCTGGCCTCGCTGGCAAGTTGTGTCGTCAGTGTTGAGATTTTCGAGGAGCTACACGAGATTGCGCAAGCAGGGCTGAAAGAGAAAAATATCCGCAACACCGAGCTGTTTGTCGGTGACGTGCTGCGGGGTTGGCAGCCGGAGCTGGCCCACGATGTTGTTGTCGTCACCGGTTCCGTTCCGGTCGTACCGGAACAATTCTTTGGCTGGGTCAATCCAGGCGGGCGAATGTTTGTCATTACCGGTGATTCTCCGGCCATGGAAGCCCGGTTATTGACCCGCCTGGACGCCACGCAATGGCGTGAGGAAAGTTTGTTTGAAACGGATTTGCCGAGGCTGGTCAATGCAGAAGAGCCGGCGGAATTCGTTTTTTAAATGGGAGCCGCCCCGAATGGATGGGGATTGGCACTGGATACAGGCATATGAATTGCTGGAGGAAGTCGGGTATGTCGAATAAGTTTAAGCCGCTGTGGGCAATCTGCACGGGTCTACTGGCCTCACCGGCCGCAATGGCGGTTGATCTGGTTGGTGTGCATGACCTGGCGCTGAAAAGTGATCCGAAATTGCAGGCCGCCGAGTATCGTCGTCAAGCCGCAGCTGAAAACAAAACCCAGGCATGGGCAAATCTGCTTCCACAGCTGAGTGCCAACGGCAATTGGTCCAAGGGCAACAGCCAGGTAAGCCTGGGCGGTATACAACTTACTGATAATACGACGGAAAGTCAGAGTTACGGGGTGTCGCTGCAACAAAGCCTTTATCGCCAGGAAAACTACGAGCGACTGGATGTAGCCCGCGGGCAGATCACGCAGGCGGATGCAATTTATCAAGTGGCGTTCCAGGATTTTCTGCTCCGGGTTTCCGACGGTTATTTTCTCGTTCTCACACTGATAGACGGTGTAACTTTCGCTGAGGCTGAGGAGAAAGCACTGCAAAGGCAGTACGAGCAGGCTGAGCAGCGTTTCGAAGTTGGCTTGACTGCAGTCACTGATGTTCACGAAGCCAAGGCCAGTTACGATAACGCACGGGCGCGCGCGATCGTGGCCAGGAATAAGCTGGCAGACGCCAAGGAACAGCTCAGGGCTCTGACCGGCCAGTATTTTGAGGAATTCGATGTATTACAGGAGGTGTTGCCCCTGGTTGAGCCGAACCCGTTTGATGCAAATCGGTGGGCAGAGATCGCGCTGGCGAACAACCCCGCCGTGCTGTCCAGTCGCGCGGCGGTTGAGATTGCAGACTCCAATATGCGACTCGCCCGCTCCGGACATTTTCCCACGCTCGACCTGGTTGCAAACTCAAACTATTTCGAAGACAAGAAACGCGTCATTCGTGATGATTTCTTTCAAAAGGTTGCTACGACTAGTCTCGGCTTTGACGATATGACGGTTCGGTTGGTTCTCAACGTTCCACTTTACCAGGGCGGCGCGGTCAGCTCCCGCACTCGCCAGGCCCGCTTCCTGATGGACGCAAGCGGGCGGGACCTGGATGACGTGCAACGTGCAACATTGCGCGAAACACGAAATGCCTTCCGTGCTGTTCTGGCGGGTATCCAGGAGGTACAGGCCTTTGAACAGGCGCGGATTTCAGCCGAAAGCGCGCTAGAGGCCACCCAGGCTGGATTCGAAGTGGGTACGCGTACCATCGTTGATGTGTTGATCGCCCAGCAGAGAAGATTCCAGGCGCAGCGTGACAATTCGGTAGCCCGTCATGCCTATATTCTTCGCCATTTGAGGCTGAAAAGCGTAGCGGGACTACTGACGTCTGAAGACCTGCGGGTGGTCAACCAGCTCCTGGAATGATTAATTCCTCTACGATTTCCAGGGTTCGTTCCAGCGCACCTTGACCGTTTTTGACGAGGTCGAGGCCGGCACGGCCCATTTGATTGCGCAAATCCGGCTGCTTGAATAAGCGGGCGGTTGCCGCTTCCAGATCCCGCGCATTGTTCACACGTATCGCAGCTCCCCTATCCAGCAATTGAGTTGTAATGTCTTCAAAGTTGAAGGTATGCGGGCCCAGTAAAACAGGCTTTGCAAGGGCCGCAGGTTCCAGCGCGTTGTGCCCGCCAACGGGTTCCAGGCTGCCCCCCACGAAGGCCACGTCGCAGGCTGCGTAACAACGAAGGAGTTCACCCATGGCATCGACGATGTAACACTGGGCGGATGGCGGACAGTCGATAAACTCGCTGTGCAAACAGACCGTCAGGCCACACGTCCGCGTCAGCTGGGCTACCCGGCCAGATCGCTCTGGGTGCCGGGGCACCAGGACAAGCAAAGCCTCCGGAAACTGCCTGAGCAGCCGTTTAAACGCCTCCAGCACAGGCTTCTCATCGCCTTTGTGAGTGCTGCCAGCCAGCAAAACGAGACGCTTTGCGCCCCAGGCCTGCCGAATTGCCTCACCTTGTTCCAACAGGCCATGCGGGAGTTCCACATCGAATTTGAGATTACCGGTAACTTCTAACCGCGTTTCATCCGCTCCAATTTCGATCAGACGCCGGGCATCCAGTTTGCTTTGCGCAGCGATATATGAAACCTGGCTGAGTGCCGCAGTGGTCATCCGCTTAAAACGAAGATAGCTCCGGATGGATCGTTCCGAAATGCGTGCATTAGCGATCATCACCGGAATACCGCGTCGCTTGGCCTCAAAATACAGGTTGGGCCAGATTTCAGTCTCCATGATGATGAGCAAGGATGGTTGAACACGATCAAAAAATCGTTTTACAGCCCCGGGCAAGTCCAGTGGGACAAAAACGTGAAACACCTCATCCGGGAACAGGTTTTGGACACGATCGGACCCCGTGGGGGTGAAGGTCGTCAGGCACAGGGGGCGCTCTGGAAAGCGCCGTGACAGCGCCTTTACCAAGGTGCCGGCAGCATTTACTTCGCCCACTGATACTGCGTGCACAACGATGCCCCCGGTTTTTCCGGGCGGATCAAACCATCCGAATCTCTGCGGCCAGCGTTGCAGCCAGCCCCGGTCGCGCAGGCCGCGAAAGACCAGCAGCAATAACAGCAGTGGCGTGACCAGGTAGATGAGAAGGGTATACAGCCCGCGCATTTATTTGTCTGCCAGAGGAATCGGCTGTCTGTGTGCAGGACCATCATCTGTCGGGAACAGATGCTGAGCGCACAGGGATGTCTCGAGCGTGTCCTGCATACAGGTAGCCGATTCCTCCTTTGGCCTCACTTCGATCACCGGCAATTTCGGTCATTCGTGAAATATGCTTGCCCGGATATTCCACAGGGTACACAGATTACCTGGGCGTTTCATCAGGTCTTATTGCCGTGCAGCGGAAATACGGATGCAATATGAAGCCTGAGCGGTAACAATAAGCACATGCAAACCGAATCCCTGGAAAGGCCTCCGCTGACACCAAAATACTGGGCTGGATGGCTGGGCATCGGGCTCTTCTGGCTGATTGGCAAGTTGCCACAGCGGTTGTGCCTGGGCTTGTCGGCACCCCTGGCCTGGCTGATGAAGCGGCTGATGAGGCGGCGCCAGGCCATCGCGGTACGTAATGTGGAGCGATGTTTCCCTGAGTGCAATACCGGCCAACACAAGGCCATCGTTGACGACTGCTTTCGTTCCCTGGCCAGGGCGGTGTTTGAAATCGCCTGGTCCTGTTCGGCATCCAGGCACCGCATCCTCAGAATCAGCGAAGTGAAGGGGCTGGACAACCTGCTTGAAGCCCGCCAGCAAGGCAGGGGTGTTCTGTTGATCACTGCGCATATTTCCTGCCTCGAGATCGGGGGAAGGATCTTCGCCCAAAGTTTTCCTGGCGTTAAAGGTATGTACCGCCCGCTCAAGAGCCCGGTCCTCGAGTGGTACCAACTCCAGGCCAGGGCGAAATATTCAGCGGGAATGATCAGCAAACGCGACATGCGATCCGCGATCCGCTACCTTCGCGAAGGAGGTGTCATGTGGTATGCGCCCGACCAGGATTTCGGGCCGGAGCAGAGCGTTTTCGTACCCTTTTTTGGAATCCAGACGGCCACTCTGCTGGCCACTCACCGATTAATCCGGTTGACCGGCTGCGCCGTCGTGCCGATGTTTCCTTCCTATGACCCTGAAACACGCCATTACACGGTCAGTTTATTGCCACCGATTGAGGACTTTCCGGGTGATGATCCAGTGCCATATCTGGAAAAGTTAAACCAAATAATGGAGGATCAGATCCGGTACGCGCCGGGGCAGTACTGGTGGGTCCACCGGCGATTTAAGACTCGGCCTGAGGGTGAACCGCCCTTTTATCGCTGGTAGACTGTTTGTTATGAAAAACTTCATCCGCCTGTTTTTTATTTTCACCGTGGCTGTGATTACTGCCTCGTTCCTGCGCTCCATGGTGTAGAGGGCTTGCGCAGGGCTGAGGCCCAAAGCCCCATCAGGAACCAGATCAGTGATGAAGTATAAGTGCCGTAAATGGCAAAATGTGAGTTAAAGGGGAACAGCACCAGGAAAACCGCCAGCGCGAACGGGAAAGCATCGCGTCGTTCGCTGGGCGTTGTTTTCGCCCGGTGTTTCCACCATAACATCATCGCCAGAAACAGCCCCGCCAGCCCGATGGTGCCCGTATCGGACATCACTTCAAGCACTATATTATGGGCGTGGGTCGCTCCGGATTTGCCACCTGATTTGCGGACATGCACATCATCAGGTTCTGCGTATTTCAGGTAAGCAACCGGGAATGCGCGAACACCAACACCATTGACAGGGTGCTCTTCGTACATCTTCAGTGCAGTTTTGAAAATCGGGATTCGTTCCATTGAGGATTGATCCAGGGCAGCCTCACTGCCCAGCGTGAATGCCCGGGTAACATTCACGCGCTGCTGGAACAGCGGTGAAGAAAAATAGCTTACCCCGACAATGATCATGACCAGCACAGGGATGGTAAAGATGGTACGCCGCAGCTCCCGGTTTTCCCGTTTCAGCATCAGCACCATGTAGGTTCCAAACACGATCGCCATCGTCAGCCAGCCAGCGCGCATGCCGGCAATCATCACGGCTCCCAGGATCAGGGTAAAGGAAAGCGCCCAGGCCCAGGGCGGCCACTGGCGGCGGGCATGTTCCAGCACCAGTGGCGAAAGCATGGCCAGCGTGGGTCCATAAAACTGGTATTTCTTTACGAACAAGGCGTTCAGGCGGTCTGGGTGCATCGCTATTCTGAACAGATCGCTGCCAAAAAACAGTTGTACAAATCCATCCAGCGCCCAGAACAACAGCAGGCAGGCCGTCCAGCGCAATACACGCTCCCGGGCAGACGGGGTGCTCAACAGCACCGACATGGCCAGTGCCGCAGCCAGGTAGCGCAAGGCAGCAAAACTATGCACCCAACTCTTTTGCGGATCCATCGAATCCACGCTGGACAGCACAATCGGTAGCCAGTAGCACAGGAACAGGGGTAGGATAAACGCCGCTGAAGAACGGATCATCTTGCGTTTATCGGCAGAGCGCGCCAACCAGGCGAGGGAAATGGCGAATATCGACAAGGGAATTTCAGACCAGCGGCTGAACGGCAGCAGCGCGATGAAGGCAACAGCCAGCCAACTGGCCCACTCGCTTTGAAATCGTCGTAGGAATATGCTCATAAGTTTTTGTTCGCCATGGCCTGGTGATAAATATCCAACGTTTTGTGCATGGATTCCTGTAGACCGAAAGCGTCGCTACGACCCACCGAAGGTGGCTGGCGCAGGAACTCCCGGGCGCGCTCGCGCAGCTGTGTGTGGCTTCCTGGTGTCACGGCCCCCCGGGGGAATACTTCTGCAAGCACTTCACGCACACCGCCGTGGTTCCAGCCGATCACCGGCACACCGAGATGCAATGATTCGGGGATGGTTCTGCCGAAAGCTTCGGGCGGGTCGCTGCACAAGCTGAAGACGATTTCCGCGGCGGCCAGCCAGTCGCGTATGTCCATCCTGACCCCGGTAAAGGTGATACGGTCAAGCACTCCGTAGCGTTCCGCCAATCCCTCGAGTTCGTCGCGGTAGCGCGATCCGGGCTTCGCGGTACCGACGATAATGCCGTGCAGTTCAGGAAATTCAGGCAACAGAGCTGCGGTCAGCTCGATGAAGTCCGGGTGCCCCTTGTAGCGGGAAAGACGGCCCGGAAGGCACAGCAGGCGCCGGTTGGCCAGCTCGGGAAATTCACCGTAAGTTCGTTCGTACCAGTCTGGTCCGGGCCGGTAGCCGTAAGGGAAAATCCGGTGACTGACGCCGCCGAGTACGGTAACAACCCGGCCGGGATCGGCGGCCGGATAGTTGAGCAGTGTGTATTGGCGAATGTGATCGGACACGGCAATGACGTGGTCACCACTGGCCATGACCGCGCTGTAGCGGCTGACCGAATAATGACCGTGCATGCTGGTGATAAAAACCGGCCTGGCCGCAGGCAGCAGGCGCCGGATCGCCTGTCGGCAGATCCAGGCAGGTAAACGGGAATGCACGTGCAGGATTTCGGGACGCTCGCGCTCCAGCCACTCACTGAGCCGGGATATATAGTGTAGGGTGCCGAGGCGTTTTTTGCCAATGTGCCAGTCAAGATGTTCAGCGCCACACGCCCGTATACGTTCACCGAGTGGACCGTCTGCTGCGAACACGGACACGCGGTGGCCTTGCGCAACTGCGTACTCGCTCAGTTCGGTGGCGACCAGTTCCGATCCGCCCAGGTTGAGCGATACCAGCGCCTGAACTATGTGCATGGCCCCTGGCCTCTGCTTAATCCACGAGGCGATACTTGGCGCCGCAGTAAGGACAACTGGCAGTGCCGGTTTGCTCAATGGGCAGGTAGACTCGGGGATGGGAATTCCACAGCTTTTGCTCGGCTGTCGGGCAGGACAGGGGCAGGTCGGCCCGCCTGACCTCGTATTCGGTTTCTGTACTTGCAGTTCCCAGGCTGGGATTAGTGGCATCAGTTGTGTGTGTCACTGGTGGGCTCCCGTTGTGCTCAAAAGACAGTGATTTGAAAAGCTTATTGCGGGTATTCTACGGTACCGGGATTTTTAAATCAGGCTGGCTCCCAGCTTGTACTCAAAAATCCGGGCAGCTTCTTGCGTGTCTACGGGGGACAATTGTTCTCCGGGCACCAATGAATCAATCATGCGCTGCTGCCGGAGCTTGCTCACGGTATGTTCGAGTTTAAAGGCTTCATCTTCCGTCAGCCATCCAATCGCCTTGAGTTGAGCGATTTGCGGCAGCGTACCCGTGGCTTTCAATACCTGGGGGAAGACTTGTGCCGATGCCAGCACGCCAAGTTGTGCGATGAACTCGATATCAATCAAGCCGCCTGATCGGTGCTTGGGGGAATGGGCTGCAACAAAGCGGGCATTTGCCGCGTGGTCCCCAAGCACTTTCTGTCGTATTTTCTGGCGCATATCCTGCAGGTCTGAACGCAGCTTTGCAGGGTCTCTGGGCCGGCACAGTGCTTCCTTACGGATATGGTCCAGGCGGACCGACAGGGCCTGGCTACCGGCGATGAAGCGTGAACGGGTCAGTGCCTGCAGCTCCCAGGTCCAGGCTTCATTCAGCTGGTATTTCCGGAAGGCGCCGATGCTACTGACCAGGGAGCCGGCCCGCCCGTTCGGTCTGAGTCTCGTATCCACTTCGTACAGTCGTCCGCCAGGGGTCATGATGGTCAGAAGGCTCAATACCCGCTGGGCCAACCTCGCGTAATACCGCTCGGCAGGCAAAGGGCGAGGACCATCGGACATTTCATGGCCCGCCTCGAACAGAAACACCAGATCCAGGTCTGAATCGTAGCCCAGCTCCTCAGCTCCCAGGGTGCCGTAGGCGATGACGGCCATGCTTCCATGACTCTGTACTTCATTCCTGCCTTCGACGTTGCGGGAGGGGTAACGGCCGTGACGTGCTTCAAGTTCTTTGGCGGCGATTGCGAGCACACCTTTCAGGATGGCGGTGGCCAAACCGGACAGTGCGAGCTGGGCCCGCTCAGCAGGCAGTGCACCCCGCAATTGCGCGACTGCAATACATAAGCCAGTGGCCAGTTTGAGGTAGTTCAACCCTTCCAGCACGGACTCGCTATCCTGGGTTGCGGCCACCAGGCGCTCAACACTGCATATGAGTTCGGACTCGGTCGGAATCTGTTGGCCCAATGACGGGTCGATCAGCTCGTCCAGCAAGGCCGGAAAACGAATGACTCTGGCGGCAATCCAGTCGCTGCGGGCGAATAATTCCAGCATGCGGTCCAGGGCGGGCACATGCTGAACCAGCAATACCAGGTAGGCGCTGCGCCTGCAGATGGCCAGCACCAGATCGAAGACCCGGTCCAGGGCTTGGCGGTCCAGCGACTGGCGATCGATACGCTCCAGCAATAATGGCATGAAGCGGTCCAGTCGGCGGCGCGCGCGTTGGCTCAGTACAAAACGGTCAAGCCGGCGCAAAAAAGCTGCCATCGGACCGGTCCCTGGCACGACCGGAAGGGGGTCGATGCCTTGCCGGTTGGTCTGCAGATTGCGCCATTCTCCGACCCATCGATTGCCTTTTTTGAGGGTTGGCCGGGAAGGGAGGATTTCTTCGAAACGAGCGGAAACTTGCCGCCTGACGCCGGATAAACACCGGGCCAGGGCGTCGGGAATTTTCTCACCCATGGCCCGTGTGATTCGTTCGAGGTCCTCACCGTGAGGTAAACGATGGGTCTGCTGATCACGCAGGGCTTGGATCCGGTTTTCCAGCCGGCGCAGGAACACGTAATCATGGCGCACTTCGGCCACCGCTTTCCGGCTCATTAATTTCAGGGTCGCGATCTGCTCCAGCGCCTGGTCGAGCGAGGGTGTTTGCAGGCTGGGTTCCCTTCCGCCGCGAAGAATCTGAAAGCATTGGGCCAGGAATTCGATTTCGCGAATACCGCCCGGCCCCCGCTTGATGTCGTCCAGGCGGCCTTTACGCTGTGCATCCTCGCGCACATTGGCGTGCATTTCCTGCAGGGCCTCGACTGAACCGAAATCAATGTAACGGCGGTAGATAAATGGCCGCAGGTTTGCCAGAAGTTGTGCCCCTGACTCCAGGTCACCGGCGACCGGCCGCGCCTTAACCAGCGCGTAACGCTCCCAGTCTCGACCTTCGCGCTGGTAGTACTGCTCCATGGCTGCGATGCTGGAAGTCAGGGGGCCGGAATCACCAAATGGGCGCAGACGGGTATCCACACGGAAGCAGAATCCATCCCCGGTCACTTCGGCGAGGCTGGCGATCACTGCACGGGCCAGTCGGGTGAAATACTGGTCGTTCGCGAGTTTTCGGCGGCCATCACATTCACCGGTTTGTGGGTAGCAGAACATCACGTCAATGTCCGAGGACAGGTTGAGCTCACCACCACCAAATTTACCCATGCCGATTACGAACAGTCGCTGTTCGCTGCCGTCCTCGCCCCGCGGCTTGCCGTATTTCTCCTGCAGACGGCATCCATGCCTGTCGATTGCGGTTTGCAGGCAGAGCTTCGCTAGGTTGGTGAGGTCACAGAACGTTTCAGCCAGAGTGGCCAGGCCGCACAAGTCACGCCAGATAATGCGCAGCATCTGGTGGTTGCGGAAGCGTCTCAAGCCCGCATCCAGC
>JAZFUZ010000090.1:0-10952 GCA_036447475.1 Lysobacterales bacterium | reverse complement strand
CTGCAGCAGGACCTGCCGGTAGCGGATGAATACAAGCGCGAAGTGCCTGGTTCCGATGCAGATCTGAACGCATACGACGTTGTTTACTACGCCGGTCACTGCAATGCCGGCTCCAAAACCATTGCGATCAACCTCCCCAATGACGAGGAAGTCCAACTGACTAAGGGTACGCGCCGCCTGCAGCTCAAGTACGCGATGCTGGCCAAGTACGAGCAGATTCTGGTGCCGATTTCCGAGGAATTGATTGCCCAGGACCAGCGTGCGCACATCACCTTCGACTCCTTCTTCGGCAATACGATGTTCCACGAAGTGGCGCATGGCTTGGGCATCAAGAACACGCTGAACGGTCAAGGGACCGTACGCAGTGCGATGAAAGAACACGCCTCGGCGCTGGAGGAAGGCAAGGCCGATATCCTGGGACTCTACATGGTTCAGAAACTGCGTGAAAAAGGTGAGATCACCGAGGGACAACTAAAAGACGACTACGTGACTTTTATGGCCGGAATTTTTCGTTCGATCCGATTCGGCGCGTCCAGCGCCCATGGCAAGGCCAACATGATCCGTTTCAATTTCTTTGCGCAGGCTGGTGCTTTCAGCCGGGATGAGGCCAGCGGCACCTACCGTGTCAATATTCCGCAATTCGAACAGGCGGTGAAGGATCTGAGCAGCAAGCTGTTGACCCTGCAGGGCGATGGTGACTATGCAGTCGTAGATGCCTTTGTCGCGGAAAGGGGCAAGGTCGGCCCCGGTTTGCAGGCCGATCTCGACCGCCTTGCGGCCGCCGGCATTCCGGTGGATATCGTGTTTGAGCAGGGCACGCAAGTGCTTAATCTTTAGTGTAGTACTCCTTTAAGTTGATATTGCCATGGGCAAGCGAATCATCGTCAAGATCGGCAGCCAGGTATTGTGTGACCCGGGGGGAGCACTGAACCGGGATGTGCTGGCCAGGCTGGTCAGGCAAATCGGCGCCCTGAGCACCGACGGTTGGCAGGTACTGCTGGTTACATCCGGTGCGGTGGCGGCGGGCAGTAGCCTGGCGGGTGAACGCATTCAAGCAATTTCCAACCCGATTGTCCGCCAGCAGGTGATGGCGGCCACCGGCCAGGTGGAGCTGATGGAAACCTACCGCGACCATTTTCAGCGCCAGGGCTTGCCGATAGCTCAGGTCCTGACCAGCAAAAGCGACTTCAAGACGCGCCGTCATTACCTGAACATGCGGGGCTGTATCGAAGCGCTGCTGAGCGCCGGCATCGTACCCATCGTGAATGAGAATGATGTGGTTGCCATCACTGAATTGATGTTCACCGATAATGATGAGCTGGCCGGCCTGCTGGCCGGAATGGTCAATGCCGATCTTTTGTGCCTGTTGAGCACGGTTGCGGGCGTTTACGACGGTGACCCGGATGATCCTGCAACACAGTACATTAAATGCTGGGATGATCAGCGTCACCAGATCGAAGACATCGTATCGCGCGGCACTTCCTCGCTGGGGCGCGGCGGCATGCACAGCAAACTGACCATTGCACGCAAAGTAGCAAAACTGGGCACCGAGGTGGTCATTGCCGACGGTGCCGACCCGGAAGTAATAAGCCGGATTCTTGACGGCGTCGCCGGTACACGCTTCCCGGCCCAGGGCAATACTTCACCCACCAAACGCTGGCTTGCCAGCGCGGACGACCATGCAACAGGCTCTGTCACCGTGAATGCCGGGGCGGAAAGCGCCCTGACCGACAGCAATCGCCTGGCCAGCCTGCTGCCGGTGGGAATCGAGGCGGTCGATGGCCGCTTCAAGCGCGGCGACGTCATCCAGATTCTCAATCCACTCGGCAGGGTTCTGGGATGTGGGCGGGCGAGGTATGATCATCGCGAAGCCGAACGACTGATGGGTCAGCACGGGCAAAAACCCCTGATCCACTATGACTATCTTTACCTGGTGTAGTGAAAAATATGGAAAAGAGCAAGACGCAGCAGTGCCTGGAAAAGGGCTTAATCAGCGTGCGCGAAGCAGCACGAAAACTGGCCCGCGGTGATGACGCGAAGATCCGCTGCGTGCTCGAGTGCCTGGCTGATCGCACGATTGCGGCAGAGCAAGAGATTCTGCAGGCGAACCGCAGCGACCTCTCCCGGATGTCGGAATCCGACCCGAAATACGACCGCCTGGCGCTCAACCCGGACCGCCTTGCGGCCATCGCACACGATTTGCGCTGTGTGGCCGCCCTGCCGTCGCCCGTGGGCGAAGTGCTGGAAGAAAGGCGGCTTGAAAACGGCCTTGAACTGAGTAAAGTCCGTGTGCCGATGGGGGTCATCGCGGTTATTTTCGAGTCCCGCCCAAACGTCACTTTCGATGTGTTCGCGCTGTGCCTGAAAACGCTGAACGCCTGCGTGCTCAAGGGCAGCAGCGATGCGCACGATACCAACCGGGTGGTCGTCAGGTTGATGCACGAAGTACTCGAAGAACACGGTCTGGACGCCGCTATCGTGTTGCTGGCGCCGCCGGAGCGCCAGTGGCTGCCGCTCATCCTGCAGGCCACCGATACGATAGATCTTGCCATCCCGCGCGGCTCGAAGGGGCTGATCGATTTCGTGCGCGACAACGCCAGGGTGCCGGTGATCGAAACCGGTGCGGGCATCGTCCACACCTACCTCGATGCCAGTGCTGACCTGGAAAAGGCCACAGCCATCATCACCAACGCCAAGACCCGGCGGGTCAGCGTGTGCAACGCGCTCGATACACTGGTATTGCACCGGGAACTGTTGCCGGCATTGCCCGCCATGATGCAGTCAATGGGCGAAGACCACGGGGTCGAGGTATTTGCCGATGAAGACGCTTACAGGGCACTGGATGGGCACTACGCAGCCAAGCTGCAGCACGCGTCCGATGAACATTTCGGCACGGAATTCCTGTCGCTCAGAATGTCGGTCAAGACCGTCTCCGGCCTGGATGAAGCCCTGGACCACATCCACCGCTACAGCTCAAAACACTCCGAGGCCATCGTGGCCGAAAACCCTGAAGTGATCGAGCAGTTCCTGAACTGCGTGGACGCCGCAGCGGTCTACGCCAACAGCTCGACCGCGTTCACCGACGGCGGGCAATTCGGCATGGGCGCAGAAATCGGCATCAGCACGCAGAAACTTCACGCCCGCGGGCCCATGGCCCTGCCGGAACTGACCAGCTACAAGTGGATCGTGCGTGGATCGGGACAAATTCGCCCAGTGAGCTGAACGACTTACAGGAATACGAATCTTCCGTTTTTTGCTTCGATCCTGATGGTTTTTCCGGGCGTCAATTCGCCGGACAGAATTTTCTGTGCCAGCGGGTTACCGATCTCATTCTGAATGGCCCGCTTCAGGGGGCGGGCGCCATACACCGGATCGAATCCAGCTTTTGCAAGCAGCTCGAGGGCATCCTCTGAGACCTCCATGCCAAAGTCTCTGGCCTCCAGGCGTTTTCGCAGGTGGCCTAACTGGATACCGGCAATGAGCTTTATCTGCTCCCGGTCCAGCGGGTGGAAGACCACCAATTCGTCCACCCGGTTGATGAACTCGGGCCGGAAATGCTGGCCGACGATATCCATCACGGCAGCTTTCATGGCGTCGTAGCCCTCAAGGGCCAGTTCCTGTATCCGGTTGGAGCCGAGGTTGGAAGTCATCACCACGACCGTGTTGCGAAAATCCACCGTACGCCCGTGGCCATCCGTGAGGCGGCCATCGTCCAGCACCTGCAACAGGATGTTGAACACATCGGGATGTGCTTTCTCGATTTCGTCCAGCAGGATCACGGCATACGGCCGCCGGCGAACCGCCTCGGTGAGATAACCGCCTTCCTCGTATCCCACGTAGCCGGGAGGTGCGCCAATCAAGCGGGCCACGGAATGTTTTTCCATAAACTCGGACATGTCGATGCGCACCATAGCCTCTTCGGTGTCGAACATGAACTCGGCCAGCGCCTTGCACAGCTCCGTTTTACCCACGCCGGTCGGCCCCATGAAAAGGAAGGAACCGATCGGGCGGTCCGGATCGGACAGGCCCGCCCGCGAACGCCGGATCGCATCGGCGATCGCTACTACCGCTTCGTGCTGCCCGATGACGCGTTGATGCAGGGTATCCTCCATGGTCAGCAGCTTCTCGCGCTCACCTTCCAGCATTCGCGACACCGGGATGCCCGTCCAGCGGGAAACCACTTCGGCGATTTCATCCTCGGTGACCCGGTTGCGCAGCAACTGGAATTTACCCTGTTGACCTTCTTCAGCATCCTTCAACTGCTTTTCCAACTCGGGTATCTGGCCGTATTGCAACTCGGAAACGCGCGCCAGATCCTGGGCGCGCATCGCAGTTTCCAGTTCGGCGCGGGCACGCTCAAGTTCTTCCTTGATGTGCGTTGCGCCCTGCACCGCTGCTTTTTCGGACTTCCAGATTTCATCGAGATCGGAAAACTCGCGCTCCAGCACGGCAATTTTTTCCTCCAGTTCCTGCCGCCGCTTGATCGAAGCATCATCCGTTTCTTTCTTCAGAGCCTCGCGCTGAATTTTCTGCTGGATCAACCGCCGCTCCAGGCGGTCCAGGGCTTCGGGTTTGGAGTCGATTTCCATACGGATTCGCGATGCCGCCTCGTCCATCAGGTCAATGGCCTTGTCCGGCAACTGGCGATCCGAAATATAGCGGTGTGACAAGGTGGCCGCCGCCACCAGTGCCGGATCGGTAATATCGACGCCGTGGTGTACTTCATAACGCTCCTGCAGACCACGCAGGATGGCGATGGTGTCTTCCACCGTCGGTTCACCGACGTATATTTTCTGGAAGCGCCGTTCCAGCGCCGCATCCTTCTCCACGTGCTGACGATATTCATCCAGGGTAGTGGCACCGATGGCATGCAGTTCTCCACGGGCCAGCGCGGGTTTGAGCATGTTGCCGGCATCCATGGAGCCTTCGGCCCTGCCGGCGCCAACGATGGTATGCATTTCATCGATGAACAGGATGACATTCCCTTCCTGCTTGGCGAGATCGTTAAGCAGGGCTTTCAAGCGTTCCTCAAACTCACCGCGGAACTTGGCGCCGGCCACCAGCGAGGCCATATCCAGCGACAACACGCGCTTGCCGCGGATGCCTTCGGGCACTTCATTGTTCACGATACGCTGGGCCAGGCCCTCCACGATGGCTGTTTTGCCTACGCCGGGTTCGCCGATCAGCACCGGGTTGTTCTTGGTACGCCGCTGAAGCACCTGAATACAACGGCGAATTTCCTCATCGCGGCCAATCACCGGATCCAGCTTGCTCTGCTCGGCCCGCTCGGTCAGGTCGATGGTGTATTTTTCCAGCGCCTGGCGGTTTTCTTCGGCATTGGGGTCCACAACCTGCTCACCACCGCGCATGTCATCAATGGCTTTCTCCAGTGCCTCACGGTTCGCGCCGGCCTGTTTGAGAATATCGGCCAACGCGCTTTTCAGATCGAGTGCCGCCAGCACGAAAATTTCGCTGGCGATGTACTGATCGCCCCGCTTTTGCGCCAGCTTGTCGCTCAGGTTCAGAACTTTGATCAGATCATTGGAAAGGCTGATCTCACCCTCCGCACCGCTGACTCGGGGCAGGCTGTCCAATCGCTCACCCAGCCGTGAGCGCAAGGGATTCACACGCACGCCGGCCTTGGTCAACAGGTGGCGGGCTGCACCACCTTGCTGGTCGAGCAGGGCCACCATCACGTGAACCGGTTCGATCAGCTGGTGGTCAAGGCCCGTCGCCAGACTCTGCGCATCCGCCAGTGCCAGCTGGAACTTGCTGGTCAATTTGTCCATTCGCATAAAAATTTCCCCAAATTTTGCTTAGGTCGCTCACCAGCGACCGGGATACCCAAGATTTGAGGGCAGAAGCCCGCATTTTCCAGAGCCGGGGTCCGGCCACTTTCTTCCAGGGCGGGGGTCAGACCCCGGCTCTACACAAGAATGCGCTGAATGATGTCGTAATAGGTGCTGTAGAGGCGGTCGAGGTCGGCGATGGGTGTGCGCTCGTCGATTTGATGGATGGTGGTGTTGACCAGGCCCAGCTCCAGAACTTCCGTTCCCAGCGGGGCGAAAAAACGTCCATCCGAGGTACCACCACCGGTATTTAGCTCCGGTTCGGTGTTCAGAACTGAAATAACCGCTTCGGTCACGGCTGCGCGGAGCTTGCCGGGCTGGCTGCGGAAGGGTTCTCCCATGACATTCCATTCGAGTTCATAGTCACTGATTTCGTGTTCGATGAGCAAATCCTCGAATCGCGACTTGATGCTCTCTGAGGGTGATTTTGGCCCGTTGCGGAAATTGACCAGTAACTCCACGGCAGCAGGTGTCACGTTCCTGGCGCCGGTACCGCCCCTGATACCGGCCACCTGGCAATGGCTGGCCGGAAATTCCTCATCTCCACTGTCCCAGTCCAGCTTGACCAGTTCGTCCAGGAACGGCGCCAGCCGGTGCGCCGGGTTATCGAGGTTCTCGGGAAAAGCGGTATGTCCCTGGATGCCATTCACCTGCAGGCGTGCATGGATGGAACCGCGGCGTCCGATCCGGATCGTGTCACCCAGGCATTGCCGGCTGGAAGGTTCCCCGACCAGGCAGTAATCCGGTCGCCTGTTGCGACGTTGCAGCTCATCAACAACCCGTTTGATGCCATCCACCGCTTCACCTTCCTCATCGCTGGTCAGCAGCAAGCCCAGCTGTCCCTGGTGTCCCGGATGTTGCCGGGCAAAGGTCTCCAGCGCTACCACCATCGCCGCAACTGCTCCTTTCATGTCTGCCACACCACGGCCGTATAATTCGCCGTCTTTTTCATCCGGGTGGAACGGCAGGAAAGTCCACATTTCCTCCGGCCCGGTGGGGACAACGTCGGTGTGGCCGAGGAACCACAGGGAGGGCGACCCGCTGCCCCGGGTGATCAATACATTGCTGACATCACCGCACAGGAACCACTCCACCGCAAAACCCAGCGACAGCAACCGTTCGGTGATCAGGCGCTGGCAGCCGGCGTCATCAGGCGTGACGGATGGCCGGGCTACCAGCTCACTGGTCAGTTCGAGGACATGCGACATGGTCAGATGCTCCTGTTGCTAAGCATGGCGCAGTATCTCGTTGATGCTGGTCTTGGCCCGGGTTTGTTCATCGACCTGCTTGACAATCACGGCACAATAAAGGGAATGACTGCCATCGGCCGCCGGCAAGGTACCGGGCACGACCACGGACCCGGCGGGGATGCGCCCGCGCAGAATTTCACCCGTTTCCCGGTTGTAAATCCGCGTGCTCTGTCCGATATATACACCCATCGACAGGACACTGCCATGCTCCACGATCACGCCCTCAACCACCTCCGAGCGAGCCCCGATGAAACAATTGTCCTCAATAATCGTCGGCGAAGCCTGCAAGGGTTCCAACACCCCACCGATGCCTACACCACCGGAAAGATGCACGTTGTTGCCAATCTGGGCGCAGGAACCAACCGTTGCCCAGGTATCCACCATGGTGCCGGACCCCACGTAGGCGCCGATGTTTACGTAGCTGGGCATGAGGACTGCGTCATGGCCTATATGGGCGCCGCGGCGAACCGTTGCCGGCGGCACGATGCGGGCACCGAGTTCGCTGATCTGATGACCGGAATCGCTGCCCCAGCGAAGTGGCAATTTGTCAAAAAAGTGCGTGTAAGCGGCGCCAATAACCTCGTTTTGGTAAATACGAAACGACAGCAGGACGGCTTTTTTCAGCCACTGGTTCACCTGCCACTCACCTGCATCCCCCACCGGCTCAGCCACTCTGAATTCACCGGACTCCAGCCCATCCAGGCATAACTCTATTGCCTGCGTTACTTCCGCTGGCGTGCGTGAAGGCGACAGATCTGCCCTGCCCTCCCAGGCGGACTCGATTATCGCCTTGATTGAACTGCTGTCCCGATGCTCAACATCGCGGTCATTGCCATGAATATTCATACGGTATTTCCCCGTTTCCTGGAGCTTGCAGGACTGCTTAAGTCCGACCGGCTCCCAAGTGTTCAGTGATCGACTGGCTCAATGCTTCCTGGGCCTGGTCAGAAAGCGGCTGGTGCCGGGAATCGCTGATCAGGAAGGTATCTTCCACCCGCTCTCCAAATGTGGCGATCCGCGCATTGTGCACCTGTATCCCCTGTTTGAAAATGGCGGTGGCAACGCTGGACAACAAACCCGGCTGGTCGTTGCACTCCAGGTATAACACGGTGCCGGCGCGGTCTGGATCTTTGGCAAAGCGAATCCGGGGCTGCGACGTGAAATGGCGGAGCCTGCGCGGCATCGACCTTTGCACCGGTGAGGGTAATTCACTACCGGTGGTCGCCACTTCAAGGCGCTTGACCAGATCCCCTGCATCCAGTTTGTTGAGTACGTCTCCGTGCTGGTCCATCAACTGGAACAGGTCAAAACTACGCCCCTCATTGGTGGTCAGGATCCTGGCTGACATAACGTCAATCCCCATTTCATCGAGCACCGAGGTGATGGAGGCAAACAGGCCATCGTGATCCGGTACGCAGACCAGCAATTCCGAGACCCCGTGCGGCTGTACGTCGCGCACCGTGATCTGTGTTTCCCGGCCTGCCATGTCAAGCACGGCTGCCGTTGCCCATTCCAGCTGATCCGGGCTTAACCGCCAAAACGCAACCTCGGGTAATGTGTTCCAGATCCGATTGATCGGCTCATTCGGGATTCCGCGCCTCAACAGGCGGCCCAGAGCGCTTGACCGTGTCTCGCGGATGCGGGTTGCCCGTTTGAGTGGGTTTTCAAGGCCACGCCTCAAGGCCTTGCCAGTGGCCACGTAGAGATCCCAGATCAGGCCGTTTTTCCAGCTGTTCCAGAGTTTCGGACTGGTTGCTGCAATGTCCGCCACGGTCAGCAGGTAGAGATGATCGAGGTAACGGGTATTGCCCACGATCTGGGCAAAATCCTGGATGTTTACAGGATCTGACAAGTCCTTGCGCTGCGCGGTACGCGACATCAGCAAGTGGTATTTAACCAGCCAGGCGACCATTTCACTTTCCGCCGGTTCGAGCTCCAGCCGGGCACAAAATTTTCCTGCATCAATCGCACCCAGCTCGGAATGGTCGCCCCCCCTGCCCTTGGCAATATCGTGAAAAAGGGCCGCAATGTACAGCAGTTCCGGTTTGGCGATCCGCTTGAACACCTGGCGCGCATACGGAAACCGGTCACGGTATTTTCCATACGCAAAACGCCTCAGGTTACGCACCACAAACAGCGTATGCTGATCGACTGTGTAAACATGGAACAGGTCGTATTGCATCCGGCCCACGATGTTCGCGAATTCGGGTATCAAGGCCGCAAGCAGGCCATAGCGGTTCATACGCTGCAGTTGCGTATACACGCCTTGGGGCTGGCGCAGAAGTTCGATAAAGCAGCGATTAGCTTCTTCGCTCCTGCGGAAGGCACCATCGACCACATACAGGTGGTCGCGGATCTGACGGATGGTTGAGGCGGTTATGCCGTGGAATTGCGGATTGCGTGCGAGCAATACGAACAGTTCCATCAATGCCACCGGACGGCGCACAAAAACTGCTTGATCAACGGTTTCAATGAAGCCGTTGCGAATGCGAAATTGCCGCTTCGTCGGATCGTTGCCCAGCACCTCGGTGTTATCATCAGCGGGGAACATCAACGCTTCATGGAACAGCTGCAACAGGCTTTCATTGAGCCGTTCCAGCCGCATCACGGTGCGGTAATACAGCTGCATAAACTGTTCCACCGCCAGGTTGCTTTGCTGGTCTTCAAATCCAAAGCACTCGGCTATCTGGCGCTGGTAATCGAATAACAGCCGATCTTCTGCACGACCGGCGAGCAGGTGCAGGGCAAACCGGACCCGCCACAGGAACCGCCGGCCGCCGACCAGGTGACGGTGTTCGGACTCGCTGATGAAACCGTTTTCAACCAAACCGTGCAGCGTATGGGAGCCAAAATGCCGCTTGGCGACCCAGGAAATCATCTGGATATCCCGCAGACCGCCGGGACCTTCCTTGATGTTCGGTTCGAGGTTGTATGCGGTTTCGTGATAGCGGGCGTGCCGCTTTTTCTGCTCTTCGAACTTGGCCTCGAAATACTCCCTGGCCGGCCACAGCTCATCGATCGAAATTACCGTGTGCATCTGGTCCAGCAGCGATCTACTCCCGGCCAGCAACCGTGATTCCATCAGGGTCGTGACGGTTATCACTTCCTGGCGTGAAGCTTCACCACATTCACGGACTGTGCGGACGCTGTGACCAAGATAAAAACCCGCATCCCAGAGCAACTGGACAAACGACTCGATCTCACTGCGCGGTATTGAATTCCCAATGTGGTCGTCCAGCAGGATCAGCAAATCAACATCGGAATGGGGATGCAGTTCACCACGCCCATAGCCCCCGACCGCAACCAGGCTGATCTTTTGGGAAATCGGAACCAGGCTCTTCCAGACCAACAACAGCAACTGCTCGACGACCCAGGCCCGGGCGTGGACCCGCTGGATTACATCATCACCAGCCCAGAATCCTTCCGCCAGGCGTTCATCCGCCCGCTTGAGCGCATCACGGACAAAATCCCTCAGCCCAGCGGTCTTTTCCCGCACATCCGCTGCTTGCCGGTCAATCAACTGCAAATCGTTGGAGAAGGCCTCGAGTGCCGCCAGGTCCAGACATCCTCTGGATGCCGGAGGTGCCGCCAACCGACCATCCATGGTCAGATTTCGTCGCCGGGAAGGAGGGTAAGCACTTCAAAACCATCATCGGTAACGGCGATGGTGTGTTCCCACTGCGCAGACAGGCTGCGGTCCCGGGTCAGGACCGTCCAGCCATCCGGGAGTAATTTTGTCTCCCGCCGCCCGAGGTTGATCATGGGCTCGATGGTGAACACCATTCCGGGTACAACGACTTCCCTGGTTCCCGGCCGGCCATAATGCAAGACCTGCGGGTCTTCGTGAAAACCC
>JAZFUZ010000089.1:0-5415 GCA_036447475.1 Lysobacterales bacterium | reverse complement strand
CAGCCTCCAGAACGCCAGCCTGGATCTGATCGAGGATCAGCGGGGCCAGGTCAAGACGGTCAAGGGAACTCTTGCCGCCGTCGTAGACGCACCGGATGCGGTGATTGACTCGCTTAACCGGGTCAGAATATCGGATTCCCTGGAGCAGGCCTGGTCAGCAAGAGACAGCCTGAACGCGACGGAGTCCTGCATCACCCGCTCCGGTGAGTGGATCGGCAAGGGTTGGGCGCGTGTCGCCCGTGGCCGGCCCGGGCAGGACAGCACGCTGGCGCGGGAGAAAACAATCGGCCGCCTGGACCAGGAAATTGCCCGGCTGGCTGCAGGGAAAAAAAAGCTGGCTGCGGTCAGCGAACAGGCCAGGGATGAAATTGTGCAGCAGGAAGCCCGCATCAGCGAAGCACAGGCGGAAGTAAACGCCCTGCATCGCAAACGCAGTGAAGTGGACGGCCAGCTGGAAAGCCGCCAGTCCAGCATTACTCTGCTGGCAGGGCGGCAACAGAACATCAGCCGGGAAATAAGCGAGCTCAGGCAGCAGATCAAGGCTGACCAGTCAGCCGTAAGCGCTGCTCGTGGCAGGCTGGAAAAAATGCTCAGGCAAATGGCCGGGCTGAAAGACCGGCGGGACGCCCTGGACGCCCAACGCAACCAGTTGATGACGGAACGTGATGGCGCGCGCCGGGCGCTGAGTGATGCCAGGGACAAGCGGCACGAGCTGGCTGTGCAGGCGGAGTCCCGGCGGGTGAGTCTCGATTCCCTGCGCCAGTCCTTGCAGCGCATGGACACCCAGATCAGCCAGTTACAGAAACGACACCTGGGCCTGCGCGAGCAACTTGCAAAGGTCGGCCAATCGGACGACCAGCACAGCACTGAGATGGAAGCACTGCTGCAACGGCGGCTGACGACCGAGGCACGACTGGGGCAAGCCCGGCAGAAGGTCCAGGCGCTGGAAAACGACTACCGTGAAAAAGACGCTGACCGCCAGCGCACCATTCAGCATTCTGATGAAATCCGGCAGAATCTTGAAACAGCCCGTCTGCAGCAGCAGGAAATTCAGCTCCATGCACGCAATATTCAGCGGCAGGTGAAAGAACTGGACGCCGATGTGAACGAGCTGGTGAAATCCCTGCCCGCAGCCGCAGAACCTGCAGCATGGGAAACCGAGCTGGAAAATTTGCAGATTCGAATTACCCGGCTGGAACCGGTCAACCTGGCGGCGATCCAGGAGTTCGAGGAGGAACGCAAACGCAAAGACTACATGGATGCGCAGAATGACGATCTGTGTGACGCGCTGCAGACACTGGAAAACGCCATCGCCAAAATAGATCGAAAAACACGTACGCGCTTCAAGGAAACCTTCGATAAAGTGAATAAGGGTATGCAGGAACTGTTCCCCCGCCTGTTCGGCGGTGGCCATGCTTACCTGGAGCTTACCGGGGAAGATTTGCTGACCACCGGCGTGAGCATCATGGCCCAGCCTCCCGGCAAGCGGGTCAGTAGCCTGCATCTGTTGTCCGGCGGGGAAAAAGCACTGACAGCCATGGCCTTCGTGTTTGCCATATTCCGCCTGAACCCGGCGCCGTTCTGTATGCTTGACGAGGTCGATGCACCACTGGATGATGCCAACGTGGCCCGTTTTTGCAGCTTGGTGAAGGAAATGTCAGCTACGGTGCAATTTGTTATTGTCACGCACAACAAGATCACCATGGAAATGGCGGATCAGATGAGCGGTGTGACCATGAGTGAACCAGGCGTTTCAAGGCTGGTGCAAGTCGATGTCGATGAAGCAGCAAAATTGGCCGGCAGCTAACCGGTTCTTGAAGGAGTACCAGTCTGCTTAACTCTGAACACGGCAATATCACCTTGAAGGAGTACTAACATTGGAAACTTCAACCCTTCGCTGGATCATTATCATTATCGGGGCCCTGGTACTGGGTTCTATTTTCCTGTTTGGTCATCCTGAGAAAAAGCGCAAGCCCCGCGCATCGCGTCGCCGGGAAAGCCGCGAAGCCCAGCGGCAGGACCCCACGCTGGGCAGCCCCGGTGCAGCGGAGGATGGCGAATTTGATGCCGCATCAGAGGGCGTCGAGGAAACCGGCCAGGGCGAACTCGATATTGGCGGCGAGCAGCCGGAGTCGGGCGCACCGCGAAAACCGGTTGCCCCTGCACCAGAGAAAATTGTGAGCCTGTTCCTGGTGGCTCGGGATAACCACATCATCAACGGCGCCGAGTTGCTGCAGGCGGCAATCGACACCGGCATGGAATTCGGCGAAATGGATATCTTTCACCGCATTGTGGAAGGCGCGGATAAATCCGTATTCAGCCTGGCGAATGCCGCCAAGCCCGGAAAGTTCAGCCGGGATGAATGGAATACTTTCGAAACCAGTGGCGTGGTGTTGTTCATGACCCTGCCGGGCCCTGCCTATGCGCTCGATGCCTGGGATTCCATGTTGGCAACCGCGAGGCGTATCAGTGAGCTCCTGAACGCGGAATTGATGGATGAGGAGCACAAACGCTTCACGCGTCAAAAAGAGGCCCAGATCCGCGAGCAACTGAGGGCATACGACAGGAGCGAGTCCTGAATAAACCGGCAGCAGAGAAGCGCATCCACGAAATTCGCGCCGAAATTGAGCAACACGACTACCGTTATTACGTGTTGGACGCACCCTCGGTTGCCGATGCCGAATACGACCGCCTGATGCGGCAATTGCAGTCGCTGGAGGCCGAGTTTCCCCAACTGGTCGTGCCTGAATCACCTACCCAGCGGGTAGGTGGCCGGCCGGCACAGGGTTTCGACGAAGTACGCCACCGCAGGCCCATGTTATCGCTGGCCAACGCATTCTCCGCGGAGGAAATTGCGCAGTTCCACGACCGCGTGATCAAGCGGTTGGAAATCGGGCACGTCAGCTATGTCGCTGAACCCAAGTTGGACGGCGTCGCCATTTCCCTGCGTTATGAGGCAGGCTGCCTGATGCAGGCAGCCACCCGTGGTGACGGCGCTACCGGTGAGGACGTGACCTTGAATGTGCGCACCATCAACGCCATCCCATTGCATCTGGAGCAGCGGGGATCGTCCCCGGTCTGGCCCTCTTCCTTCGAAGTTCGGGGAGAAATTTACATGCCGCTGGCCGGTTTCGATGCCTGGAACGAGCAGGCACGCCGGGAAGGTAGCAGGGAACTGGTTAATCCCCGCAACGCGGCTGCCGGCAGCCTGCGCCAACTGGATCCGCGAGTGACTGCAAAACGCCCCCTGGCTTTTTATGCCTACGGCGCGGTAGCTGCCGGAGGCATGCCGGACAGTCATTTTGAGGGTTTGCAGTTCCTCAGGGCCTGGGGTTTCCCGGTCAACCCGGAAGTGCGGCGGGTACAGGATGCGCAAGGCTGCATTGACTACTACCTTGATTTGGCCGCCAAGCGCGACACCTTGCCCTACGCTATCGATGGCGTGGTGTTCAAGGTCGAATCCCGGGACCAGCAGGAAACGCTGGGTTCGGTCAGCCGCGCGCCGCGCTGGGCGATTGCGCAGAAGTTCCCGGCGCAAGAACAGCTTACCCGTTTGCTGGGGATTGACATCCAGGTGGGACGCACCGGTGCACTGACCCCGGTGGCGCGGCTGGAACCGGTCTTTGTCGGCGGTGTAACGGTGACCAACGCTACCCTGCACAACCTGGATGAAATCCACCGCAAGGATGTGCGCGCCGGCGACTGGGTCGTGGTCAGGCGTGCCGGCGACGTGATCCCGGAAGTAGCCCGTGTGGTGCTGGAACGCAGGCAAGGTGAGCCCGCACAATTCCAGATGCCGGTGTCCTGTCCGGTGTGTGCTTCGGCGGTTGAGCGGGTCGAGGGTGAAGCCGTGTTTCGTTGTAGCGGCGGTCTGTTTTGCCCGGCACAAAGAAAACAAAGCATCATGCATTTTGTATCCCGCCGCGCCATGGATATCCAGGGTCTGGGTAAAAAACTGGCCGAACAGCTGGTCGAAAAGGACCTGGTGCATTCGGTCGCCGACCTGTACAGCCTGACCCGCGAGCAGCTGACCGGCCTGGAACGAATGGGCGGAAAATCAGCCGGCAATCTCCTGGTGGAGCTGGAACGCAGTAAAACACCGAATCTCGATCGCCTGTTGTATGCCCTGGGCATTCGCGAGGTGGGAGAAGTCACCGCCCGTTCATTGGCCAGGCACTTTGGAAGCCTGGAGCGGATAACGGCCGCCAGCGAGGAAGAATTGATTGAAGTATCCGATGTCGGTCCAGTGGTTGCCGGCCACGTTCATGCTTTTTTCCAGGAAGCGCACAACCAGGAAGTCATCGCTACGCTGGAGCAGGCGGGACTGCAGTGGAAGGCGGTGGAAATCGAGCAGGGGGAGCAGCCACTGGCCGGTCAAACCTGGGTGATGACCGGTGCATTGGGCATGCCAAGGGCAAAAGCAAAGAACGTGCTGGAATCACTTGGCGCAAAAGTGTCCGGCAGTGTTTCGGGTAAAACCTCGGTAGTGCTCGCAGGAGAGGCCGCCGGTGCCAAGCTGAAGAAAGCACAGTCACTGGGCATCGAAGTGATCAGCGAAGTTGAATTCCTGAAAAAAATGGCGGCGTACGGCATTAACCTGTAGCAGCACCTGCCGGGCATTAACGTGAAATTACTGCTGATTTTCAATCCACATGCGGCTTCCGGCCGTGCTTCCAGGCTGTTGCCACAAATCCGCGATGGCCTGGAACGGGTCGCTTCGATCGAGCTTGTTTTGACCCGTCATGCTGGTCACGCGGTGGAGTTGGTGGCCGCAGCGGACCTGGGTGCATTTGATGGCGTTATCGCCGCAGGCGGAGACGGCTCATTGTTCGAGGTCCTCAATGGCCTCTACCGGAAAGAAGCGCAACACCGGGTCCCCCTGGGCCTGATTCCGGTCGGCACCGGTAATGCCTTCGCCCGTGACCTGGGGTTGATGCCCGGGGACTGGCAAAAGGGGATTGACCTCATCGCCCGGAATCAGCTTCGCAGGGTGGATGTCGGGCGGGTGCAGACCCGCTCAGAGACTTTCCACTTTCTCAATGTGATTGGTATGGGGTTTGCAGTGGATGCTGGGATGACGGCAAAAAAGCTGAAAGTGCTGGGTCATGCCGCCTATACGCTGGGTAGCTTGTGGGAGACAATCAAACTTAAGAGTTATCCATTACATATTGAAATTGATGGAAAAAATATCAGACAAGATAATGTTTTTGTCGAAATTTCGAACTCCCGCTACACCGGCACCAGCTTCCTGATCGCACCGGATGCTCAGATTGATGACGGGCTGCTGGACGTTACATTGCTGTCCGGTTTGCCGCGCAGGCGATTGCTCCGATTGTTTCCCACCATCTATAGCGGCCGGCACGTACGGTACCCGGAAGTATCGACTTTCCAGGCCCGGCAAATCAGGATTCACGC
>JAZFUZ010000088.1:0-4319 GCA_036447475.1 Lysobacterales bacterium | reverse complement strand
AAAATAAATACGGCTTGTACGGCCAGCGCAGCCTTGTCCATCACGTCCCTGACCTGGCCGAGCATGGCATCCAGATCGATAACGGTGACACTGGGGAAGGCTCGCATCAGGTCGAGCAGTTCCCCCCGTTCCGATTCATCTGCATACAGGCTGGTAATGAACGTCGCCGGAAAGGACTCCAGCACAGACGGAGTAAATACCACGAAGAAATTCGGGCTGAAGGAATCCCACTCTACGCTGCGCAGGCTGGTGACCCTGGCGCTGATGGATTCACCTGCAATGTCGAAAGCCACTTCATCCCCCACGGATAGCCCAAGTTCCTGTGCAAAGTCCTGTTCAATGGAAACCTCACTTTCCTGCGTGGTGCTGTCCCAGAATCTGCCTTCGACTATCTGGTTGTCTTCCTGCAAAGTAGCGGACCAGCTCAGGTTGGCGTCCCGGCGGGCCCATTCGCGTCCCTGTGGATCCTCGAATGTCATCTGCGGCGCCACCGAACAGGGTCAGAACCAGCTGTGTATCACGGACCATCCACAGCAGCAGGACGAGCATTGCGACGATGCCCGCTATCGTACTGATGCCATAGCGCAGGGGCGGCGGTTCGATATCATGGCGCAGTACACGCAGGGGTGGAGTCTTGCCCATTTGCATCAGATCGGGCAGGGCAAAACCGGCGAGAATGGTCAGTGCCGTGAACAGGCCGAGAATGACCGGCGCGGCACCGGGTGACGGCAGGGTCTGTCCGATCATGTCGCGCATCAGCCAAGCCAGACCATGGTGGGCGATGAAACCCAATAAGCTGCCGGTCATACCCCCTGCGAGCGCCAGCAGCAGCAACTGTAATAAGCTCGACTGCATGATCATGGACTGGCTGGCTCCCATGCATTTCATCACAGCGATGCGGTCCCGGTGGCGATGCGAATAGCGCCGGGCGGCCATGGCTATAGCCACGGCCGCGAGTAGTACGGAGACCAAGGAAGCCAGGTTCAGGAAGCGGCCGGCCCGTTCCATTGCTCCACGAATCTGGGGGCCGGTGTCCCTGATGTCACTCAGGGATTCACCCGCCAGAAGTGCGGCCTCCAGTTCGGGCTTGAAAGCTTCAACGGTACTCCGGTCGCCGGCAAACAGCATACGGTAGGTGACACGGCTGCCGGGCTGGACCAGGCCGGTACTTTTCAGATCGAGGTCGTTGATCAGCAGCGTCGGCGCCAGGTCGACGAAGCTCCAGCCCTCATCCGGGCGAAAATCCAGCACCCGGCTCAGGGTCAGGCGCGCTGTACCGACTTCGATCACCGTGCCTGTGTCCACGCCGAGACGGGCCAGCAATCTTGGTGAAGCCCAGGCCTCTCCCGGGGCAGGAATATCTTCCGTGATGAAAACTTCACCGAGTAGTTTTGGCGAAGTTTTCAGGTTCCCCCTCAGCGGGTAGCCGCTGGTGACTGCACGGATGGCACAAAGCGTGTTGGACTGGCCGGCGAACACCACGCTGGGCATGCTTGTGATCCGTGCTGTGGTGAGCCCGGTGACATGGGCAAGTTGAAGGTAGTCATTACGGATGGGGCGGGTGGAGGCCAGGCGCAGATCCGCCGCCAGTGATTCCGCAGCACGCATTTCGACTGCCTGTGCGGCGCGGTCGGTGAGAAAAGCAACGCCGGTCAATGCGCTCACAGCGATCAGCAGCGCGGCAGCCAGCACGGTAAGTTCACCAGCCCGCCAGTCACGAACCAATAGCTTCAGGGCAAGACGAGGCGTGTTCATGAACCCATCAATATCGGCTTGTCTGAGTATGCAGGCAGCTCTTCACGTTCAATACGACCTGCGTCCATATGCAAAATACGGTCGCAGCGTGACGCCAGGACCGTGTCATGGGTGACCAGCACCAATGTCGTGCTGGATTCACTGTTCATCCGGAACAGCAGGTCGATGATGGTTTCTCCGGTGCGCTGGTCCAGGTTACCGGTTGGCTCATCGGCAAACAGAACGGTTGGGTTGACGACAAAGGCTCTGGCGATGGCGACTCGCTGCTTCTCACCACCGGACAATTGATTCGGATAATGGCCACGTCTAGCCTCGAGGCCGACATTTTGCAGGGCACGCAGAGCAGTATCTGATGCATGTTCAGCCCCGGCAAGCTCCAGCGGAAGCATCACGTTTTCCAGGGCGGTCAGTGATGAGAGCAGGTGGAAAGACTGGAATACGAAGCCGACGTGATTGGCGCGCAGGGCGGCACGTCCGTCTTCATCCATTGCCGTGATCTCCTGCTCGCGCAGCCAGATTTTTCCTTCGCTGGGAACATCCAGGCCCGCCAAAAGTCCCAGCAAAGTGGACTTGCCGGCGCCGGATACGCCCACGATGGCAACGGACTCACCCTGCCTGATTTCCAGGTCGACCCGGTCGAGTATGGTGAGCAGCCCCTCGGGACTGGTAACCTGTTTGCTGAGTCGTTGTGCTTTAAGTACGAATTTAGAGGTTTTCATGCGGTTTAATTCATATTTGTTGGTGTTGGGTATTTTCCTGTTGCCGTTCCAGTTGCCGCCCCTTTTTCAGCCTTGGGCCCTGGCCGGAGAATCGCCGGTCATCATTATCCTGGGCGACAGTATCAGTGCAGCTTACAACATGGAAACCGGCCAGTCCTGGCCAAGCCTGTTGCAGCAGCGTTTGGATGAAAATGGTTATGCTCACCGCGTTTTCAACTCAAGCATCAGCGGTGATACCACGCAGGGTGGATTGAGTCGTTTGCCCCGTCTGCTCGATCAACACCATCCGGTCCTGCTGATCATTGAACTGGGGGGCAATGACGGTTTGCGTGGAATCGCGATTGACGTAACGCGCGCAAATCTATCCGCCATGATCGAATCCAGCCAGGTTGCCGGCGCGACCGTGTTGCTGGCCCAAATGCGTATTCCACCCAACTACGGTATGGCCTACATCGAGCAATTCAACCGGAACTACATCCTGATGCAAGAAAAATACGGGGTGCTGTTGATTCCGTTCCTGCTGGAGAACGTCGCCCTGGAACCCGGGCTGATGCAAGCCGATGGTATTCATCCCAATGCGGAAGCGCAACCGGTTCTGCTCGACACGGTCTGGGCCGTGCTTGAGCCCGAATTGTAGGGACTTCGCAGCTTGAAAGCAGTGCTGACAAGACTGGTTGAAATCAACAACGATGAGGAGTTGAAGGGGCTGGCGTGGGCCACGGCCTACGGTTTCTTCATCATGTTCTCCTATTACATACTGCGGGCGGTGCGGGACGAGATCTCTTCGGCCGACCGGGGCAATCTGCAGATTCTGTGGAGCGTGGTTTTCGGGGTCATGCTGGTCGTGGTGCCGCTGTATTCCTGGCTCGCATCAAAATGGTCGCGCGGCGTTTTTGTGCCACTGGCGAATCGGTTTTTCATCGTCTGCCTGGTGGCTTTCTGGTTGTGCATCGTGCTGCTGCCTGACACAGTACGGCCCTGGATCGACCGGGTGTTCTATGTCTGGACCAGCGTCTTTGCGCTGTTCGTGGTGACCGTGTTTTGGGGCCTGCTGGCGGACTGTTTTGACAATGCCCAGGCGAAACGCATGTTTGGTTTTATCGCCGTGGGCAGTTCCATCGGGGGCATTGCGGGTTCTTCCCTGACTGCAGGGCTGGCAGAAATAGTGCCGACTTTTTTGTTGCTGCTGATCGCATGTATTCCCCTGGAGATCGCTTCATGGTGCGCGCTGAGGCTCCATCGGCAATTTGGCACCGGCAACATCCGCACTCGGGGCGAGTCGGCTCGGGCCATCACCGGCAATGCCTGGTCCGGGATGAAAGCTGTGTTTGCCTCTCCTTACCTGATGGGAATCGCGGCATTTATCGCCCTGATGACCTTTGCTTCCACCGTGCTGTACTTCCAGCAGGCTAACCTGGTAGCGGAAGCTTTCACCGACCGGGGTGTACGCACCGCGTTTTTCGCCAAGCTAGACCTGGGGGTCAGTATTCTAACGATCGTGTTCCAGGTTTACCTTACGGCCAGGATCATCAAGTGGCTGGGCGTTGGCCTGACGCTTGCGCTGGTACCGGTCGCGGTTGCCCTTGGTTTTCTGGCGCTGGGCATGTACCCGACACTGGCGGTACTGGTGGTCGTGCAAGTCGCCTACCGGGCCGGCCGTTACGGCCTGACCAAGCCGGCCCGCGAAATACTCTGGACCGTGCTCAGCCGGGAAGCCAAGTACAAATCCAAGCCGTTTCTTGATGCCGCGGTTTACCGGGGTGGCGACCTGGTCAGCGGCTGGATCTACACCGGCCTGGTGGCGGTCGGCTGCTCAATTGCTACCATCGCTTTGATGGCGGCGCC
>JAZFUZ010000087.1:0-7132 GCA_036447475.1 Lysobacterales bacterium | reverse complement strand
CCTGCGTGTGGCCCTGACCGGCCTGACCGTCGCCGAGGAATTTCGTGATCAAGGCCGTGATGTATTGATGTTCATTGACAATATCTACCGCTACACGCTGGCCGGAACGGAAGTGTCCGCACTGCTGGGCCGCATGCCTTCAGCGGTGGGATATCAGCCCACACTGGCCCTGGAAATGGGTATGCTGCAGGAGCGCATCACGACCACCAAGACCGGCTCGATTACATCTTTCCAGGCCGTGTACGTGCCGGCCGACGACTTGACGGATCCCTCGCCAGCAACCACCTTTGCCCATCTGGATGCCACGCTGGTACTGAGCCGGCAAATTGCCGAACAGGGCATCTACCCGGCTGTGGATCCGCTGGATTCCACCTCGCGCCTGCTGGATCCGAACCTGATCGGCCAGGAGCACTACGATGTGGCCCGCGCTGTAC
Source organism: Lysobacterales bacterium (assembly GCA_036447475.1). Taxonomy (GTDB): domain Bacteria; phylum Pseudomonadota; class Gammaproteobacteria; order Xanthomonadales; family SZUA-36; genus JAJRRA01. The sequence continues at coordinate 6,698 of JAZFUZ010000087.1, read as the reverse complement.
AGGCTGTATTGCAGCGCTACAAGGAACTGAAAGACATTATTGCCATCCTGGGTATGGACGAGCTTTCCGAGGAAGACAAACAAGCCGTTTCCCGCGCCCGCAAAGTGGCGCGTTTCCTGTCACAGCCATTTTTTGTGGCCGAAACCTTCACCGGTACACCCGGCAAATACGTGTCACTTAAAGATACTGTCCGTGGTTTCAAGGGAATCGTTGAGGGTGAGTACGACTACCTGCCCGAGCAGGCTTTCTACATGGTTGGCGGTATCGAGGAAGCGATCGCCAATGGCAAGGCAATGGAGAAAGCAGCAGCATGAGCAAAACCATCCGATGTGACATCGTCAGCGCGCACGAGGAGATCTATTCCGGCGATGCCACCATGATTTTCGCCACCGGTGTGGTGGGCGAGCTTGGAATCAGCCCGCGCCATGCGCCACTGATCACCCAGCTCAAGCCGGGGCCGGTGCGGGTGCTGCAACCCGACGGGAAGGAGGCTTTCTTCTTCGTCGGAGGGGGCATCCTCGAAGTGCAGCCGCATGTCGTTACCGTGCTGGCTGACACCGCAGTGCGGGCGGATGATCTGGATGAGGCCGCGGCCGTTCGTGCAAAAGAAGAAGCCGAGCGCGAATTGCAGGATCGCACCGGCGATATGGAAGTGGCCGAAGCTCAGGCCAAGCTGGCCGAGGCGATTGCCCAACTGCAGGCGCTCGAACGGTTGCGCAAGAACCTGAAGCACTAGTGTGACAGTACACTAGCCCGCATAGTGCACGATTCATACTTGCTCCCAATCTCAACTGCCGGGGCGATAGGCGAATTTTTACAAATAGAGCCTGCAGGACGATCGGGCTATACTGTCTGGCTGTGCATCATCAGAAATCTTTGATCCCATGAGCAAGCCTTTACACATAGTAATACTCGCCGCAGGCGAGGGCTCGCGCATGCAATCCGGCCTGCCCAAAGTGCTGCAGACAGTGGGTGGGCGACCTTTGCTGACGCATCTCCTGGAAACGGCAGCTTCGCTGGACCCGGAGCAGGTTCATGTGGTGATTGGCAGTGGTGCGGAGCAGGTGAAAGAGGCCTGTGATGGTTTCGACTTAAACTGGGTGATCCAGGCGCAAAGACGGGGCACGGGCCATGCCGTCATGCAGGCCATGCCGGCGATTCCCGATGATGCCTCGGTGCTCGTGCTGTTGGGCGACCACCCATTGATACCTGCTTGCGTACTGACCGAAATGCTGGAAGAAAATCCGGCCCCGCTTGCCGTATTGACGATGAAGCTCGATAAACCGCGCGGATATGGCCGGATCGAACGTGACCGAACCGGGCGCATCAGCGGTGTCATTGAGGATGGGGATGCCTCACCGGCGCAGTGGAGAATACGGGAAGTGAACACCGGAATCATCCTGGCCGATGCTGTTCAACTGCGCCGCTGGCTGGCTCGTCTGGATTGCGACAACATCAAGCAGGAGTATTACCTGACTGATATTTTTGCCATGGCGCATCATGAGAAAAAGGAAATACATGGGGTGTTGGCCCCGGATGCCCGGGACCTGCAAGGCGCCAATGACCGGCGTCAACTGGCGGCACTGGAGCAGCGTTACCGGCAACAGGCTACGAGGCGCTTGATGGACCAAGGTGTTCACATCATCGATCCGGAGCGCCTCGAAATCCGCGGTAAGGTGGTAGCCGGAATGGATGTGTGTCTGGATATAAACGTTGTCCTGGAAGGCACGAATACCTTCGGTGATGGTGTCACGATCGGGCCCGGTGCGGTACTGAAAGACTGTGACCTGGCTGCCGGTACACGGGTGCATGCATACAGTGTACTGGAAGGGGTCAAAACAAGTGGGCCCTGTGACATTGGGCCCTTCGCCCGCGTGCGTCCCGGCACCGAGTTGGCTGCCGGCACGCGGATTGGAAACTTTGTCGAGGTCAAGAACACCCAGCTGGGCGAAGGCAGTAAAGCCGGCCACCTGAGCTACCTGGGTGACACCACCATCGGCAGGGACGTCAATATCGGTGCAGGTACCATTACCTGCAATTACGATGGCGCCAACAAGCATAGAACGGTTATCGAAGATGGGGCATTTATCGGATCGAATTCACAGTTGGTGGCGCCGGTAACGGTCGGTAAGGGCGCCACCATTGGCGCTGGAACCACACTGTGTAAAGACGCGCCGCCACAGGCCCTGACGCTCAGTCGCGCGAAGCAAGTCACGGTGAAAAACTGGCAGCGGCCGAAGAAGGGGAAATCCTGATGTGCGGTATCGTGGCAGCTTCCGCCCAGCGTAACGTCAGTGAGATCCTGATTTCCGGACTCCGTGCACTGGAATATCGAGGCTATGATTCGGCCGGCATCGCGATTCAGACAAATGGCAAGATCAGCCGGCAGCGGACCGAAGGCAAGGTCAGAGATCTCGAAATCTTACTGGCTGAGGCACCAATGTCAGGGCATTGCGGCATCGCCCATACACGATGGGCCACGCACGGTGTACCGAATACCCAAAACGCCCACCCGCATATTTCCCGCAACGAGATCGCGCTGGTCCATAACGGCATCATCGAGAACCACCATGAATTGCGTCAGGAGTTACAGGCAGCCGGCTATGAATTCAGTTCGGACACCGACACCGAAGTGATGGTGCACCTGGTTCACCAGTTGATGTCGCAGGGAAACGATCTGTTCGGCGCGGTACGATTGATGGTCAAACGCCTGCAAGGGGCCTTTGCCATCGCGGTGCTCAGCGCGCAGGAACCAGGCGTGATTGTGGGTACCCGTGAGGGCAGTCCGATGGTGCTGGGGCTGGGCTTTCATGAACATTACCTGGCATCGGATGCCCACCCCCTGATTCCGGTAACCAATCGCTTCGTGTATCTCGAGGAAGGGGATGTTGTCCGCCTGGACAGCAGCGGATACGAGGTGCGGGACCGTGAGGATGGGGTGGCCGACCGCCCGGTCAAAGAAACAGATCTCACGGCGGACACAGTGCAGCGCGGCAAGTACCGTCATTACATGCAAAAAGAGATTTTCGAGCAGTCTTCGGCGGTGGCGGAAACACTGGAAGGCCGCATCAGCGACGATCGTGTACTGCCCAATATATTCGGTGTCGGCACGGCTGAGATGTTCAGCAAGGTCAGGCACGTACATATCGTTGCCTGCGGCACGAGCTATCACGCCGGGTTGGTAGCTCGCTACCAACTGGAACAGCATGCCGGCATTCCCTGCATGGTGGAAGTGGCCAGCGAATACCGCTATCGCAACCCGGTCATACTTGACGATACACTGTTTGTCGCCGTCTCCCAATCGGGCGAAACGGCAGATACCCTGGCGGCCCTGAGGCATGCAAAGGATTCCGGATACCTGGCGACCCTGGCGATTTGCAATGTGCCGGAAAGCTCTATTGTGCGCGAAGCTGGCCTGGTTTTTATGACACGGGCCGGCCTGGAAATTGGTGTCGCCTCCACCAAGGCCTTCACCACGCAGTTGGTTGCCTTGCAGCTGTTGATGCTGGAACTGGCACAAACGAGGGGGCAAGTGGATGCAGAACAGCTGGCACAGTGGGTTAGTGAGCTCAATGGCCTGCCTGGTTTGATCAAACAGGCGCTGGAACTGGATGAAAGGATTGCGTTACTCGCCGAGCGTTTTGTCGATAAACACCATGCCTTGTTCGTGGGTCGGGGCAGCCACTATCCCATCGCGATGGAAGGTGCCCTGAAACTCAAGGAAATTACCTACATCCACGCTGAAGCTTACCCGGCCGGTGAGCTTAAACACGGCCCACTGGCCCTGGTGGATCACGACATGCCGGTGGTCGCGGTAGCGCCCAACAACCGCCTGCTGAAAAAACTGATCAGCAACATTGAGGAAGTGCGGGCACGAGGTGGAGAAATGTTCGTGATCGCAGATACCCAAGCTGTTTCCAGTCTTGAAGACCGGCACGGCGAAATCATCGAACTCGATACTGGTGGTGAATTGCTGGCCCCCGTGGTCCTGACCATCCCAATGCAGTTGCTCGCTTACCACGTGGCCGTATTACGCGGCACCGATGTCGATCAGCCGCGCAACTTGGCCAAGTCGGTGACGGTGGAGTAATTTTGAACAGTGGCGAAAAGTTCCGGGTTGCAGTAGGCGGTCCGGTCCTGCCGGGATTTTTGCAAGATGCGCAGAAAACATCACATTGATGATGAAGCTGAAATCAACATCACACCGATGTTGGACATCGTTTTTATCATGCTCATCTTTTTTATCGTGACCACATCATTCGTGAAGGAACAGGGTCTCGAGGTTTCCCGTCCGTCCAGTGCGCCACTCAAAGAAGTGCAACAGGAGGATAGGGGCCCGATCGTGGTGAGAATCGATGCCGGCAGCCGGATCAGCGTGAAAGGTCGTGTCCTGGAGCGCGGGGCTGTGCAGGCCAACCTGGAACGTGAGAAGGCTGTAAAGCCGATGTCGCCCCTTATCGTTGCAGCGCACCCGGACGCAGATACCGAGGCACTGGTGACCATTCTGGATGCCGCCAAGGCCGTTGGAATTGAATCGGTCAGCGTGGCCACCACTGCACCGTAATTGTTGTTTTTTAATCATGTGAAAAGACCGTCTGTCACGGTCTATCGTTGTGCGGCGGAGATTCATGCCTGAGGTACTTCGAAAAGGAGTGTTCCTGGACCTGGAAACTGTGGATAACGGTGACCTGGACAGAAGCCGCCTGTCATCCTGTCTTGTGGACTGGGACTGGTTCGAATTCAGTGAGCCACAGCAAATTGTCGGGCGCATCCGGACGGCCGACGTGGTCATCAGCAACAAGTGCGTACTGGATCGTACAGCACTGGAGTCGGCTGGAAAGCTGAAACTGATTGCCCTGGCAGCAACTGGTACCGACAACGTGGATCTGGAAGCTGCTTCGGAGTTGGGAATCACGGTTTGCAATATTCGCGATTACGCGAGCAACTCGGTTGCGCAGCATGCCATCACGCTGATGCTGAATCTGCTGACCGCCCAGCCTTGGTACTGGCAAAGCGTACGCCAGGGTGCGTGGAGCAATTCGCGGCAATTTTGCCTGAACGACCGGCCAATCCGGGAGTTCAAAGGCCTTAATTTCGGTGTCATAGGCTACGGTGTGCTGGGCAAGGCGACTGCGGAGCTGGCTGAAACCATGGGAATGAAGGTGTTAATTGCCGAGCGTAAGGGTTGCGCCGCGCGTAAGGGAAGGGTTTCTTTTGCGGAGATCATCAGGCAGGCGGACGTGTTGAGCATCCATTGCCCACTTACCGGGGATACCCGCGGACTGATCAATCGCGACGTGATGCGGGCGATGAAACCTAGCGCATTGCTGGTCAATACAGCCCGGGGTGAGATCATCAATGAAAAACACCTGGCTGAGGCATTGCGCGAGGGGGTAATTGGCGGTGCAGGCGTCGATACATTGAGCCAGGAGCCGCCACCTTGGGACCACCCCCTGCTGGCCTCCAATATTCCTAACCTGATTGTCACCCCCCACAACGCCTGGGCCAGCAGGACGGCTCGGCAGTCGGCAGTGGACCAGCTGGTGGAGCTTATCGGTGCATTCGCCAACGGAAAGGTCCTGAATCAAGTGAATTGATCAAGACACAGCCTTGCAATGAACAAAATGGGTTTCCCGTCGCAGTGATCTGGCAAGTGTTGACAGGCGCTATTAGAAGGACTCGTGCACTATGCGGGCTAGGAAAATAGCTTTGTTATCTCCTCTTCGACCGGCAATTTAGGAGGAAGCTGAAGAAAGTAGCCCCGCTCATGCAGGCTTTCCAATACGCTCTGCGTTTCTACCCGGGCCAGCTTGCTGCTTGAGGAGAGCTTCAAGGCCATGACGAACACCGGCTCACCGAACGTTTTGCGCAGATCCTCAGGTAATTCCTCGAGCGACTGGTCTGCGGCCAGAAACAGGTAGGTCTCGTCTTTCTTTTCGGACCGAAATATTCGGCAATTCATTATTAGTCGTCCAGATCGGCTATGAGTGGTTCCCGGCCCCCGGTTGCCGGTTGTCCGGGCATCAGCGGTTCATGCGGTTCTCGATTAACTGGATGACCACATCGGGATCAGCCAGCGTTGATGTATCGCCCAGGTTCGCATAGTCATTGGCCGCGATTTTACGCAGGATGCGCCGCATGATCTTGCCGGAACGGGTCTTGGGCAGGCCGGGTGCCCATTGCATCAGGTCCGGTGTTGCAATGGGCCCGATTTCCTTACGCACCCACTGCCTTAATTGGGCAAAGAGTTCATCCCTTGGTTTCTCCCCAAGCACCAGCGTGACATATGCATAGATCCCTTCTCCCTTGATCTCGTGCGGGTAGCCAACGACGGCAGCTTCGGCAACTGCCTTGTGGCTAACCAGGGCACTTTCGATTTCTGCGGTTCCGAGCCGGTGGCCGGATACATTCAACACATCATCCACGCGACCGGTAATCCAGTAGTAGCCGTCTTCGTCGCGACGCGCTCCGTCACCGGTGAAATAGGCGCCGGGAATCGTGGTGAAGTAGGTGTCGATAAAACGCTGGTGATCTCCGTACAATGTGCGCATTTGCCCGGGCCAGCTGTCTGTCAACACCAGCAGACCATCGGTGACGCCTTCGAGCAGCCTGCCCTTGTCATCGTACAGCGCAGGCTGCACCCCGGGCAGTGGCAGAGTGACGGAGCCGGGCTTGAGGTCGGTGGCACCGGGCAGCGG
>JAZFUZ010000086.1:0-8510 GCA_036447475.1 Lysobacterales bacterium | reverse complement strand
AGGTGACAGATCTGCCCTGCCCTCCCAGGCGGACTCTATTATCGCCTTGATTGAACTGCTGTCCCGATGTTCAATATCGCGGTCATTGCCATGAATATTCATACAGTATTTCCCCGTTTCCAGGAGCTTGCCCGACTCCTTAGGTCCGACCGGCTCCCAGGTGTTCAATTATTGACTGGCTCAATGCTTCCTGGGCCTGGTCAGAAAGCGGCTGGTGCCGGGCATCGCTGATCAGGAAGGTATCTTCCACCCGCTCACCAAATGTGGCGATCCGCGCATTGTGCACCTGTATCCCCTGTTTAAAAATGGCAGTAGCAATGCTGGACAACAATCCCGGCTGGTCGTTGCACTCCAGGTATAACACGGTACCGGCGCGGTCTGGATCTTTGGCAAAGCGAATCCGGGGCTTCGACGTGAAATGGCGGAGTCTGCGCGGCATCGACCTTTGCACCGGTGAGCGTAATTTACACTCGGCGGTCGCCACTTCAAGGCGCTTGACGAGGTCCTCTGCATCCAGTTTGTTGAGTACATCCCCGTGCTGGTCCATCAACTGGAACAGGTCAAAACTGCGCCCCTCATTGGTGGTCAGGATCCTGGCCGACATAACGTCAATCCCCATTTCATCGAGCACCGAGGCGATGGAGGCAAACAGACCATCGTGATCCGGTACGCAGACCAGCAATTCCGAGACCCCATGCGGCTGTACGTCACGCACCGTGATCTGTGTTTCCCGGCCTGCCATGTCAAGCACAGCTGCCGTTGCCCATTCCAGCTGATCCGGGCTCAGCCGCCAGAACGCATACTCGGGTAGCGTGCTCCAAATCCGATTGATCGGTTCATTCGGGATTCCGCGCCTCAACAGGCGACTCAGAGCGCTTGACCGTGTCTCGCGCGTGCGGGTTGCCCGCTTGAGAGGGTTTTCAAGTCCGCGCCTCAAGGCCTTACCACTGGCCACGTAAAGATCCCAGATCAGGCCGTTTTTCCAGCTGTTCCAGAGTTTCGGACTGGTTGCTGCAATGTCCGCCACCGTCAGCAGGTAGAGATGATCGAGGTAACGGGTATTGCCCACGATTTGCGCAAAATCCTGGATGTTTACAGGATCTGACAGGTCCTTGCGCTGCGCGGTTCGCGACATCAGCAAGTGGTATTTAACCAGCCAGGCGACCATTTCACTTTCAGCCGGTTCGAGATCCAGCCGGGCACAAAATTTTCCTGCGTCAATCGCACCCAGTTCGGAATGGTCGCCCTCCCTCCCCTTGGCAATATCGTGAAAGAGAGCCGCAATGTACAGCAACTCCGGTTTGGCGATCCGCTTGAATACCTGGCGTGCATACGGAAACCGCTCACGGTATTTTCCATAGGCAAATCGCCGCAGGTTACGCACCACAAACAAGGTATGCTGATCAACCGTGTAAACATGGAACAGGTCGTATTGCATCCGGCCCACGATGTTCGCGAATTCGGGTATCAAGGCCGCAAGCAGGCCATAGCGGTTCATACGCTGCAATTGTGTATACACGCCTTCGGGCTGACGCAAAAGTTCGATAAAACAGCGATTAACTTCTTCGCTCCTGCGGAATGGTCCATCAACCACATACAGGTGATCGCGGATCTGGCGGATGGTTGCGGCGGTTATGCCGTGGAATTGCGGATTGAGCGCGAGCAATACGAACAGTTCCATCAATGCGACCGGGCGGCGAACAAAAACTGCTTGATCAACGGTTTCAATGTAGCCGTTGCGAATGCAAAATTGCCGCTTCGTTGGATCGTTGCCCAACACCTGGGCATTATCAACAGCGGGGAACATCAACGCTTCTTGGAACAGTTGCAGCAGGCTTTCATTGAGCCGTTCCAGCTGCATCACGGTGCGGTAATACAACTGCATAAACTGTTCCACTGCCAGGTTGTTTTGCTGGTCTTCAAATTCAAAGTATTCGGCAATCTGACGCTGGTAGTCGAATAGCAGCCGATCTTCTGCGCGACCGGCGAGCAGGTGCAGGGCAAACCGGACCCGCCACAAGAACCGCTGGCCTCCGGCCAGGTGACGGTGTTCAGACTCGCTGATGAAACCGTTTTCAACCAAACCGTGCAGCGTGTGGGAGCCAAAATGCCGCTTGGCGACCCAGGATATCATCTGGATATCCCGCAGACCGCCGGGACCTTCCTTGATGTTCGGTTCGAGATTGTATGCGGTTTCGTGGAAGCGGGCATGCCGCTGTTTCTGTTCCTCGAACTTGGCCTCGAAAAATTCCCTGGCCGGCCACAGCTCATCGGTCGAAATCGCCTTGTGCATCTGATCCAGCAGCGATTCACTCCCCGCCAGCAACCGCGATTCCATCAGGGTCGTGACCGTTACCACATCTTCGCGTGATTCTTCACCACATTGGCGGACGGTGCGGACGCTGTGCCCGAGATAAAATCCCGCATCCCACAGCAACTGGACAAACGACTCGATCTCACTGCGGGGTATTGATTGCCCAATGTCGTCGTCCAGCAAGATCAGCAAATCAACATCGGAATGGGGATGCAGTTCACCACGCCCATAGCCCCCGGCCGCAACCAGGCTGATCTTTTCAGGCAACGGAACCAGGCACTTCCACACCAGCAACAGCAATTGCTCGACCACCCAGGCCTGGGCGTGGACCAGCTGGATTACGTCATCGCCAGTCCAAAATCTATCCGCCAGGCGCTGATCCGCACGCTGGAGTGCATCACGGACAAAATCCCTCAGCACCGCGGTCTTTTCCCGGACATCCTCCGCTTGCTGGTCAATCAGCTGCAGGTCGCCGGAAAAGGCCTCGATTGCCGCCAGGTCCAGACATCCTCTGGATGCCGGAGGTGCCGCCAGCCGTCCGTTCATGGTCAGGGAACCTCTGATCTATTCATAAACTCGTACCTTAGGCCTAAAATATCCAGCTTCTGCGTTGCAAATCTTCGCAATAGCCAGCTATTACGTGCGATCCGCGCCTTGAATCGGAACATTTTAAACGACAATCTACTTCGTCCTTGAATAAATCAGAGGTTCCTTAGAGTTCGTCGCCGGGAAGGAGGGTAAGCACTTCATAACCATCATCGGTAATGGCGATGGTGTGTTCCCACTGCGCAGACAGGCTGCGGTCCCGGGTCAGGACCGTCCAGCCATCCGGGAGTAATTTTGTTTCCCGCCGCCCCAGGTTGATCATGGGCTCAATGGTGAACACCATTCCCGGCACCAGCACTTCCCTGGTTCCCGGCCGGCCATAATGCAGGACCTGGGGGTCTTCGTGAAAACCCTCCCCGATGCCATGTCCACAATATTCCCGGACCACGGAACAGCCCTGGCTTTCCGCGTATTTTTGGATCACGTGCCCGATATCGCCGAGCCTGATACCGGGCCGGACCCGCTCTATGCCCGTGACCATGGACCGGTGTGCGATGGCGCAGATGCGCCTGCCCTTGATGGTGGACTTGCCGACCAGGAACATCTTGCTGGTGTCACCGTGCCAGCCCTGCTTGATGACGGTGATGTCTATATTGACGATATCGCCATCCTTCAGCCGTTTTTTGCCGGGAATGCCATGACAAATCACATGATTGACCGAAGTGCAGATGGACTTGGGAAAGTCGCGGTAATTAAGCGGTGCGGGAATGGCCTGCTGGGTCTTGGTAATGTACTCGTGGCAGATGTCATCCAGTTCCCCGGTGGTGACCCCGGGCTGGACGTGGGGGCGAATCATCTGCAATACTTCGGCTGCCAGGCGACCGGCTACCCGCATTTTGGCTACATCATCTTTGGATTTAAGAATAATTCCCATGTGCTTGCGCGGTGTCACGATAGTTCCCGGTAGTTTGAACACGACGGACTCTGTAGTAAAAAGATTTATTGTACATGCCTTTTGCCCCTTGATTTAACCCGCTGTGAACCCGAATAGGACAAAATGTACTTTTTTCTTCGCCGTTCTTTTGCCCATAAGTTTCTGAATATGTTTAAATCTAGCTTTTAGAAAAACCGGTATGCACAAGATTGTTCGATATTTACTGCCGGTAAGCCTTATTGCCTTGTCGCTCCTGCTGGTTGCCGGCCTGGTCGCCGTGAACAAGGCAAAGCGGCCGGAACGCAAGCAGGATGCCGTGCAGGCGACCATGGTCGATGCGATCCCGGTCGAACGTGTATCGCTGAACCTGTCGGTGTTTTCGCAGGGCAGTGTCGCGCCGCGCACCGAAACCACGCTGGTAGCCGAAGTCTCCGGAATAATCGTCAAGGTCTCTCCCAACTTCGTAGCCGGCGGTTTCTTTCGCCGGGGAGAGCCCCTGTTGGAGATCGATCCCAGCGATTACCAGGCCGGCCTGAAACGGGCCCAGGCCAAGCTCGCTTCACGCAAAGCGCAGTTTGCTGAGCAGAAAGCGCGTGCCGACCAGGCCCTGAAAGACTGGAAGAACATGGGCCGCCAGGGCGAGCCATCGGACCTGACCCTGCGCAAGCCACAACTGGCCGAGGCCCGTGCCAATGTGCAGGCTGCCGAAGCCGACTTGCAACAAGCGCGGCGGGATCTCGAGCGCACGCACATCAAGCTGCCTTACGACGGCCTGGTGCGGGCCAAGCAAGCTGATATCGGGCAGTATGTCACCCCCGGCACGCCGCTGGGCGTGACCTTTAACATCGATACGGCGGAAATCCGCCTGCCGCTGTCGGCCACTGATGTTGCCTACCTGGACCTGCCCTCGGCCACCGATCCCGCAGACAAACCCAGGCTGCAAGTGACCCTGACCACCGGAGACAGCGGCATTGGCGGTCCATGGCAGGCGGAGATTATCCGCACCGAAGGCGTCATCGATGAAAAAAGCCGGGTGACCTACGCCGTGGCCCAGGTGGTGGATCCCTACCAAGTCCTCGGGCTGAACCGCCAGGGGGAGTTGAAATTTGGTACTTTTGTGCGGGCTGAAATCCAGGGCCTGAGGGCGAACCATGTGTTCAAGCTGCCGCGCAGCGTACTTCGTGCAGACAACACCGTGCTGGTAGCCAATGCTGAGCGCAAACTGGAGATCAGGCAGGTCAATGTCCTGCGCGCTGAACCCCGCTCGGTGTACATTCGCGATGGCCTGATGGATGGCGACATGGTGATTACCACCACTCTGGACGTTGCCATTCCCGGCACCCAACTGGCCATCAGCGGCGAGGACCGTACGCCGCCCGCACAGGATGCGCCCACGGCAAGTGCGCTGACACATTCGGCAGCCGAACCATGACCAAGGGGCCTTACGCAGCCACCATTGACTGGTTTGCGCGCAACCACGTTGCGGCCAATCTGTTGATGGCCATCCTGCTCCTGGGCGGAGTCTACTCGGCCTTTACCATCAAAAAGGAAGTGCAGCCGGCGATCGAAGTGGACATCATCACCGTCGCAGTGCCTTTCCTGGGCGCCACCCCCGAGGACGTCGAGGAAGGTGTCCTGATCAAGATCGAAGAAGCCGTGCAGGACATCGAGGGCATCAAGGAGATGATCGCCACCGCGGTGCGCAATTACGGCTCAGTCAATATCGAGGTCGAATCAGACTATGACGTGCTGGACATCCTCGACCAGGTCAAGAACCGCGTGGACGCCATTTCCAGCTTCCCGGACAACACTGAAAAGCCGGTCTACACCCGGGTTCAGTTCCAGCAGCAGGTAATGATGGTCACCGTGTCCGGCGAGATGGACGAACGGACCATGAAAGAGTTCGCCAAGCAGGTCCGGAACGAAATCGTTGCCCTTCCCGGTGTGACCCGGGCCGAGCTGCTCGGAGGCCGCCCTTACGAAATCAGCATCGAAGTCAGTGAATTCACACTGCAGGGCTATGGCCTGACCCTGGCGGAAGTGGCCCAGGCCGTGCGCATGGGTTCACTGGATCTGCCGGCAGGTTCCATTCGCTCCGATGCCGGCGACGTCCTGGTGCGCACCAAGGGCCAGGCCTATGTCGGCAGGGATTTCGAAGACATCGTGGTGCGCACCAATGCCGACGGCACCCGCCTGTTGCTCAGGGATATCGCCACCATTCGCGATGAATTCATCGAGCGTGACCGTTTCTCTGAATTCAACGGCGAGGCCGCCCTCAGCATCCAGGTTTTTTCCGTCGGCAACCAGAGTGAACTGGAAATTGCCGAGAAGGTAAAAAGTTACATCGCCAAAAAACAAGAGACGCTGCCGCCGGGCATTCACGTCACATCCTGGGCCGATACGTCCTATTACCTCAAGGGCCGGCTGGACATGATGCTGAAGAACATGGCCTATGGCGCGGTGATGGTGTTCCTGATCCTGACCTTGTTCCTGCGCCTGAAGCTGGCGTTCTGGGTGATGGTTGGCCTGCCGATTGCCTTCATGGGTGCCTTTTTCCTGATGCCCGTGGTCGATGTCACGGTCAACATGCTCAGCCTGTTTGGATTCATCCTGGTGCTGGGCATCGTGGTGGACGACGCCATCGTGATCGGGGAAAGTGCGTACACCAACCTGCGCGCCAAGGGCCACTCGACGGACGTCATCGTCGAGGGCGTGATGAATGTGGCGGTGCCGGCCACCTTCGGCGTGTTGACGACGATCGCCGCTTTCGTGCCCATCCTGATGGTTACCGGCGTTACCGGTCAGTTCTTCGCGGCGGTCGGCTGGGTGGTGGTGTTGTGCCTGGTGTTTTCGCTGGTGGAATCCAAGCTGATCCTGCCCGCTCACCTGGTTCATATGAAAGTGAAGCGTTATCAGAAAGACACCCACAATGTCTTTGTCCGCTTCCAGCGCTTTTTCAGCGAAGGACTGCATCACTTTGTAGACGACTGCTATGCTCCGTTGCTCGAAAAGGCCATGAAACGGCGCTATCTGACGCTGTCTATCTTTATTTCCGCACTGATCCTGTCCGTTGGACTGCTGCTGGGCGGCCTGCTGCGCTTTGTGTTTTTCCCCGACATTGCCGCTGATTTTCTGCAGGTGTCGATGGAAATGAACGAAGGTACGCCGCCTGCAAACACGCACGAGGCCCTGCGGCGCATCCAGGAGGGCCTGTGGGCAGTGGACCGCCAGGTCAGCGCAGAACAGGGCATGGAGACCGGGGCGGTGGTCACCAACGTGGTGTCCTTCGCAACAGGCGACACCAGCGGCGTCATCATTGCGGAGCTGGTCAAGGACGAAGTGGCCATTATCGACGGCCAGGAAGTGCTGCGACGATGGCGTGCAGAAGTCGGGGATGTCACCGGTGTCAAAACGCTGGGCTTTGCCGGCGCCACCGGCGCACACGGGCGCGGTGCTGCCGTCTCGTTGACGCTGACCGGCAGCAACATCGAGCAGGTGGTCCGGGCCGCAGCGGAGCTGGAACGGCGCATACGCCGGTATGACGGCATCTACGATGTACGCAACTCCCACCAGCGCGGCACGGCCGAAATCAAGCTGAATATCAAGCCGGAGGCCGAGTCCTTGCACCTGACCCTGGCCGACCTGGCGCGCCAGGTACGCGCCGGCTTTTACGGGGAGGAGGTGCAACGCGTGCAACGTGGCCAGGACGAAGTCAAGGTGATGGTGCGCTTCCCGCGTGATGAACGCGATTCGGTGGGTTACCTGGACAACATGCGCATCCGCACGCCGGACGGCGGGCGTGTGCCCTTCCATGCGGTGGCGGAGGTCGAACGGGGCGAAGCACCGTTGCGCATCCAGCGATTTGATCGCGAACGCGCCGTGCGGGTAAGCGCCGAGGTGGACAAGGAAATGGCCGAACCGGACAAGATTACGGCGGATATCCTGGAAAACGAGTTACCGCAGGTAATGGCGCAGTTCCCCGGTGTGAGCTACCACCTCAGCGGCTCCAGCCAGGCGCAACGCGAAGTGCAACATGATCTGATCGTGGGCGCATTATTGGCCCTGTTCCTGATTTATGCCCTGATGGCCATTCCGCTGAAATCCTACGCGCAACCGCTGATTATCATGTCCGTCATTCCCTTCGGCGCCATCGGTGCGCTGGTGGGGCACTGGATCATCGGCATCGAGGTCAGCATGATGAGCTTTTTCGGCATCATTGCGCTGGCCGGCGTGGTCGTGAATGACAGCCTGATTCTGGTCGATTTCGTCAACCGCGAGCATGGCGCCGGCATGCCCCTGGTCCAGGCGATCCGGGCTGCGGCCCGCAAGCGGTTCCGGGCGATTGTACTGACTTCGCTGACCACTTTCTTCGGCCTGATTCCGATCGTGCTGGAAACCAGCCTGCAAGCGCAACTGGTGATTCCCATGGCGGTATCCCTGGCTTTCGGCATCCTGTTTGCCACGGTGATCACGCTGTTCCTGATTCCAATCCTTTACCTGATACTGGACGACTGCAAAAAATGGCACAAAGCAGCATGGGGATACATTATGCCCACGCGCAGGAGGCAAACTGAGCCGCGTCAGTGGGGTCAGAGTCGCTGACTGTGACCCCGGAATCCCGGAGCGCGCCATGAACATCGGGGAACTCCTGACCGAAGCCCGCCTGCTGCTCGCAGATTCAAGCATGAGCCGGCTGGAATCGGAAGTGCTGCTGGG
>JAZFUZ010000085.1:0-4132 GCA_036447475.1 Lysobacterales bacterium | reverse complement strand
CTGAATGCCACGGACTGCAAGCAATTCTTCGATATCACGAAAGCTAAGAGTAAAACGGTGATACAAACAGACTGCATGGCTAATTACTTCAGGCGGAAAGCGATGTCCACGATAGGGATTCTTTGATATGTGCATGGGATTTTTGTCACCTCTGCTGCTTAACGTGACAATACCCTGGGACCAGTCAAAAAAAGATAGGTAAAGCGGCTGATCGCTGCTCTCATTCCAAAATACATTCCTCAGCCGGTGCACGGCGGTTGTAACGGGACGACATGACCCGGCCATAGGCGCCGACATTGGCGATGAGAATAATGTCGCCCTCCGCGCTTTTCGGCAGGAACCGGCTTTCACCCAGCACGTCACCTGATTCACAAATTGGGCCCACCACCCGGTAGTGCCTATCGGCAGCTTCATTCAGCCGGCTCAAATTGACGATGTCGTGATAGGCACCATACAGGGCTGGACGAATCAGGGAATTCATCCCTGTGCTGATGCCCAGGTAATGATGCCGGCCCTTGGTCTTGAGTTGGGTCACCCGTGACAGGAGTACACCACACTCCGCCACCAGGTAACGTCCTGGTTCCAGCCACAACTCCACGTCCTGGCCCGCCATTGTCCGGCCCAGCAGCTCATCGAGCCTGCTCAAATCAATACCTGCCTGGCTGCTGCGGTCCGGAACACCCAAGCCACCACCAAGGTCCAGCACTTGCACATCAGGAAACTCTGGCAAAATTTCAAGGAAACGCTGCAATTGCTCACCCCAGGCATCCACATTATGTACACCGCTGCCGGTATGGGCGTGAAGGCCAGGTACACGGATGCCATGGCGTTGTAATAATGTCAGGATATCCGGGATGTGCTCCAGTGAAATCCCAAACTTGGAGTCTGCACCCGAGGTAATGACTTTTTTATGATGCCCATAGCCCGTATCCAGATCGAGCCGCAGAAAAATATCCTGACCCGCGAACAGTTCCGGCCACTGGTGCAGGGCCCAGGAGTTGTCTACGGTGAGGCGCACGCCCAGTTGCAGCGCTGTCTCATATTCATGCCGTGAAGCGAAGTTGGGCGTAAACAGAATTTCTGTTGCGTCAATCCCCTGGATGGTCGACAGAACGTGACGCACTTCATCCATTGACACGCACTCGAAACCGAGTCCCTCCTGCGCGATCACACGGAGCAGTTCTGCATGGTCATTGGCTTTAACCGAGTACAGGACACGGCTCACGGAATCGAGTTCCAACAATCTCCTCGCAGCCCGGCGGGTGGTGTCCATATCATAGACATACGCGGATTCACGATCTTTCATCAGTTGCTGCAGTTGACCTGCCTTGCTCTTCCACCAGGGTTCGGGAAAGTCAATCGGGGTTTGGAGACGGGTCAATTCGATCCAGCTTGGGCCGAGATCCGGCCGGTTATCCGCTTGCGAGGCAATCAACAATTGGTGCAGTTTGCGCACCAGGCTGACGGCGTGTTCAGGATCGACAACCAGGGTAAGGTTCAGGTCATTTGCTGACTGGGTAACCATGTGTACATGCCGGTCCTGGAACACATCCAGCGCAGCCGACAAACGCCCAAGAATGGTCCGGATCGAATTGCCAATCAGACTGATCGATACGCAAGCTGAATGTACCTTGACCACGCACAAACCAGTCAGGTCTTGCAGGAAAGCAGACATCCGTATTTCATCACAATGGGCAGCGAACTGAGGGTCAAGACTGACTGTCACAGTAGATTCGGAAGTTGATATCAGGTCAACTGAAAAACCGTGGCGCTTGAATACAGCAAACGCATCTGCCAGGAATCCAGCCTGCTGCCACATCGCGGGATTCTCCATGCTGATCAGCGTAATGTCGGCGCGACTCACAACACATTTGACGCGGGCCTCATCCCGCTCCGAACGCGTTCCGATACGTGTCCCCGGCTCATCTGGTCGATTGGTATCCTTGATGTGTATTGGAATCCCGTGACGCCGGGCCGGCTGAATGCTAGGCGGGTGCAGGACCCTTGCACCCATTGAAGCCAACTCCTGTGCCTCGCTGTAACTGAGCCTTTTCAGCAAGCGCGCCTCGGGCACGACACGGGGATCGGCGCTGAATATTCCAGGTACATCGGTCCAGATTTCCAAGGCCCTGGCCTGCAATCTTGCTGCCAGGTAGGCTGCCGACGTGTCCGATCCACCCCTGCCCAGCAGGCAAGTTACACCGTCCGGGCCCGCAGCTATAAAGCCCTGGGTAATGTGCAAATTTCCCTGCTCCGCCAATCGTTGTTCCAGTACGGGGTCCGAATGGTCACCGCATCGGGCCGTCAGCACATCTAAACCTGACCCCCGCTCCATTGCTCCGGGTTCGACTTTCAACAAATTTCGGGCATCCTGCCAAACCGGAGCCAGTTGAGCGGCGGCTAAGACTTCACTGCCAATCAAGCTGGCAAGCAACTCACCCTGTGCCAACAAAAGCGCTCTCGCTGCAGGCTTGAGTTCGGCACCGGGCACCGGCAGCATCTCGCGCAAACCAGTCCAATAATTCTCGAAATCCGTTGACGACGTTAAGCCAAGCGCATCATACAATTGTAAATGTTTTTCTCTCAATTCCAACATGATCCCATCGCTTTCCTCCGCTCCGGGGTCTTCTGTCAGCCGGGTCAGCAGCCTGGTCGTCCCTGACAAGGCGGAAACCACGACCATGACCCGCTTCCCGCCAGCCAGATTGAGACGTACCCGTTCGCAAATGGTGGACCAGCATTGCGCGGAACTGACACTGGTTCCCCCGAATTTCATCACGATCCATGGGTTGTCGTTGCGAATGTTCACGTTCTTTTCCTTCCCCTAAGCAAAATTCAAATACAAGCATTAAACAAAAACGGCCTCCGCTTGGGAGGCCGTTTTAATCTTCAGCTCAATGCGGAATCAGGCGGTAATTGACGCCCTCATCTTTCGCAGTGCATTGGCCTCAAGTTGCCGGATGCGCTCTGCAGACACTTCATAACGATTGCCGAGCTTCTGCAGCGTCATCTTGTTTTCCTGCAGCCAGCGACTGCGGATGATGTCCTGGCTGCGTTCGTCCAGTTCATCCAGACCCGCATACAACAAGTTGTTGTTATACGCCGTCAAATCCTCCGATTCGGTTTCCAGCTGAGGATCTTTGGATTGGTTTTGCAGGAAGGCAGCCGGAGCCACGTACGGCATATCGTCATCGGCATTGGGCGGCAAATCGAAACCAATATCCTGGCCGGAAAGACGGGATTCCATTTCAAGCACCACTTCAGGTTTGACCCCCAGGTCCTTGGCCACGGCATGGACTTCTTCGTAGCTCAGCCAGCCCAGACGTTTTTTCGACTTTCTGAGATTGAAAAACAGCTTGCGTTGCGCCTTGGTGGTTGCCACCTTGACGATGCGCCAGTTGCGCAGGATGAACTCATGCATCTCAGCACGAATCCAGTGCACGGCAAAAGATACCAGGCGCACACCATGATCAGGATCAAACCGCTTGACAGCCTTCATCAGGCCAATATTACCTTCCTGTATCAGGTCACCCAGTGCGAGACCGTAACCGGTATAGCCTTTAGCCACGTGCACGACAAAACGTAAATGTGCCAGGACCATTCTCCGTGCTGCTTCAAGTTCGCCTTCGTCACGAAACTGACGTGCCAGCGCCTGTTCCTCTTCCAGCGTGAGAATAGGGACCTTGTTAACCCCCTGAATGTAAGCATCAAGACTCCCGGTAGACGCGGGAACCAGCAAATGGCTCGGTACTAAATCTTTACTCATTAATCCTCCTTGGGCAGCGCGCAAGTTTAGCATATTTCTTGCTTTTAAAGCCAGCACAGCCCCTCTTGGAATCTGCCTGGATTCATCCTTGTCACTACTGCTTTATAATGATTCAACTGAAAAATTAGACAAGTTCCAGGGGCGTATGTTCCACCCAAAAAACCACCGTTGAAACAGTATAATACTAAATATTAATATTAACTAATATACATCATAATCGTCCCACCCGTCCACTCACCCTCAATTGGCGCAGATAGTGCTGCACCGAAACCCAGGCCCCGAGCAAACCCAGGGCGCCGCCTGCCAGCAAAACCAGCGCAGCATAGTACGTACTCAGGCCCTGTATTTCCAAACTGCTTCCATAAG
>JAZFUZ010000084.1:0-6155 GCA_036447475.1 Lysobacterales bacterium | reverse complement strand
GGCGATCAGTGACACATCACCGGATACCGTACTGATTTCAATTTCACCATGTACACCGCTCAGCGAAATATCACCGCTGACCGTCTCGATTGAGGAACGGGAAACCGGGCCCACGAATTCAACATCACCACTGACCGACTGAATCTCGATCCGTCCGGGTGAAGCTTCCACTTCCACATCACCACTTACCGTGCTGAGCACAATGCTTTCACCCGCACTGCCATCCATATCAATGTCGGCACTGACTGTTTCCACTTCCATGCTGGCGCCAAGGGGCACCCGAAGATACAAGTCGGTACCATCGACATTGCGCACATTCTGCTTGTTTTTGACCCGTATCTGGATTCCATTGCCGGTTGCAGAAATTTCGACTTCCTCTACATCGTCACCCAACTCACCTTTTATCTCGATTTTGGCCTTGTCCCAAACAGTCACTTCAACGCTGCCCGCCAGATTTTCAATCAGCAGGTGGCCGTCGGCTGCCATATCGCGTGTTTCATCCAGATCCTGGCCTGCTAATCCGCTCAATGGAAACAACAGGGCAAGCGCTGACCCGACCAGCACCGGCCAGGCACGCAATTCAGTGAAAAGTTTCATATTGTTATCCTCCTGCTGTTTTGGTCAAGGGAAGCAATCTGCTGCAAAAAATCAAGCTGCCGGGACCGCAGTTGCAGCATTATCGCACTCAGGAATGAATTGCCGGGATTATCCCGCAATGCTTCAGTCAGGGCGGTCTCCGCTTCACTCAGGTCAGCCCAACCGGCGGTCAGATTTTCAACCGCTTGTCGCGGCAGGATTTCCCGGGATTCCCCAACTGAAATAAATTCCCGAAACGCCGCCTGGTACTCGATTTCACTGGCGGTCAGGGTTCCGGCCAGGCCGCCAACCCACACGGCTTGCGCCTGATTAACCCCAGTCTGCGCCATACCGGATGTGGTGTCCCATTGCCGCCCGATCAGAACACCGGTTATGAAAACCACTGCGAGGGAAGCAGCTACAGCATGTATCCACCAGCGACTCGATGACTGCTGCCGGTAGCCGCTGTCCTCCTGTCCTATCCTTTGTGCAATGGCCGGCCAGGCATCGCCATCCGGCGTGATCTCACGGGGCAGAGCCCCCAGCCTGGCCAATAATTGCTGTTCGCTTAAACCTTGTTTCATGAATCTGGTGTAGTGTCCTATATTAGTGCCTCGCGTATCAATTTCCGTGCGCGGTGTAATTGAGCCTTGGAAGAACCAACAGCCATCCCGGTTATTTCCGAGATTTCTGCGTGCCGGTATCCTTCGATGTCATACAGGATCAACACGGTCCGGGCTCGTTCCGGCAATCGGGCTATGGCCTTTTCAAGGTCCATCCGTTTATCGGCGAAAACATCCCTGTCACCAACCGCCGTCCTCTGCGCCACTTCATCCATCGGGACCTCGCGCCCGGCCCGGCGTAGCCGGATACGCCTGTCGCTCAGTGCGACGTTTGCCGACAAACGGTGTAGCCAGGTTCCAAAGCGACTCTCTCCGCGGAAACTATCCAGCTTTTGCCAGGCCCTGATGAAAGCTTCCTGCAAGAGGTCTTCCGCCAGTGCGGCATCGCCGCCACAAATCCGCCATAACAAACCGTAGATACGATCCCTGTTCCTCCGGTATAGTTTTTCAAAAGCAGCGCTATCTCCATGCCTGGCCAAATCGACCAGTACGGATTCATCATCGTATTGTGCAGAATCTGCTTGCCACGACGCCACCGCGCTTGCTACTCCCATAATGATTGGACTAATCGCCCGGGCAAAGGGTTTAAATACATTTAAACACGGAGGAGCTCATCAGGGTCCGAACTCCGTCATTGACCATGCTGCAGATTGGTAGTATGTTAGTAGTATGAAAACGAAGACATCTGTAACACTGACTCCAGGTCTCCTTGATGGAATCGATAAGTATGCAGGAGTATTCAGGAGCCGTTCCCAGTTCATCGAAATTGCGGTTCAGCGCTTTCTAAGTCATTTGGAGCGAGAGGAGACGGAGCGGCGGGATCTGCAGATCATCAATCGGCGTGCAGACACCCTTAATGCAGAGGCGGAGGACGTCTTGGAGTACCAGGTGCCGATTTGAGGCGAGGAGAACTCTACAGAGTCACCAAACCATCAAGCCGCGACCCAAAAAAAATTCGGGTGTTTGTAGTAGTGAGCCGACAGCTACTCATAGACTCCCGATTCTCAACGGTTATCTGCGCGCCGATCTACACCGCATACGATGGCCTTTCAACACAAGTTCCTGTTGGAATAGAAACAGGCATCAAGCACGACTCCGGCATCCACTGCGACGACTTGGTAAGTCTTCCCAAGTCGGCGTTGACCCATTACATCGGGATGCTGTCGATGGATAAGCTTGGCCTTCTCGAGCGCGCCCTTGCCATCGCGCTCGAGATCGGTGAAGCCTGAGTCTTGGTGCTCTTTCTGATTGCCACCAGGCCACGACGCTTGCGCGCGGCTTTACAATAATGCAGCCGCCACTCTTTCCTGTTCTGCTTTGAGGGCTGCAGGGATCCTGGCGCCATAGGAATCGAGGTATTCACCAATATCGGAAATTTCCGCATGCCATGCCTCGTAGTCAACTTCGAGCAAGGCTTCCATCGTCGCTGCCGGCACATCGATACCATCCAGATTCAGATCACCGGCCCTGGGCAGGTAGCCGATCGGTGTTTCGACCGCATCGACTTCACCCGTACAGCGTTTGATGATCCAGTCCAGCACGCGCATATTGTCGCCAAAGCCCGGCCACATGAACTTGTCATCCTGGTCTTTGCGGAACCAGTTGACATGAAAGATCTTCGGCAACTTGTCCGAGGCATTCGAAAAGCTGAGCCAGTGAGTCCAGTAATCCGCAAAGTTGTAACCGCAGAAGGGTTTCATGGCCATCGGGTCGCGGCGCACCACGCCGATCGTGTCGATATTGGCGGCAGTCGTTTCCGACGCCATGGCTGCACCGTATAGCACGCCATGGTTCCAGGACTGGCTTTCCATCACCAGCGGGACCAGCCTTTCCCTGCGGCCGCCGAAAATGATGGCGGTAAGAGGTACGCCGCCCGGCGCCTCGGCCTGATCTGAATAAGACGGGCACTGCGACATGCGCACCGTGAAGCGGGAATTGGGGTGTGCAGCAGGTCCACGCTCCGGATCGTAGGGATTGCCCTTCCAGTCGGTTACCGGCACGCGATCGTCCAGGCCTTCCCACCAGGGCTGGTTGTCCCCGGTGACGCCTACATTGGTGAATATCGCATCGTGATTCAGCGATGCAAGAGCATTGGGGTTGGTGTTCTCAGCCGTTCCCGGGGCGACACCGAAGATGCCCGCCTCGGGATTAATAGCCCACATGCGCCCGTCATCACCCACGCGCATCCAGCAGATATCGTCGCCGATCGTCCACACTTTCCATCCCCTGTAGCTTGCAGGAGGTATCAGCATGGCCAGATTGGTCTTGCCGCAAGCCGATGGAAATGCGGCGGCAACATAGTGAACTTCACCCTCGGGATTCTCGATCCCGACAATCAGCATGTGCTCCGCCAACCAGCCCTCAGAACGGGCCTGGTAACTGGCGATGCGCAGAGCGTGACATTTTTTACCGAGCAGGGCATTACCGCCATAACCGGAACCGAAACTCTGTATTTCGAGATCTTCCGGGAAATGCATGATGAACCGGCACTCGGGGTCGAGATCGCCAATGGAGTGCAGGCCCTTGATGAAGGTGCCTTCCCGCTCGATACGACGCAGTGCCGGATCGCCCATACGGGTCATCAGATGCATATTGACCACAACGTAAGGACTGTCCGTTATCTCGACCCCGCAGCGTGACAGTGGTGAGTCGATAGGACCCATGCAATAGGGAATGACGTAGAGTGTCCGGCCTTTCATGCAAGCGCTGAAATTCTCTCGCATCTTTGCTCGTGCTTGGCCAGGATCCATCCAGTTATTGTTGGGGCCCGCATCCTCTTTGCTGGAGGTGCAGATGTAGGTCAGGTGTTCTACTCGTGCCACGTCTGAAGGATCTGAGCGGTGGAGATAACAACCGGGATGTGTATCCTGGTTGAGTTTAAAGAAATCACCGCTTGCGATCATCTGATCAGCCAATTCCTGGTACTCTGCTTTGGAACCACTGCACCAGTGAACATTTTCGGGCTGGGTTAGCTTTGCTACCTGGCCCACCCAGGCCATTAACTCTTGGTTTGTGGTCACACTATATCCCTCTGGATGGCTCTTGCCGGTTATCCGGCATTATGTTCCTGGCCCGCTTGCGGACCAGAATTGCAGGATAAACTCTGGATCCCTGACTTTCAAATGAGCCATATGCTGATCACAGATCCCCGGGGCTCAGGAAGGGATCAGAGTATTAATCACGTGTTCGATATAGGCATCAAATTCTTCGCTGCTCAGACTGGGCGTCTGCCGCTGTCTCTGGAGCTGCAGAAACCCAAGGTAAACCGAGTAGATGAGCCTGCCCTGGTGCCGGGCCAAGTCAGGCTCCATGCCCATCTCCTCAAACGCAAGCGACAAGTACTTCATTCTTCTCTCCGCCACACGCTCCAACACGGGCTCCACGTGTGGATGGCCCGCCGCAGCACACAACTCGCTAAACACTTCATGGGTAAGCTTCTCTTTGCCCACCCGACGAAAAAAGGAGATCAGCCGGTCGCGAGGATGGTCAATCTCACCCAGGGACGCTTTGAGGTTCCGGACATCGTGTTTTTCCCACCGGATCAGGGCCTGGTCCAGCAGGGACTCACGACTTGAAAAATGCCAGTAGAAACTGCCCTTGGTGATCCCCATGCGTCGCGCCAGGAGCTCAATCGCCATCGCCTGGACACCCTGCTCTGCAATCAGATCCAATGCTGCGCGTTCCCAATCGGCCGCTGACAGCGTCGTCCTTTCACCTTTTTGTGCTGGTTTCATTACGCCGTTATTCCGTTAAAACATGGATTGTTGCGGCGACCGCCTTGCCTGTCAAATATCTGTCATTGCCATAGCTATTGACTTGAATCAAAAGGCTTACCATACTCTCGCGTATGGATCTAGTGTACTGTCACACGTAAGATGTGAGGAATGACATGACCTGGTTAATGCTACTGACGCTCTTGAGTATCTCACTTGCCTGTGCTTTTTTCAGCGCAAGCCTGTTGTTTTGGACCGTTGCAATGACTGTGGGTATTTTTATATTCGCTGTTACTGGTTCAGTTCCCGTGCTGAGCTTTGTTTTGGTAGCCGCCGTTTTCGCTGTCATTGCCGTTCCACTGAATTTCGTGCCCTGGCGCCAGCAATTGATCAGCAGGCCATTCCTTAAACAATTCCGTCGTATGTTGCCCAGCCTGTCTGCAACAGAACAGGTTGCGCTTGATGCCGGAACCGTGGGCTGGGAAGGTGAGTTATTTTCCGGCAAGCCTAATTGGCAACTGCTCAAAAATCAGCCCTATCTCGAACTGACTGTTGAAGAAAAGGCTTTTGTCGACGGCCCGGTAGAAGAGCTGTGCGACATGTTGAACCAGTGGGAAATTACCCATTGCGATGCAGACCTGAATCCCGCAACCTGGGACTTCATAAAACGTAATCGTTTCCTGGGAATGATCATCCCCAAGGAATACGGAGGCCTGGGTTTTTCAGCCATGGCCCACCGTGCTGTTTTGCAGAAAATTTCATCGGTCAGTTCCGTCGCCGGATCGCACGTCGCTGTTCCCAATTCCCTGGGCCCAGGCGAACTGCTGTTGCATTACGGAACGGAAGAGCAGAAGAACCGATACCTGCCAAAACTGGCACGCGGCGATGAGATTCCCTGTTTCTGCCTGACCGGACCAACCGCTGGATCCGATGCAGCATCAATTCCGGATTATGGGATTGTCTGCAAGGACAAGCACAAGGGTGAGGAAATTTTGGGCATGCGGCTTAATTTTGATAAGCGTTATATAACGCTTGCGCCAATCGCCACCCTGGTCGGTGTCGCTTTCCGCCTGTACGATCCCGACGGTTTGATCGGCGATAAGGAGGACCTGGGTATCAGTCTTGCGCTGATTCCACGAGTCACCAAGGGCCTGGAAATTGGCAAGCGCCACCTGCCGCTGAACGTGCCTTTCCAGAATGGTCCAGTGCGTGGCAAGGATGTATTTGTCCCGTTGGATGCCTT
>JAZFUZ010000083.1:0-13093 GCA_036447475.1 Lysobacterales bacterium | reverse complement strand
TTTACGTGGCCAATATGAAGTTGCATGAATTGCGGCCTTATGAGCCCAGTTACATGGAAAATATTATTGCTGCCTGTGCGTTGGTGAACCGGCCCAGAACAGCCTATCACTACCTTTTGCAAATGCAGCGGCAGGGCCTGGCCAATGATCTCAGTAAAAATCCAGACACCGAGAGTATCCGCAATACCGAAGTATGGACCTACCTGAACGACCTCATGATCGAGGCTGGGCTGCCCGCTGGCAGAGGGGAGGTCGTTTTCACCCTGCCTGCTGAATTCTCCAGCCCGGCCGCCATCAGCTGGGATGAAAGCCGGGAACGTTTCCTGGTGGGAACGCAAAACGACGGCACCGTGGTTGCGGTCTCGCTAGATGGTTCAACGCAAGTTCTGATCAAGGCCAATGATGAAAACGGCCTGTGGGCCATCCGGGGGCTCTTTGCGGACACTGAGAACAATCGTCTGTGGGTATCCAGTGCTGCTGTCCCGGCTTTTTCCGCATACCAGGCAATCGATAACGGGCGCGGAGCTTTGTTTGAATTTGATCTTGAGACACTGGAATTGAAGGGCCGTTTCAATGTGCCGTTGGACGGTCAGACGCATGAACTGGGACCCATCGCGGTCTCAGGGGACGGTGATGTATACATCGCAGACCTGGCTCAGCCGATGGTTTTTCGCAAGACCGCGAAGGGTGAACAGTTGGAAGCATTCGTCGGCAACAAAGACCTCGTCGGCTTGCGTGATCTCGCTTTTTCGCCCGACAGTGGCAAACTGTATATAGCCGATAGTGCCATGGGCATCATGGTGGTGGACCCTGCGCAACAGACGGCCAGCATGCTGACGGGTCCGGAAAATCTGAACCTGGGTGCAATTTCAGGTTTGTTCTACAGCAAGGGCAAACTGATCATGATCCAGAATGGCTTTCAGCCGCAGCGCATCATGCGTCTCGAACTGGATGCCAGTGGTTCTAATGTCGTCAACGTAATTCCAGTGGCCATTGCGCTCGATGAATTTGACCGACCTGCCTTTGGCACGATTAAGGGTGAAGAGGTTTATTATTTTGCCAACCCGGGTGAAAACCAGCCCGTAAAAGTGATGAAGACTTCACTGAATCCCGGGGATTCGATCGAATCGCCGGAAATGCGGAAAATCAAACAACAAATTAAGGCCGCACAGTGAGTCTTTCACCCGTTTACCTGGTCGATGCCAGTATCTATATTTTTCGGGCCTGGTTTTCCATGTCGGACGAATTCGTCAACGTGGCGGGTGAGCCCACCAACGCCGTTTACGGATTTTCAGGATTTCTCTGTAGTCTGCTTGAACAAACCACGGCCGAGCATGTCGCCATTGCCTTCGACGAATCCCCGTCGAGGAGCTACCGGAAGGAAATTTACCCGCAGTACAAAGCCAATCGTGAGCCGCCGCCGATTGAACTAAAACGGCAGTTCGTTTGGGCACGGTCCATTGCCGAGGCCATGGGTTTGCAGTGTTTTGGCGATCCCCGCTACGAGGCTGATGATCTGATCGGCACGCTGGCGGCATACTGGCAGGCACGCGGACACCCCATTTGTGTAGTGACCAATGACAAGGATCTGGCACAAGTGATCGGCGAGAATGATCACTGGTGGGATTACTCGCGCAATCGAAAGCTCAACGCCAGCCAGTTGACTGAGAAATTCGGCGTCATGCCACAACAGATGGCCGATTTCCTGGCGCTGACGGGGGATTCCGTGGACAACATTCCGGGTGTCCCCGGTGTCGGGCCCAAGTCTGCCGCTGCCTTGATTGGACACTTCGGGGATCTCGACAGTCTGTATGATCGACTCGATGAAGTGCAATACCTGAAAATCCGGGGAGCGAAGTCGCTGCAGAAAAAACTGGCGGATAACCGGGATGCGGCTGACCTGGCGAGGAAACTGACGGGGGTTGTGACGGCCGTGGAGTCCACCCTGGCGGCGCCGGATGTGAGACGCAAAGCGGTAGATGAAGCACGGCTTAACCGCCTGTTCGACGAATTGGACTTAGGCGGTATGCTGAGGCAGCGTTGTTTGAGAAGTTAGGCTCGGCAAGTGTTAACGGGACCTGGATCAGTTCAGCAAGTCTCCTCCCTGCTCAACTCGCTGGCGCAGCACACTTTTGCGTGGGAAGTGCGCCAGCAGGAACTCCATTTGGTCAGCCAGGATGCCGCGGCCTTGCAGGTAGACATATTCGGCGTGCGTGGGTATGAACGGAATGGCCAGCAATTCCATCCCGGCCTGCTCGGGCGTGAGGGCAGCCTTGTGGTTATTGCAGCGCTTGCACGCGGTGACCACGTTGCCCCAGCTATCATCGCCGCCCTGACTCAGAGGTTTTACATGGTCCCGCGACAGCATGAAGTTTGGGAATTGCTTACCACAATACAAACACAAGGACTGGTCGCGACGGAAAAGTGCCTTGTTGCTCAGGGGTGGAGTGTACGCTTCCGAGAACAGGTTGGCGTGGGAATGGTGACCGCGGCTGGCAATGATGGCATTGACTTCGATCACGCTTTGTTGGCCACTGACGGCATTGATGCCCCCATGAATGCAGTACAGCGTTTTTCCCAGGGAATAGCAGACCTGGTCCAGGGAAATCAGGCGAACCGCCCCCTGGTAGCCGATCCATTCCAACGGCATTCCCGCTACGTCAGTCCGCAACACTTGTTGTTGCAGGTCCATGTGCCTCTCACTTCTGCAATAGAGTGCCAAATTCTTTCTTTCAACGCTGTATATCCGGTTTTTGATGAAATGGCAAGTTTTCAGTCGAATGAGGTACTGATATCATATTTCGCGACCGGTCAGAACCTAGCGGCAGGATTCCGGTCAAATAATCGTCCATTTATTTTTGGAGTGCTTGTGCAGCAGTTTTTCAAGTTAGTATTGATGATTTTCGGCCTGGCCGGGTTGCTCGTTCCAGCGGACCGGGCGTTGGGGGCCTTGCCCGTGGCTGTTGAAGGTGACCCCTTACCAACTCTGGCTCCGGTACTGGAGCGTGTCATACCATCGGTGGTGAATATTTACACGCAAACCCGGGTGCGTATTCGCAGCCCCCTGCTGGACGATCCGTTCTTCCGGCGCTTTTTTAATGTGCCGGACGTGCCCCGCGAGCGGGTCTCACAAAGCCTGGGTTCCGGCGTGGTGGTCGATGCGGAACAAGGCTACGTATTGACCAATAATCATGTAATTGCGGGATCGACCGAAATTTCGGTGACGCTGGCTGACGGCAGGAGCTTTGAAGCAGAAGTTATTGGAACCGACCCCGATACCGATTTGGCGATGATCAGGATTCCGGCTGACAATCTCCGGGCACTGCCGCTGGCAGATTCGAACCAATTACGAGTCGGGGATTTCGTCGTCGCAGTGGGTAATCCCTTTGGGCTTGGCCAGACGGTGACTTCCGGGATCGTCAGCGCACTGGGCCGATCCGGGTTTCGCGGGCTCGAGTTCCAGAATTTCATACAGACCGACGCCTCGATCAATCCGGGAAATTCAGGAGGTGCGCTGGTCAATCTCCGGGGGGAACTGGTGGGAATCAACAGCGCGATATTTACGCCAAGTGGTGGCAACGTCGGTATCGGATTTGCCATTCCATCCGTCATGGCGAAGTACGTGATGGATCAACTTGCAAGGTTCGGTGAGGTTCGCCGCGGCACACTCGGCATCCATGTCCAGGATTTGACCGCCGAGTTGGCAGGTGCCTTCGGTTTGGACAATGGCAAGGGCGCACTGGTGGCGGAAGTGGTTGGGGAATCTACGGCTGAACGGGCCGGTATCCAGGCCGGCGATGTGATCACTGCAATGGCCGGCAACCCGGTGAATAATGCGAGGGAGTTTCACAACATTCAAGGTCAGCTGCCCCTGGGTGAATCCGTTACCCTGGAATTCTTCCGGAACCAGGACAAAAAGCAAGCAAGACTCAACGCCGAAGCCCTGAGGGAGCTTGATGGCGCGACTATCGACCACCGCCTGAAGGGCGCAACATTCGAGGAACTGCCGCTAAAGCTGAGGTCGGATCAGGTCAAGGGCGTCCTGCTTTCCGGGCTGGAATCGGGCAGCCGGCTGGCCCACGAGGGCTTGCTCCCGGGTGACATCATAAGCGGCGTGAACCGTCAGGGTATCAGGGACCTGTCCAGTTTCAAGGGAGCCGTTGTCTCTGTCGGCGGATCTTTATACCTCCAGGTCCTTAGAAACGGCCGTAATTATGTTGTCCGGCTCGATTGAGTAACGAGGGACTGGTGTGATATGCGGCCGAGGAGTCTGCGCGGTGGTACCGTTCCCGGCCAAACTGATTTATCCTCATTTTGGTTAATCTTTCAAGCGGAGTCACTGTGGCTTACCTGTCTGCATCTGAAGATGTTTCGTCGAAAAGGGTTATTTCGCTCATTCCCCTAAAAAAAAGCGCATTCAAAGACTGGCTCAAAGCGGTGCCCGAAAACCATCACCAGTGGGTGGAAGCTGTCGGATTCAAGGGGATGCCGGGGCAGTTCGCTGTCATCCCAAGTGACTCAGATGACGCCCCGTGCTGTGTGTTCGGGATGCAGGACGAACACTGGTTGACCCAGCTTGCGGTGCTGGTTGAAAAATTGCCGGAAAGTATTTATCGGCTCCAATGTGACTGGGACCAGGAGCAACGTTTGCAGGCCAGCCTCGGTTGGGGCCTGGCGGCTTACTGTTTTGACCGCTACAAGAAAAACAAAAAACTGCCGCCAGATCTGTTGCTTGACGAAGATATTGATCAGGAAGTCCGTGCTCTGTGCGATGCACAATGCCTGGTTCGTGACCTGGTCAACACCCCGACCGAGCATATGGGCCCGCAACAACTGGCTGATGCCGTGATCGGCCAGGCTGACGGTTATGATGCGCACTGCGAAGTGATCGTGGGCCAGGACCTGCTGGCCCGTAACTATCCCGCCATTCATGCTGTGGGTCGTGCATCGGACCGTGAGCCCAGGCTGATAAAAATGACCTGGGGCGATGAGAAGGCCCGCTTGTTAGCGTTGGTGGGCAAAGGTGTTTGTTTCGATACCGGCGGACTTGATCTGAAGTCTGCCACCGGTATGGCCCATATGAAAAAAGACATGGGCGGTGGGGCCCATGCACTGGCGCTGGCCAGGCTGGTGATGCAGCACAAGCTGCCGGTGCGCCTGTTGCTGTTGGTTCCTGCGGTTGAGAATTCGGTGGCCGGCAATGCCTACCGGCCCGGGGACGTGATCGAAACACGCAAAGGCCTGTCCGTAGAAATCGGTAACACCGATGCAGAGGGAAGAGTCGTTCTCGCGGATGCCCTGGCCTATGCCTGCGAACAGTTGCCCGACCTGGTGATTGATTTTGCCACCCTGACCGGTGCAGCACGGGTTGCGATGGGTACCGAATTGACGCCGCTGTTCAGCAATCACATCGAAATCGCGCGTGCCATTCAGGAGGCCGGGGATGAAGTCGAAGATCCGATGTGGACTATGCCCCTGTACCAGCCATACCGAAAGCTGATCGAGAGCCCGATCGCCGATCTGAACAATACCAGCAAGACTTCGTTCGGTGGCTGCATCACAGCCGCCTTGTTCCTGGAGCATTTTGTCGAAGCGGAAATACCGTGGGTACACATTGACACCTTTGCCTGGAACCAGGCTGACCACCCGGGTCGGCCGCAGGGTGGTGAGGCGCTGGGTTTAAGGGCGGTGTTCAGGTACCTGCAATCGCGTTATAGCTAATATGAGGGTTTACAATCCTTATATCATTTAATTACAGGAGTTTGTCATGTCCTATCAAAAACCTGCATTCAAGGAGCAGTACGAAAATTACATAGGGGGAGAATGGGTTGCCCCCGTTGACGGGGATTATTTTGATAATACGTCCCCCATTGATGGCAGCCTCGTCGCCAAGGTACCGAGGTCCAACAGCAAAGATATTGATCTGGCCGTCAAAGCTGCCTGGAAGGCGGCTGAAGCCTGGGGCAAAACTTCAGCAACTGAGCGCAGTAATATTTTGTTCAAGATCGCCGCTCGGATCGAGGAGAACCTGGAAAATCTGGCTGTAGTAGAAGCCTGGGATAATGGTAAGGCGATCCGGGAAACCATGGCAGCTGATATCCCCCTGGCGATTGATCATTTTCGTTATTTCGGCAGTGTCATCCGTGCCGAAACGGGAGAGGTGACTGATCTGGACGCAAACACCGTCTCGATGGAAATCCACGAACCCCTGGGTGTCGTGGGTCAGATTATTCCGTGGAACTTCCCGATTCTGATGGCGACGTGGAAACTGGCGCCTGCATTGGCGGCCGGCAATTGTGTGGTCCTCAAACCTGCGGAGCAGACACCCGTTTCCATCCTATTCTTAATGGAAGCGATTGGTGAATTGCTTCCAGCCGGAGTGTTGAATATCGTCAACGGGTTTGGCCCGGAGGCCGGCAAACCCCTGGCGACCCATCCGGACATCAAGAAAATTGCATTTACAGGCGAGACCACCACCGGCCGGCTGATCATGCAATATGCCTCCGAAAATATCATCCCTGTGACCTTGGAGCTGGGTGGCAAGTCTCCCAACATTTTCTTTGAAAGTGTCATGGCGCAGGACGACAGTTTCCTCGACAAAGCCATTGAGGGCCTGGTCCTGTTTGCTTTTAACCAGGGTGAAGTTTGTACCTGTCCATCCCGCGCGCTGATCCAGGAAAGCATTTATGAAGAATTCATGGCGCGGTGCCTGCAACGGGTTGAGGCCATCAAGATGGGTGATCCGCTGGATTTGAGCACCATGATGGGTGCGCAGGTATCCAATGATCAGTATGAAAAAATACTCAATTACATTGACGTCGGCAAACGCGAAGGTGCGGAACTGCTGATTGGCGGTGAGGCTTATGCAAATGAAATTTACCCGGATGGATTCTACATCAAGCCCACCATTTTCAAAGGTGATAACAAGATGCGCATTTTCCAGGAGGAAATATTCGGCCCCGTATTGAGTGTGACAACCTTCAAAGACGAAGCCGAAGCATTGGAAATTGCCAATGACACGCTGTACGGATTGGGCGCTGGTGTCTGGACCCGCGATGTGCACCAGATGCAGACACTCTCCCGCGGCATTCAGGCGGGTCGTATCTGGTGTAATTGTTATCACGCTTACCCTGCGGGTGCTTCATTTGGCGGCTATAAAAAATCCGGTATCGGGCGGGAAAATCACAAGATGATGCTGAGTCATTACCGCCACACCAAGAATGTGTTGATGTCTTATGACAAGAACCCGCTGGGGTTCTTCTAGGGCCTGCAACGGAGTGAGCCGGCAAGTGCTTGTAGAACGAGTATCCGTTACTGACAAAGCCAGGGCTGTTATCGATCAGTTGCGGGAACAGCATGGGGATTTGATGTTTCACCAGAGCGGTGGCTGTTGCGATGGCTCCGCTCCCATGTGTTTTGCCAAAGGTGATTTTCTGCTTGGTTCCAGGGACCTGTGTCTGGGTGAGATTCATGGCTGCCGTTTTTACATGGCATCGGACCAGTTTGAATACTACAAAAACACGCACATAACGATTGATGTTTCAGCAGGCAGAGGATCGAGTTTCTCGTTAGAGATCCCGCTCGGTTTGAGGTTCATGGCCATTTCACGACTCTTTACGGAAGATGAATTAAGCCACGTCAGACCGGTTGAAGCAGAAGCAGGAGTGATTGGAAATGAGTGAAAGTTAAGAGACGGGCATCCTGCGGACGTTCCAGAAACGGTTCCACATCCTGCAGAAGTTTCGGAAAATCCATCTCCTGCACTTTTTCGGAGAGCATCCCGCGCCAATCCGTCGCACGAAATGTCCCCACCCCTTGCGTCTGGTCGAGGGCATTCTGAAGGAGGGCCAGATTCGGCTCCGTTGACGGGCGGCGGCTGAGATACCAGAGCAAATCGTACCAGTCGCGGCCCTTCGAATATTTTCGCGTCATCAGCGCATGAATTTTGCCTGCCATGAGCGATGGCAGCGAATGGTGCCGAACGGCAAACATGAAGTGACGGTTGATGACGGTTCGAATGGTCTCAGCTCCGGCCGGCGGACGGCTGCCGATCTCGAGCTTGATGGACAGATTCTGATTCGTCATGGCCGAAAGACCTGCATCCTTGAGCAGTCCCGCCACTTTAATCCAGGCCGTGTTCACCGTTTTGCGGTCATTCCAATTGAGTGTGGTGTCAAACCCCGCCAGGGTCATGTCCCGTTTCAGTTTTTCCATCCACCGCACCGGTTCATAGCCCACTGGATTTTCGAGGGAAAAATCGAGATCCTCAGAAAAACGTGGCAGATCAAATGCAAATCGCAATGCCGTTCCTCCAACAAACGAGAGACAGATGTACGCCTCGCTTTCATGCAGCGAGCGCATGACAAATGCCTGAAGATACTCCCGCAGGATATTCAGTTTCTCTGCCGGACTCTCTACGTTTTGCGCCAGCACCACCGCCTGTTCTCTCATAACGACACTGTCCCCTCCTCAGTTGAAGCACTCACCTGTTCCCAGACTGCAACTGCACGCATCAACCGCGGCAGCCCAAACCGTTTGGCGTAGTCACACAAGCGCCCTGTGGAAACCACATCAAAATTCTGGAAACGCATCTCAGCCATGCGATCCGTATCCCAAACCCCGGACTGTAAATGCCATAAATCCAAAAGAGCCTTTTCCGGACTGGCTACAAAGACATTTTCCCCGCCCATATCCACCGTCCGGTATCCAAAAAAGAATTTCTGTTTCAGATTTGAATAGCGATACACACCAAAATCATTTTCAAAAGTTCGTGGAACCCGGGGCGTCACCGCTGTGTAGACGACTGTTTTTTCCGGAATCAGCCCGTAAAAGGAGAGCGCCCAGTGCAGGCTGATATAGGATGGCTTATAAAGCTGATTACTGAGCAAAGCCGGATGAGCCGCCACATGCCGGTACGGCGCCGCCAGGGCATACATTCCCCGGCGAAGGGGCAGCAGCTTGCCCGCTTTCCGCCATTCATACAAACGAACACGCAGGTTCTGCCTGGGTTCTCCCGATAATTGAAGCACTGCCGCAAAATCAAACCACGGCAGATCTCCGACCAGTTGCAACAAACGATCAAATTTCATATACGTTAGTATACGTTATCATTTATTTTTGTAAATAAATTCTTCAAAACGAAAGTGAACGGTCAAAAACACGTCTCCGTCTCCGTCCTGGCTGCCATCGTCCGCAAGCGTTTCGATCTGGAAATTTCGCTCTATACAATGTTACAGATTCTCTCCGTCATGCCGTTCAAAAAAATCTCACTACAACAAGCACTTACCATTAACCAAAGAGGTTTCGACCAGATGGATACAGGTATACAATTGAATCTATTCGAGTTTTAACCGGACACTAGTGAGGCTTATTACAGCGCTAACACGGTCGGCATAATCCGGGGCGGCTTTTCTGAATTGTTCAAGCATCCGCTGTTGAACTGAAGCTGTTGCATGAACCAGACCCTCGGCAATCGTCGTCGTCAGTTGGTTTTTTTGAGACTCATCCATAAGGCGGAACAGATTTCCCGCCTGACTATAATGGTCTTCATCCTCGGTCAAACCATAGCGAGTGACCCAGGCATTTTCCAATACGGGCATGGGTGGTTCAGCAACGGATGGCTCGGGAACAGGTGCGCCATCATTAATCTGGTCGTTGGGGTAATAGTTTACGCCAGAGCCCTGAACAGTATTATTGCCATGTGCCGGACACATGCCCGCCATTGCCCCATCTCGTTGATAGTGATGCACTGGGCACTTTGCCGCATTAACTGGTAATTGATTGGCATTGGCACCCACGCGGTAACGATGAGCATCTTGATAAGCCAGTAAACGTCCCTGCAACATTTTATCCGGAGAAACACCAATACCCGGTACCAAATTATTTGGTGCGAAACAGGCCTGTTCCGTTTCCGCAAAGTAGTTATCCACATTGCGGTTCAATTCAAGCTGACCCACTTCAATCAATGGGAAATCAGCGTGAGGCCATATCTTGGTCAGATCAAAAGGATTGATGGCATAGCTTTTGGCCTGTTCCTCGGTCATCACCTGTATTTTGGCCGTCCAGCCTGGATACTCACCCTGATCTATCGCTGCCACTAAATCCTGCTGTGCACCAAAAGGTGACGCAGCGGCGGCCTCTTCATTGCTTAGATTTTTAATACCCTGATTGGATTTAAAGTGCCACTTGAACCAGCAACGCTCACCTTTGTCATTCCAGAAACTGAAGGTATGTGAACCGAAGCCATGCATATGGCGATAGCTTGCGGGAATACCCCGATCGGACATCAGTATGGTGATCTGGTGCAGGGATTGCGGGTGATTGGCCCAGAATTCATATATCGCCGCCGGATCTGGCAGATTGGTACGTGGATTCTTTTTCTGTGAATGAATAAAGTCCGGAAATTTGATCGCATCACGCAAGAAGAAAACCGGCGTGTTATTGCCGACCATGTCATAGTTGCCCTCATCGGTATAGAACTTTATCGCAAACCCACGTGGATCACGGGCGTAATCACTTGAGTCCTGGCCGCCGCCTACCGTAGAAAAACGAACGAACACATCCGTCTTCTGGCTTGCTTTTTGAAGAAAATTGGCAATCGTATAATCTGTCAATGACTTGCTCAGCGTAAAAGTACCATAAGCCCCGGTACCCCTGGCATGCACGACACGTTCAGGAATGCGTTCGCGGTTAAAATGAGCCAGTTTTTCAAAGGTATAGTGATTGTCGAAAGTCAGAGAACCGTGCTCTCCAACACTAATGCTATTGTCGTCATCAGCCACAGGAGAGCCTGTTGCTGTCGTTAATGTGGTTTCACTCATTTTATTTGCTCCATCGTAATTAGTTTAGGCAAGGCAAGAAACAAGTTGTTGTTGTAACCTTATGGAGCAGCTTAGGAATAATCTGGTGATTTGTAAAATCTATTGTTTCTATTATTATGATAGGTTATTCCTATCTTTCGTGAGCGATGGATTTCTCTGTGAACAAATAATCTTTTAACTCTTTGTCAAAGGTTCGGTCTTTTCGGCGTATCCATTCAAGAATCATTGCCGCATGTTCTTTTTCTTCATCACGGTTATGAGCAAGAATTGCTTCTAATTCATTATCTTTGCAGGCATCAACTCTTTGGTTATACCAATCTACCGCCTCCAATTCCTCCATTAGCGATGTAATCGCCCTATGCATATCCCTCGTTTCATCGGTAAGTTCGTCAATAGGTTCATGATAACCTTCATTAGCCATTTCTATCTCCTCGTGTTGGTGTATTCAGATTTTCCGGGCATAACGTCGCAAAACACCGGCGGCAAAAAGTAGAGCGACGAAGGAGCGGCGCTTGTTGCTGACCAAGTGCATGCGTGGGTTAGCGCCGTGTGTGAATTACAATTAGTTGCGTATCATCTTTGGCACTGAACTCTAGCCTGTCATCCTGTATTAAGTCGCCATCCTTAACGAGCTGTCCGTTGAGTATTCCAGAACCGCGCGTCATATACGTCATTACAGGTGTACTCAGAGATATGCTTTTACCCGCCGAAATAATGCCTACGTCGATTAGTGTATGGCTATCCAATGTTTCTTCTTGATCTGGCTCGCCGCCGTAAACACGCGTTAACACTCCCTCTTTAGGAGAGTACAATTTATATCCAGCTTCCTGTCCCGGCTGTTCCGGCAAAACCCAGAGCTGAATCATTCGGTTTTCAACATTGTCTGGATTGATCTCGTTATGAGAGAATCCTTCAGCACCAGCGCGTTGTACCTGCACATGGTGGCTTTCCATCTGCTGTCCGTGCTTTAGCGATCCCTCGTGCATAATGCGACCTTCTACCATCACAGAAATGACATCGATTTCTTTATGGCTGTGGAGCCCGGTTTCACCTTTAGGTAGAAATCGAGCGTCGGCCAAATAGACAAAGTTGCCTATACCATCCCACGCCTCGCTTGATTTCTGATCGCCAAACAGGCGTGTATCTGTTACAAGACGATATTCTCGCAGACCAGCAAATCCACCACGTTCTAAGTCATTCCTGTGTAATATCTTCATATTCTTCACCCAATATTGTCCAATCTTGTTTTTATTGCTGATGCGCTGACGCTGAGTTAAGCGGCGTAGAAATGCGTAGCATTTCTGCGTCCGGTGGAGGGCCACAGGCCCGGAACGAACTTTAACGCCTTTGTATGGTGCTATATCTTCGACTTCACGCGGCAGGGCTATTACGCTCGGAACTATGCTTCAGAAGACTTTCGGCCGGAATTGAGAAAACCTCGTGTAGCCCCTCGATCATTCGGAGCGTCAATGGGCGCTTACGGGCCAGAATTTCGTATACACGATTTTTTCGACCAATAACAGGAACAAGATCATCCACGGTAAGACCCTGTTGCTCCATGCGGAATTTGATGGCTTCAATTGGATCGGGGAAATCAATTGGATAATGAGCTCGCTCATAGGCTTCAACCAGCGTAACTAAGACGTCCAAGTAATCACCTTCGGGCGTGTCAGCTTCAGCCGACATGCGCGACTCGATTTCCTTAAGCATTGTCCGATAATCAGCTTCGGTTTTGATAGGACGAATTTCCATAAATCACCTCATATTGTCTGTGCATCAATTTCGTCGTACTGCTTGTGTGTTCCGAAGAATCGGATATACACAACGCGATAGGGATAGTTAATCCATACGACCAAGCGATATTTGTTGCCAGCAATGTTGAACACAACACGCCCATCTTTGAGGATGCTGGCATTAGAAAACTGAGCCTTGACCTCGTTCGGGGTGGCCCAGTCAGCTTTCAATGCTTCTTGATACCATGCCATTCCAGGTTCAATAACGTCGGAGTAAGCAGGCGAACTGGACCAATATGCTTTCAGTGTTGAAACAGCAATTATGCGCATCACTGAATCATAGTCCCATATTGGGACTTATGCAACGACGAAATTTGCTGATAAGTCGATCTTAGCGCCTAACGCCTGAACTCAGCGGCTGCCGCTTGCGGCAGTCCGCTGGAGTGATTTGTTAGAGTGCACGATAGACATCCTTCCTATGCCCGATTTTGACTACGTAAACCACCAGTTCATCCTTCTCGATTCCATAAACTATACGGT
>JAZFUZ010000082.1:0-6479 GCA_036447475.1 Lysobacterales bacterium | reverse complement strand
GCTCTGGAAGATTAGGTGGTGGGTATGAGGAGTTGGGCGCCGATGCGGATGTTGTCGGTCTTGAGATTGTTGGCCAGACGCAGCCTGTACAGGCTGACACGGTAACGGCTGGCGATTTCACCCAAGGTGTCACCGCGCACGACCCGGTAGCGTACCGGTTTGCGGTTGGCAGCGATCCAGGTACCCTGTGGCGGACTGAGGTAAAAATAGTCCTGGATGCCAACGGCAATGGCCCGGGCCATCTTTTTCTGCCAGGCGGGGTCGCGCAGACGTTTTTCCTCTGCAGAATTGCTGATGAAACCTGTTTCCACCAGGATGGAAGGTACATCCGGTGATTTCAGCACCATGAAATTAGCGTGCTCCACATGATTTTTGTGGGTTTTGCCCAACGCACCCATGGCAGCGAACACGGTCCCGGCCACTCCGTTACTGGCTTCCATCGCGGCGCTCTGCGATAAATCCAACAACACCGAGGCCAGCATGTCGTCCTTGTCGCTCAGGGTGACGCCGCCCACCAGGTCTGAATTGTTCTCAACGGCGGCAATCCGGCGGGCGAATTCACTGCTGGCCCCGCGGCGGGACAGGATGAAAACCGAAGCACCGGAAACCTTCGAATTCTTGAACGCATCCGCGTGCAGAGACACGAACAGGTCTGCCTGGTGTTTGCGTGCTTGCTCGAAGCGGTCCCGCAAAGGGATGTAGTAATCACCGCTGCGAATCAACACACCGGTCATGCCGGGCTGGGCATCGATGGATTTCTTGAGTTCTTTTGCAATCGCGAGCACAACGTCTTTTTCACGCGTCCTCTTCCGGCCCACGGCGCCAGGATCTTCACCCCCATGACCGGCATCGATGGCAACCACGATATCGCGGTTTGGCCTTTGCCGATCGGAGAGTTGCTTGACGGCGCTCCTGCCATCTTGTTCGGGATACAGGTCGATGACCAGGCGATAGCCGTAACTACCGGCAGGCTCGAGCATGAAACTCTTGACCTTACTGCCGCCCGACAGATCCAGCACAACTCTCAGGGTATTTTTATCAGGGAAACCGTGGCGGACACCCTCGATCACCCCGGAGTGATCCGGATCGAAATCAAGATCATTGTGGAGTCTGGGCTGGAGTTTGGAAGAGTCCAGGTCGATAACGACCCGATCGGGATCGTCAAGGGTGAACAATTTGTATTCAGCACGGGTACTCAAATCGAGTACAGCGCGGGTTTTTTCGGGGTCAGTCCAGACACGGAAGCCATTGATCTCCGCGGCGAATGCCGTAATGGAGAACAATCCCACCATCAATGCAATGACAGAGCGCAACGCCATTGAATCCATCAACCTCCTGTGTCGATGTGACAATGATGAATTGAAAATCGTGAAATTGCAACAGTTTTCTATAAAAAACCGTTAGATAGAGGTTCAATCTAGAAACAAGATTTCAAAGTTCCTGCAAAATTGCCTGGTTCAGCTCAAACCCGGCGGTGGTTGTCGCTGAACTGCGGATGAAATGTCGTTCATCCGTTTCACGAAATTCAAGGACCAGGTCCGGCGCCGGCAGGTGAGTGCCGGCCTTGCGTGGCCACTCGACCAGCAGAACACTGTTGGCGTCATGGAGATCCCGCAGGGCCAGGTATTCCAGTTCTTCCGGGTTTTCGATGCGGTACAGATCCAGGTGGAGAATGGTCATGCCGGATACAGAGTAGGACTCCAGCAATCCATAACTGGGGCTCTTTACATAAGCCTTGAAACCCAGGGCATGAATGAAGGCTCGGGCGAAAGTTGTCTTGCCGGTCCCGAGGTCACCCTCCAGATAGATCACCATCGGCGCCTTGATCAGACGGGCAAACCTGGCCGCTAAAACGGCCACAGAATCCTCATCGGGCACCGGCCGTGTCCAGTCTGCCCTG
Source organism: Lysobacterales bacterium (assembly GCA_036447475.1). GTDB lineage: Bacteria > Pseudomonadota > Gammaproteobacteria > Xanthomonadales > SZUA-36 > JAJRRA01. Next base: position 4,579 of record JAZFUZ010000082.1, on the reverse strand, counting down.
TTCAGCCCGCGAGCCAGGCCAGGTTTCATGCGGGGTTCAGGACCTTGGGCAATTGTTGCGTGATATCCGAGGCCAACATACCCCGCTCACCCAGCAGGTCGGCAGCGATGTCGCCGGCCCGCGCGTGCGCTACCACCCCGGTAGCCGCAGCTTCCCACAGGCTCAGGCCCTGGGCGATAAGCGCGGCAATCACACCCGCCAGGACATCACCGCTTCCGGCACAGGCCATGCCCGGGTTGCCAAGCGGACCAATCGCATAGCGGCCGGTGTGATCGGCAATCACGGTGCCACAGCCTTTGAGCACAATCACCGCTGCATAGCGCTGAGCCAGTCGCTGCGCCATGGATACGCGGTCGGATTGAACCTCGTTGGCCGGTATTCCCAGCAGGCGTCCCGCCTCGGCCGGATGCGGCGTCAGGATCCAATTGCCGCGGGGCATATCCCCGTCAGCAATTTCGCCGATGAGACCGGCCAGTATATTCAGACCATCCGCATCCAGCACAACCGGAGCCGGGGTCTTCATGCAACTTCTGAACAGTTCTTTGGACCAGGAATCCTGACCCAGCCCGGTGCCTGTCACGACCACATCAACCTGCTGGAGAATACTTTGTAACTGCTCGGGGCGCTCGACGCCGCGCACCATCAGTTCGGGACAAGCCAGGTTCAGCCAGGCCGCATGTGCCGGATGGGTCGCCAGCGTCACCTTTCCTGCCCCACTGCGTAAAGCGGCCTCGCCGCACAGGCGCAAAGCCCCGCTCATACCCGGGTTGCCGCCAACGCCCAGTACCCAGCCAAATAATCCTTTGTGGGAGTTTCTGCGCCTGGGGGGTAAGTTTTCCTTTATCTTGTTCTCGCCAATCAATAGTCCATAATCAGCTATCGAATCCCTTACCGAATCCGGTGTTTGCAGATCAGAAAACTTGATACTCCCTGCACAGTCCGGCCCGTCCGCCGTGTACAAGCCACGTTTGCGGCCGATAAAGGTGACGGTCAGATCGGCCTCAGCGGCTTGGCCCATCACCTGGCCGGTATCCGCGTTCAGACCGGAGGGAATATCAACCGCAACAACAGCAGCTGTTGCCTGGTTGATCAGCCCGATGGCAGCACCGTAATCATCCACCGGGGCCCGGTCCAGGCCAGTGCCCAGCAGTGCATCCACCAGAACGTCATAAGACTCTATATCCTGCACCGGCCAGGCGCGGGTCTCACCGCCTGCTTCGCACCAGCGTGAAGCCGCTGTGGCAGCGTCACCGGACAAGGCATCCATGGATCTGAGCGCGCACACCACCACCTCCAGTCCGGCTTGTCGCGCCAGCCGGGCAACGATATAGCCATCACCTCCGTTGTTGCCCCCACCACAGAAAACCAGCCAGTTGCGGGATTGCGGAAATTTCCGCATGGCCTGCTCAAAAACACTGCGACCGGCAAGTTCCATCAAATCGATTCCGGGAATGCCATGATCCTCAATGGCGCATCTGTCCAGACGCTGCACCTGTTCGGCGGTATACAATCTTTGAACCTCATCAGTCATCCAAGGAACCTCTGATCTATGCATGAACTCGTAGCTTGTGGTTAAATTATAACGGTGAACAACACTGCGGGTAAGCAATCAGTTCAATCGCGTGCGGGTTCAACTGCACATACGTTCTCGCCCGCTCAACTGGCCCAACTGGCAAACCGGATCAAGCGCTGGGGTGAAGAGCTTGGTTTCGCGCAACTGGGTATCTGCGACACGCAGCTGGAAGACCATGAAGCCCGGCTCCTGACCTGGCTGGAAAATAAGTTCCACGGCAGCATGGATTACATGGAGCGACATGGTACGCGGCGCAGCCGGCCTGGCGAACTGATTCCGGGTACCGTGCGGGTCATTTCGGTGCGAATGAATTACCTGAGTGAGCAGGCCACAGCGGCAGCGGAGTTGATGAAACGCCCGAAAAAGGCCTTGATCTCACGCTATGCGCTGGGCCGGGACTACCACACGGTGATGAGGCAGCGTCTGCAGAAACTCTGCAGCAGGATAGAGCGCGAGATCGGCGAATTCGGCTACCGGGTCTTTGTCGATTCTGCGCCTGTGCTGGAAAAAGCCCTGGCACAAAAAGCCGGGCTGGGCTGGATCGGCAAACACAGCAATCTGCTGAACCGGGAAACCGGCAGCTGGTTCTTCCTTGGCGAAATTTACACCGATCTCCCCCTGCCCACGGATCAGCCGCGGAAAAACCATTGCGGTGATTGCGTCCGCTGCATCGACGTTTGCCCTACTGGCGCCATTGTCGGCCCCTACCGGGTGGATGCAAGAAAATGCATTTCCTACCTGACGATTGAATCGCGCGGCCCCATTCCGGTCGAATTGAGGCCCCTGATGGGAAACCGGATTTTTGGCTGCGACGACTGCCAGGTAGTGTGCCCGTGGAACCGCTTTGCAAAGCACAGCACAGAACCTGATTTCGCACCGCGGGAAGGGCTGGATTCAGACGACCTGCTGCGGCTGTTCTCCTGGTCCGAGGAAGAGTTCCTGCAACGTACCCAGGGCAGCGCTATTCGCCGTACCGGCTACGTTGGCTGGCTGCGAAATATAGCCGTTGCCCTGGGCAACGCGCCTCATTCCGCAGAAATCGTGAGCGCCCTGCAGGCCACCAGGAAACACCCTTCAGGCCTGGTGCGCGAACACGTCGACTGGGCCCTGGATCAGCACCGGTAAACCACTGGCTGAGGTTCTAACCCACCTTCGTCCTGTGCTATTGTGGCGCATTAATTTTGGCGGTTCCCACTGCCACCGGATCCGGAATGCACCCAACCATGCTCCGGGATGACGGAACAGGAAGGAGTTTTTAACATGTCCATCATCGAACTCTTGAATGAAATGCGGAATCATGGCGGTCCCGCCTGGACAACCGGCCTGTCTGACGACGTTATTTTACGTTTCGCAAAGACGGACCCGCAGCTGGCCGAAGCCATCGAGAATGCATACCCTGTGTTCGCGCGCTTGCGCGAGGACGAACCGGCACTGCTGGCAATGGATGAAGAAAACCAGATCCGGGAAATTCAATCGGGCTACGTCAATTTTTATGCCGATGATGCCATCAGTCCCTTTGTTGCGCTGACCGGTAGCGGCCCCTGGATCGTGACCCTGAAAGGCGCCGTACTGCATGATTCCGGTGGTTATGGAATGTTGGGCTTTGGCCACGCACCGCAAGCCGTGTTGAACGTGCTCGCCCGCAAGCAGGTCATGGCCAACGTGATGACACCGAACATCAGCCAGAAGAAGTTCATCGACAGCCTGCGCAGAGAAATTGGTCACACTCTGGGCTCCTGCCCCTTTGACCGGTTCCTGTGCATCAACAGCGGATCCGAAGCGGTGACCGTGGCCTCGAGAATCTCTGACATCAACGCCAAGCTGATGACCGATCCCGGTGGGCGTTATGCCGGCAAAGAGATCAGAATTCTCAGCCTGAAAGGCAGTTTTCACGGACGCACCGACCGCCCCGGCCAGTTCTCTGATTCCACCCGGCAGAACTACAGCAAACATCTCGCGACCTTTCGCGACCGCGACAAGTTGATCACCGTTGAACCAAATGACGTCCTGCAGCTGCGGCAGGTATTCAGCTGGGCGGAATCCAACCAGGTGTTCATCGAAGCATTTTTCTTTGAACCGGTGATGGGCGAAGGCAATCCGGGGCTCGCCATCAGCCGTGCGTTTTACGACGAGGCCATGGATCTGACCCGCGAACACGGTTCCATGCTGCTGGTGGATTCCATCCAGGCAGGCCTGCGCACTCACGGGGTGTTGTCGATTGTTGATTACCCGGGGTTCGAAACAGCCACGGCTCCGGACATGGAAACCTACTCCAAGGCTTTGAACGCCGGCCAGTATCCCCTTTCGGTGCTGGCCATGACCAAGCGGGCGGCGAAACTGTACCGCAAAGGTGTCTACGGCAATACGATGACCAGCAATCCGCGTGCACTGGACGTTGCCTGCGCAGTTCTCGAGCTGCTGACGCCCGAATTGCGGCAGAACATCAGGCAACGTGGTGAAGAATTGCTCAGCAGGTTGCAGACACTGCAGGAGGAACTTGGCGGCCGGATTACCGGCATCCAGGGAACCGGCCTGCTCTTGAGCACCGCACTGGACAGCAAACGTTACAAATCCTGCGGCGCCGGTTCCATTGAGGAGTACATGCGCATGAAGGGCATCAACGTCATCCACGGCGGCGAGAATTCACTGCGCTTCACGCCGCATTTCAACATCAACAGCGAGGAAATCGACCTGCTGATTGATGCTACCCGCGATGCCCTGCTGAACGGACCGGTAAAAATATCCGCCAGCGCGGCGGAGGCCGCTTAGCCATGGCCCACCTTGATCCCCTGCCGGCAGATACAACGCCGGAGCTGAAAGAAGATTTTGCGATTTTCGAAAATATTCTTGGTTTCGTTCCCAACAGCCTGTTGACCATGCAACGCATGCCGAAGATGGTCCGGGGTTTTGGCGAACTGACCAAAGCCGTTATGGACCCTGATGGCGCGGTCGACCTCGGTTTTATGCGCCTGATCGCCCACTTTGCCAGCCGCGCAGCCGGTTGCC
>JAZFUZ010000081.1:0-13234 GCA_036447475.1 Lysobacterales bacterium | reverse complement strand
AATCCTGATTTTGCTGGGAATACTCATTCTTCCTGACACCAGTGAAGCCCAGCAGGCCCAGGACTTTGGTGACTACGTCGTTCATTACAATGCACTCAACACAAACTTTATTCCGCCCCAGGTAGCAAAGGGCTACGGCATTCACCGTTCATCAAGTCGTGCACTGCTCAATATCACCATCCTGAAGAAAGTCATGGACAACCCGGGCACACCGGTCAAAGCAAGCGTTACGGTCAGCGGAACCAACCTGACCGGTCAGCGACGCGAAATCGGCATTCGCGAAATAATAGACACGGAAGGAGCCATTTACTACATCGGTGAACTCCCTGTCCATCACCTGGAAACCTACAACTTCACGGTGGAAGTACGGCTGGAAGGCGAAGCGGATCCTCTGATCGTCAAATTCCGACAGCAGTTTTACACTGAGTAATTCCTAGCCCGGGGCTAATCTATCACCGTAACATCAATCCGCCGGTGATGGGGCCGGACGCGGTGCTCCCACAGGTAAACACCCTGCCAGGTGCCAAGGGCTAAGCGGCCTTTCCGGATGGGGATGGTGAGTTCGCTGCAGGTGAGAACGGAGCGAATATGGGCAGGCATGTCATCCGGACCTTCCATGCTATGGGTATAGGCCGGGTCACCGTCCGGCACAAGCTTGCTGATGAAGCTTTCCAGGTCCCTGCGGACGTCGGGATCGGCATTCTCGGTAATCAGCAGGGAGGCGCTGGTATGGCGGAGAAACACATGACACAGCCCGATGGAAACGCCACTTTGTACTACCACGCTCTGCAGTTCCTGACTGATTTCGTGAAATCCTCTGCCGGGGGTGGCAACTTCCAGAGTGGCGGTGTCGCATAACATAAATGGGGCAGCCTGACGTTTTAGGTGGACCGGTTCAGGGATTGAGCCTCTGCTTGGTCCAGATCCCGTCATCAATCGTATACAGAAACCGGTCATGCAGGCGGAATTCCCGCTGGGTCCAGAACTCCACGGACTCCGGACTGAGGACGTAGCCTGTCCAGTGTGGCGGTCGTGGAACTTCCACGCCCGCATATTCACGCTCCAGGTCCTTGACCCTTTGCATCAAAGTTTCGCGGCTTTCCAGCGGCTCCGACTGCCTTGATGCCCAGGCACTGATCTGGCTGCCCCGGTCGCGAGTAGCGAAGTATGCGTCAGCCCCTTCATCTGATACCTGCCGAACGGAACCCACCAGTTGCACCTGGCAGCCACTTGCCTTCCAGAGAAAAGTCGCCGCTGCCCTTGGGCAGACGGCAATTTGCTTTCCTTTCAAGCTGCGTGTATTGGTGAAAAACACGAATCCGTTCGCATCCAGCGCTTTTAGCAACACGGTACGGCAGGTTACGAAACCTTTGCAGTCACTGGTTGCCAGCACCATGGCCGTGGGTTCCGGCTCACCGGACATCTTCGCTTTCTTGAAGGCCTTGTTGAATTGCTCGATGATTTCCTGCGACAAGCTGCCAGTTAACATTTGCCGGGTCACTCAGCCGCTAACTCAGCTTGCATTTGCCGTTTCAATTTTGCCTGTGGAAGCGTCCTCAGCCATATCAACCAGACAACCAGTGCATCAAGGATTATCAGAGCTTGCCACAGGTACAGATGGAACCACTCGAAAGCAACCTGATTCCACTGTCCCAGGTAAAAAAGACTGATGATCCGAACCAGGTTCAAAACCTGGATCGCAAAAAACCCGATGACGAAACCGATGATCTTATTTTTAAACGGAGCCGGAAAGGAGAAAATCGCGGCAAACAGAATAATCAACGCCTCCACGCCGTTGCAACCGCGCTCAATACGCACGCCAAACCCGGTTATCGAGTTACGGATAACATTTTTATAGGATTCAACGTTATCATCGAAAGCTTGCAGAATCCAGACACTGACGTCGGCAATGAAAGATGTAAAAGGCAGGATGACGTACTCTTCTACCGGCTGTAGAATCTCCAGCGTGAACAGACCAACCAACAGCACTGTGAACAATACAAAAAAGCGGATCATAAAAATGGCAACAAGGCTTGCAAAAGAATCCAGCAATGTTAACCAAAGTTGTGCCGGAGTGCACGCGTCAATGTTTCTCCTGTGATCTGTGATTAAATCCGGCTCCAACATCTACCTGATTGGTCCCATGGGGTCCGGTAAAACAACCGTTGGGCAGCGCGTTGCAAAACAGCTGGAAATGGAATTTCTTGATTGCGACCGGAAGTTGGAAAAGCAGACAGGTGCCAGCATCAACCTGATCTTCGATGTTGAAGGCGAATCCGGTTTCCGAAAAAGGGAAAGCCGCATGTTGAAAGTCCTGACTTCCCGACAGAATATACTGCTTGCCACCGGTGGTGGCACTATCCTCGACAAAGAAAATCGGGAATTGCTGAAACGGACAGGCCTGGTCGTTTACTTGCAGACATCGGTCAGCCAGCAGTTGGATCGTCTCCGGCTGGACCGCACACGACCTCTGCTGCAGGAGGGGGACCGGCAGCAAAAACTGACCCGGCTGGCGGCAGCCAGAAATTCTCTTTATGAAGAGTTGGCAGATCTTGTCTTCCCTTCCACCAACCGTGGCCCGGAGATCACAGCACGACACCTGACCAAGGCCATACTGTCATACTGGGATCCATCTTCAACAACGGACACCGGAATCGACCCCGATTGCCCATCGCACGGAACCGTGTAATCAATGATAACCGTCAAAGTAAAGCTCACCGGCAGCAGTTACCCGGTCTATCTGGGCAGTGGCTTGCTGACAGCGGCAGAACTATTGGAAAGACATCTGGGCAGTGGCAAAACACTCATTGTGAGTAACGATGTAGTCGCCCCTCTATACCTTGATCGGGTCAGGACATCATTGGGTAATCGGGATGTTGAAATACACATCATCCCCGATGGTGAACGCTTCAAGACTGAGGAAACCTGGTACGGCATCATCGACAAACTGGTGGACATGCAGGCACACCGTGACACCAACATTATTGCGTTGGGTGGTGGTGTCATAGGGGACATAACGGGCTTCGCAGCGGCCTGTTACATGCGTGGGATCCGGTTCCTGCAACTTCCAACCACCTTGCTCGCCCAGGTGGATGCTTCGCTCGGCGGAAAAACGGCAATCAATCATGCCAAGGGCAAAAACCTGGTGGGCGCTTTTCACCAGCCAGTGGCGGTTATTATTGACTCCGCTACGCTTGCAAGCCTTCCTGAGAGAGAGTTCAATGCCGGTCTGGCTGAAGTGGTCAAGTACGGCGCCATTAACGATGCCGGCTTTTTCGCTTGGCTGGAGCAGAACGCTGCAGCCATCAAGCAACGGCAGGAAGACGCTCTGCATCACCTGATCCATGAATCGGTGAAAAACAAGGCAGCCATTGTATCTCAGGATGAAAAAGAAACGGGCATCCGTGCCTTACTGAATTTTGGCCACAGTTTTGGCCATGCGCTCGAAGCTGAGTCGAATTATTCACGATTTCTGCACGGTGAGGCGGTCTCGATCGGGATGGTCACTGCAGCCCGCTTGAGCGAGATCCGTGGTTTGTGCCAGGCGGGCACGGCGAAGAGACTTGCGACACTTTTACGTATTCTGGACTTGCCGGTTAAACAACCGGCCGACATCAAAATCAGCAGTCTGACCAAGGCCCTGGCGCTCGACAAGAAAGCCCTGGTCAGTGGCCTGAGATTGGTATTACTTAAAGCGCTGGGAAATGCTGTGGTCGATAGCCAAAGCAGCGAAGACGACATCCTGGCAGCCATGAAACAAAGTGTCGTCAGTCCGCAATAAATCGGGATCCCTTAAAAATGTCAACTAAACTCAAGAATGACACATTGATACGTGCGTTGCTGCGCGAGCCGGTCGATCGCACGCCTGTTTGGATCATGCGCCAGGCTGGACGCTACCTGCCGGAATATCTGAAAACCCGGGCCGAAGCAGGCAGTTTCATGAACCTGTGCCAGACCCCCGAGCTGGCTTGTGAAGTTACGATGCAGCCCCTGCGGCGCTTTAAGCTTGATGCCGCAATCGTATTCTCCGATATTCTGACGATTCCGGACGGGATGGGAATGAACCTGTATTTCGAGGAGGGCAAAGGCCCGAAATTCTTGAATCCCATTACCTCTTCCTCGGATATTCACAAGCTGCCCAGGCTGGATGTCGGAGAATCCCTGGCCTACGTAATGGAGACCGTGTCCATGGTGCGCCGGGAACTGGATGGAAAAGTACCGCTGATCGGCTTCAGTGGCAGTCCATGGACCTTGTTCACCTACATGATCGAGGGGGGTGCCAGCAAGACGTTTTCCAAGTCCAAGAAACTGATCTACCAGGAACCAGCACTGGCTCATGTGCTGCTGGAAAAGCTTTCCGACACGGTGACGGATTATCTTAATCTACAGATTGAAAGCGGGGCGCAAATTATCCAGATTTTCGACACTTGGGGCGGTGTGCTCTCTGCCCAGGCTTTCAAGGATTTCTCCCTGCGCTACCTGACCAGAATCATCTCGGGTCTAAAACGTGAGAATGAAGGCCGGCGCGTACCGGCCATCCTTTTCTGCAAAGCATGCAATACACAACTGGAAGCCCTGGCCGACACCGGTTGCGACGCGCTGGGTGTGGACTGGACAATATCCTTGCGCGAAGCGCGTGAGAGGGTCGGCAGCCGGGTAGCCCTGCAAGGCAACCTGGATCCGGCAATTCTGCTCGCTGACCCGGCGACAATCCACCGCGAAGTCAACCACACGCTCAGCAGCTTCGGTCAGGCAGAAGGGCATGTCTTCAACCTGGGCCACGGCATCACGCCGGATGTCAAACCAGAACACCTGGGTGCATTGATCAATTCAGTTTGGGACCTCAGCCCGGCGTTTCACTGACAGGTATCCAATCTCTGTTCCAGGGCCATTTCCATCAGCATTGGCCCGAGGGTTGATGCCAGAAACGGTGGCTGCATTCGCCTGATGCCCGACAACGGTCCGGCGTTTGACCGGACCGATCCGGGTGTAAAAAGCAGGCAGTGATTCACCAATGCATCGTGACCGCAGGGATCCGCCAGGCTGATTTCCACCCGGAACTCAACGTCCGTGTAGAGCTTTTCTCCATCCGGACAGGGTTCAATCTTTATTCCTATCCGTTGCAAAAGAAACTCGAGAGAACGGCCTAACTCGTCCTGAACTGAAACCTGGCAAGTCATGGAAGAAAGCAGGTCGGAACTCACCGCGCGCTCCTCACAAGGTCCCGGTTCAAGCGCATCCGGCAGAGTGATACGAAAGCTACTGCCCAGGCCGGGCTTGCTGATACAGTCGAGTTGACCGTTCAGACGGGAAACAATTCTGCGGCAGATATAGAGGCCCAGACCGGCACCGCCGTGGACGCGGCCAATGCCCGAACCAGCCTGTACGAATGGCTTGAAAATGCGCCGGGACGCGGCTTGGTTGAAACCGATCCCGGTATCCCTTACCAGCAATTCAAGACCGGTATCCTTGCCTTGTCCCGCCGGTGCTCGCCTGGCTTCGATCACCACCAGCCCTGACTGAGTGAACTTGATCGCATTTCCAAGCAGGTTGTCGATGATCTGCCGTAACAGGCGAGCATCACCGAACCAACGTTGTGGGAGTTGCGGGTCAATGACCAACAACAACAGATTGTTCTTTATCATCGCCGCCCTGGTATGACAACGAACAGCCTGCTCCAGCAATCCCGGACCATCGAGCACACGGCGCTCAGGAGAAAACGGGAACACCGTACTGTGCCGCAGCGAATTGATACCACCGATGAGCCAGTTCATCTGCCCTATGGACAGCTTCATCGCCTCCACGAACTGTTTCTGCTCGCCATTGAGCCTGGTGCCGCTCAGCAACTCCGTCATGCCCTGGATTCCATTGAGTGCAGAGCACAGTTCATGACCTAGCATGGCCAGATTTTGTTCAGATCGCTTGGATCCCCTTTTACCCTGCATTTCATTTCCCCCTTGATACCGCATGTCGTCTGACCTATAAAGACGATTGCAGGGTGTGCGGTACCCGGCAATTTCAATCTACACCCCACGCGGCCCTAAAGCAATGGCGAAGGCAATGGCAATGGTTAAAAAAGGGGGATTACATAGCGACACGCGACGCCCCTAAAAGCCTTTCCGTTGATATCTTTCCTGGCAGGGAAACGGCCCCTCGATAAACCAATGTTCATGACACCCCTGCCTCAGGACTGAAACCTGGCTGCCCCGGGTTTCATAGTCACCGTGCATACAGACATTGCCCGCGTGGTCCCGCAGGATCGACTTGGCGGTTTCCACCGTGAATTTACCCTCATTGCGCTGACAAAGCTGCCTGACACGGCCTTCCCTGGACAGGGGCGAAAGAGTGTCCCCAGCCTCCCCACGGGAAAAAAACCGGGCAAAATCAAAAGGCGCTCCGCCCGCTGTCTGTGCTGCTTCATCCAAGACCCGATCCAACTGCGGATGACGCAGGTCGCCCTTGCCATGGATGCTAAGACTATTGGATATGGAACGGGTACCACTGGTAATTTTCTCAGCCACCCAGTAAGCCCCGGCAGTTTCCAGCACCCAGGCTTCAATCTTGTCCGCAATCAGGTAAGCGTTGTGATAGTGAAGGGCAAAATGCTCGGCGCAATTACCGCCCTGACCGTATTCGGCCATCAAGTCAACGATCAAGTGCAAAGCATCATAGGCCGTCGCTCCCCGTTCCAAACCAAGTCGCACCAGGTCCATGCCCAGTAAGCCTGTTTCCCCATAGGCCTCGGTGGTCCAAACGGCTTCATTGCCGATCACCACACCGTGTTCGTTCGCGCCCATCTCGGCGCCCCACATCCAGCTTGGCTTGGAAAGAATTACCGCGAATGTCTGGCTCACCTGGGGGATTTGCAGATAGGTGCACTGCACAGTGTCGTGCGCAGCATACCGCTGCGCCGGAAAGCCGATCACACCCTGAATCTCACCACAGGGGCGGTCACTGTTTTTTCCGAAGATCACTTCCCCGCCCAGGGTCGCATCGGCTAAGGCTACAAAGGTATCACACACCTCGATCTCGTGGGCTGCCTGCACCTTCCAGCATGGGTACTAATTGTGGGAGCGAACACTGGTCGCGAAATCCCAAACCTGACCCTCCCCCATGTCTTCGGACAGGTGGTTAACCCGCTTGCTATTGGGTGTAAATACCCCGTGATAGCGGGTGATGCTGACTCTGCTCACCTACATCGTATGGACAATCGGGCGACTGCTAGAAATTCCAGCTGACGTTAGCGAAGTACTCTCGAGGTCGAGCATAGGCAATTTCAGCATAACCGCTTCCCGTTGTTAACGATGAATTACCACCAGTGGCATAGAGCTCATCTGTCGCATTGTTAATACCCATATTGACTCGCCATTTTCCACTCGGCGGTTCAATTGCCATAGACAGATTCAATACCGTAGCAGAATCCTGCTGAGATATTTCCAAGGTGTTGTTTGCATCGAAAAAGGTTGTATCGTTATAGGAGAAATCGACTCTTGGTGCCAGCACATAACCATCAGCTAAGGTTACTGTGTAGCCCACACCCAGGTTGGCCTGCCATTTCGGTGAATACGGTAGTACATTGCCTACAACAACACCGATAGCTGTACCGGCAATTAGTTCCAGGCTATCAATACTGGTATCCAGATATCCAATGCCGCCTTCAATCAACCAGTTGCTGCTCGGAAGCCAGGCAACCTCTATTTCAAATCCATTGATACTCGCTTTACCGGCATTGGCCAGATAGGGCGCTACTCCGGCACGATAGGTGAACTGCAAGTCGGAATAATCTGTGGTAAAAACAGAAGCATTCAAACGCATAGTATGGTCCAGCAGATTCAACTTGAACCCAATCTCGTAGGTCTTGGCCTCTTCCGGGCCAAATGAGTGAACGGAAGGAAAGATAGCAGCGGCAGCTATGGCATTGGCCAGGACCGGTGGGGGTAGACCGGCGGAACACAGGGACAGTATCTGGCAACCGTTGAAGTGGCTGTTCCAGCCACCACCTTTGAAGCCTTCGGAATAACTGATATAAGTCATGCCTTTTTCATTCCAGCGATAGCTGGCCGTACCTGAAATTGTAAATGCGGTGAAGGTTTCTTCATACAGTTGCACCGGCAGGTATTTGTTGGATGGATTAGCGTAGTTAAACTGGTCCGGTGTTGATCCCTTGGTGTCTTCCGTATAACGACCACCCAATGTCAGCGATAGTTGATCGCTGACGTCAAAGGTCCACTGGGAAAATACCGCCCAGTTGTCATTCTCGGTAATATTATTGTCGCTGTCTTCCGCGACTCCCGGGCCTGGGTCATTTAACTGTACAAAGACAATATCTGTTGTTTTTTCTTTAAAGTAGAAAAAACCAACAACACCTTTGAAGCTATCAGAGGAATAAAGCAACTGCAGTTCCTGACTGAACTGATGACCGCTGCTGTCATAATCAGTGTGCAAGATAGTGAGTGGCGTATTATCCGCATCGCGAATACCCTCCCAATCCAGTTTGCGATAGGAACTGATTGACTTAAGGGTAACCGAATCATTCAGCTCGTATTTAATATGAAAAGAACCACCATAATTATCCAGTAAGCTTTCTATCGCGTAAGTGCCGTTATTGTTGTAAGGGCCTTTATTTTGAAAATCATTGGCGCAACGATCATCATCGATCATCGGGACGGGAGTTGATGCCGGCCCCGCAAATGGTAACGCTCCAGGGCAACCTGCATCATAACTGGCTACGATCTGAAAAGTAGCGCTTTCAGTACTGGCTGCGAACACGAATGGGTTGCCATTTTCATTAGCATGGGTGTAATCGAATAAAGCTTTCACTTGAAGTCGCTCATTCGGTGTCCAAACAATCTTTCCGGTCCCCGTGAAGGTATCGGTATCGCCCAGGTCTTCACCCGTTTGCACTCGGGTCACATAGCCGTCCTGATTGCGTTTACCCATTGTGAAACGGGACTTCACTGTATCTGAAATTGGCAGATCAACGGCAAGATAAAAATCTCTCAATTTATCACTGCCAAAACCAACACGAACCTTACCGCCAAATTCATCTCCAGGTTCCGTTGATGTCAGAACGATGGCGCCACCAACTGTATTTTTACCGAACAAAGTACCCTGTGGGCCACGCAGTACCTGAACGCTTGCTATGTCCCTGAAATCCAGCGTGCCACCAACGGATTGACCCATATACACGTCGTCTATATATAAGCCCACACCAGGATCGACAGTGGAAGTGGGATCAACCTGCCCTATTCCACGAATGAATATGGTCGAAGAGGCATTATTACCCGCTAATACTGTGTCATTCGTGAATGACAAATTAGGTGTGACCTGATCCAGAGCCTCGGTACTGAAGATCTGCCTTCTTTCCAAACCCTCAGCCGTAAAGGCACTGACAGATATCGGCGTATCCTGCAGGTTCTCTTCAATCTTACGGGCGGTCACGGTAATCTCTTCAAGTACTGTCCCTTCAGCCATGGCATTTGTCACCGGGAATATAGATGAACCCAACAGTGATATTGCCGATACGACTAATGTCGTGTTGCGATACATAATCATCTCCCTCGTTTTTAATTTTTTAAAAAAATATGTGCAAGTTGCTTAATCTTTATAGAAGCAAGACACATGAGCTTATGTGTGAATATCGCAACAGTCCAATTGAATTACCAATGCTTTGTAACAAATCCTCCAAGCTTCTTGTCGTCCCATTGGATTTTTTATCCCACTTAACGAAATATGTTGCTAATCTGCAAAAGGCCTGACCTGATCATGTTGTGACACGCATACTTTCGCGTTACAGGCCTATTTTTCACATTACTACATTGTCCCGCTGTGTTTGGAGTATATAGCATCCCGAACCGTGCAGTTTGGTTAATTATCAGTTGTTTTTTAATTCCGATAATGGTGGGACCGCAATACCTCAAGCAGGTTTACCGATTATCAGGTTGCGCCGCGGTGTCGCCAGCACGGTGTTGTGTTGGGTCAAAGTTACGTGCGCAAAGAACCGCTGGCAGAGGTGATCCCATTCCTTTGGACAGCTAAACCTGAATGAAGCCTTTTTTTAACGACAAATACCTTACCGCTTCCAGTTCGGGGACAGGCCCAATCCTGCCGGGGCTGCTTTTCCATGCAGGTGAGCGAGTATCTTCTTGATCACCACCGGATATTCAATACCGGCGATGACGTGCAAGAATGCGCTAATACCGCCGGTGCAGGGATGCACCGGAACGGCCGTTTTGCCGGCACCGCCGCATTCGCTGCAGGTCCAGTGCTCTTACAACAATGCAGCCGCCACTCTTTCCTGCTCCGCCTTCAGGACCGCAGGGGTCCTGGCACCGTAAGAATCGAGGTACTCACCAATCGCAGAAATTTCCGCTTTCCATGCTTCGCGGTCAACTTCGAGCAGGGCCTCCATCGTTTCCGCCGGCACATCGATACCATCCAGGTTCAGATCGCCAGGCGCGGGTAGATAGCCGATCGGTGTTTCAACAGCACCGACTTCACCCGTACAGCGTTTGATGATCCAGTCCAGCACCCGCATATTGTCGCCAAAGCCCGGCCACATGAACTTGTTGTCCCGGTCTTTGCGGAACCAGTTGACGTGGAAGATCTTCGGCAACTTGTCCGAGGCATTCGAAAAAGAGAGCCAATGGGCCCAGTAGTCCGCAAAGTTGTAGCCGCAGAAGGGTTTCATGGCCATCGGGTCGCGGCGCACCACGCCGACCGTATCGACATTGGCCGCAGTCGTTTCCGAAGCCATGGCTGCGCCGTATAACACACCATGGTTCCAGCACCGGCTTTCCATCACCAGCGGGACCAGCCTTGCCCTGCGGCCGCCGAAAATTATGGCGGAAAGGGGTACACCCGCCGACGCCTCGGCCTGGTCTGAATAGGACGGGCACTGTGACATGTGCACGGTGAAGCGGGAATTGGGGTGTGCAGCAGGTCCTCGTTCCGGATCGTAGGGATTACCCTTCCAGTCTGTTACCGGCACGCGATCGTCCAGGCCTTCCCACCAGGGTTGGTTATCCCCGGTTACACCAACATTGGTGAATATCGCATCGTGATCCAGCATCGCCAGTGCACTGGGGTTGGTGTTCTCAGCCGTTCCCGGAGCGACACCGAAGCAGCCTGCCTCGGGATTAATGGCCCACATGCGCCCGTCATCACCCATGCGCATCCAACAAATATCGTCGCCGATCGTCCACACTTTCCAGCCCTTGTAATTTACGGGAGGAATCATCATGGCCAGATTGGTCTTGCCGCAAGCAGACGGAAATGCGGCGGCAACATAGTGAATTTCACCCTCGGGGTTCTCGATCCCGACAATCAACATGTGCTCCGCCAGCCAGCCCTCAGAACGGGCCTGGTAACTGGCGATACGCAAGGCGTGGCATTTTTTACCGAGCAGGGCATTGCCACCGTAACCGGAACCAAAACTCTGAATTTCGAGGTCTTCCGGGAAATGCATGATGAACCGGCGCTCAGGATCGAGATCGCCAATGGAGTGCAGGCCCTTGATGAACGTGCCTTCCCTCTCGATACGGCGCAGTGCCGGATCGCCCATACGGGTCATCAGTTGCATATTGACCACAACGTATAGGCTGTCCGTAATCTCGACCCCGCAGCGCGACAGTGGTGAGTCAATCGGGCCCATGCAATAAGGAATGACATAGAGTGTCCTGCCCTTCATGCAAGCGTTAAAATACTCGCGCATCTTTACTCGCGCTGCGCCAGGATCCATCCAGTTATTGTTGGGACCCGCATCCTCCTTGCTGGAGGTGCAGATGAAGGTCAGGTGTTCTACGCGCGCGACATCTGAAGGATCGGAGCGGTGAAGATAACAACGGGGATGCGTATCCTTGTTGAGTTCCAGGAAATCACCGCTTGCGATCATCTGATCAGCAAAATCCTGGTACTCTGCCTGGGAACCGCTGCACCAGTGAATGTTATCAGGCTGGGTTAATTCTGCTACCTGGTTCACCCAGGTTTTTAACTCTTGATTGGTGGTCACGCTAGTACTCCTTCAAGGTGATAATTACGGTATGTTTCCAGCCCGAATTTTGCACCATGGCAGCATAGACTCTGGACCCCTGAGTTGCAATGCGCCACATCAAACGTTCAGCTGATCGCAAGCTCCTGGGGATCAGGCAGGGATCAGAGTGTTGATAACGTGTTCGATGTAGGCTTCAAATTCTTCACTGCTCAGGCTGGGCGTCTGCTGCTGTCTCTGGAGTTGCAGAAACCCAAGGTAAACCGAGTAGATCAGCCTTGCCTGGTGCCGGGCCAGGTCAGGCTCCATGCCCATCTCCTCAAACGCAACCGACAAGTGTTTCATTCTTCTTTCCGCCACACGCTCCAACACCGGTTCCACGTGTGGATGTCCCGCCGCTGCGCACAACTCACTAAACACTTTATGGGTAAGCTTCTCTTTGCCCACCCGGCGAAAAAAGGAGATCAGCCGGTCTCTGGGATGGTCGATTTCGCCCAGGGATGCACTGAGGTTGCGGATATCGTGCTTTTCCCACCTGAGCAGGGCCTGCTCCAGCAGGGCTTCGCGGCTTGAAAAATGCCAGTAGAAGCTGCCCTTGGTGATCCCCATACGTCGTGCCAGGGGCTCAATCGCCATCGCCTGGACACCCTGCTCTGCAATCAGGTCCAGTGCCGCGCGTTCCCAATCGGCCGCAGACAGCGTAGCCCTTTCAACTTTTTGCGCTGGTTTCATTACGCCATTATTCCCATAAAACATGGATTGTTGCGGCGACCGCCCTGCCTGTCAAATATCTGTCATTGCCTCATGTATTGACTTGCATCAAAAGGCTTACCATACTCAGGCGTATGGTATTAGTAAGATGTCCGGTCTTATTGATATGCAAACAGACCTGAATGGCTGTTCTGAAGTGTGTTCTCGGCAAACATAACCATTCAGTGGAAAACAGTTTGGGAGGAATGACATGACCTGGTTAATGCTACTGACGCTCTTGGGTATCTCACTTGTCTGTGCTTTTTACGGCACAAGCCTGTTGTTGTGGACTGTTGCAATTGCTGTGGGTATTTTTATATTCGCTGTTACTGGTTCAGCTCCCGTGCTGAGCCTGGTTTTGGTAGCCGCCATTTTCGCTGTCATCGCCGTTCCACTGAATTTCCGACCCTGGCGTCAGCAATTGATCAGCGCGCCATTCCTCAAACAATTCCGTCGCATGTTGCCCACCATGTCTGCAACAGAACAGGTTGCGCT
>JAZFUZ010000080.1:0-20969 GCA_036447475.1 Lysobacterales bacterium | reverse complement strand
CCGGTCGTCCGCGTGGTTTCTACCGCAAATTCGGACTGGGCCGTAACAAGTTACGTGAAGCCGCCATGCGCGGTGATGTACCGGGCCTTAGAAAGGCCAGTTGGTAAAGAGGAATGAAGCGATGAGTATGAGTGACCCGATTGCAGACATGTTGACGCGTATTCGCAATGCTCAGGCGGTGCAGAAAACGGCGGTTAATATCCCGGGTTCGAAAGTCAAGACGGGTATTGCGGGTGTGCTGAAGAACGAGGGCTATATAACAGACTTCCGCAATATCGAAGTGGACGGCAGGATCACGCTTGAAGTCACGCTCAAGTACTTTCAGGGAAAAGGCGTGATTGAAACATTGCAACGTGCCAGTCGTCCCGGCCTGCGTCAGTATCGCGGCAAAGATGACTTGCCGAAGATTCTCAACGGTCTCGGAATGGTCGTTGTCAGCACCTCGCAAGGCATTATGACTGATGCCCAGGCACGCGCGCTTGGACAGGGTGGTGAAATCCTGTGCTTCGTAACCTGAGGAGAAGGATGTGTCACGCATAGCAAAAGCACCGATCGAACTGCCTGCAGGCGTTGAAGTCAACGTTCAGGGTAGCCAGGTCAAGGTCAGGGGTCCCAGAGGAAGCATGGTGCTGCAACTGCATTCAACAATCAGCCTCGAGCAGGAAGATAAGGTGATCAGCGTTAAGCCCGTGACAGACTCTGCCATGCCCATGGCCGGAACATTCCGTTCCCTGGTCAACAACATGGTAATTGGCGTTACAGAAGGGTTTGAGAAAAAACTTAAGCTGGTTGGTATTGGATACCGCGCACAGATGCAGGGCAATAAGCTCACCCTGGCACTGGGATTCTCACACCCGGTTGAATACACCGCACCTGAAGGCGTAACCATCGAAGCACCAAGCCAGACCGAATTAGTGATCAAGGGTTGTGACAAACAGAAGGTTGGCCAGGTCGCTGCTGAAATCCGGTCGTTCCGCCCACCGGAGCCTTACAAGGGCAAGGGTATTCGTTATTCCGACGAGCACGTGGTGCGCAAGGAAGCCAAGAAAGCTTAGTTTAAGAAGAATTCGAGGAATCAAAGATGGACAAGAAAAAGGCAGCACGTTTGCGCAGGGCAAAAAAGACTCGCGCACATATCCGCCGCCTGGGCGTGGCGCGGCTTACCGTTCACCGTAGCGGACGGCACATTTACGCCCAGGTCATCAGCCCGCTAGGGGGGAAAGTCATTGCCGCAGCATCAACACTGCAGAAAGACATCAAGGCTGATCTGAAAACAACCAGCAACAAGGAAGCCGCGATTGCCGTTGGCAAGGCCGTCGCTGAACGTGCGGTGGAGGCTGGTATCAAGGAAGTGGCTTTTGACCGCTCCGGGTTTCGCTATCACGGTCGAATCAAGGAACTGGCGGACGCTGCACGCAAAGTCGGACTTAGCTTCTGACGGGACTTAAATTTAACGGAACTCAGGCGAATTCGGGTCATGATATGACCAGCAGAAACAGGTAAGAAAAATGGCGAAAATGGACAGAGACAATGGTGACGGCCTGCTTGAGAAGCTGGTTACGATCAATCGCGTAGCAAAGGTGGTCAAGGGTGGTCGCATATTTGGTTTCACCGCCCTCAGTGTGGTGGGTGACGGTAACGGCAAGATCGGGTTTGGTTACGGCAAGGCGCGTGAAGTGCCTCTGGCCATCCAGAAATCAATGGAAAAAGCGCGTCGCAACATGATCCAGGTGTCCTTGCAGGACGGCACGCTGTGGCATGCCATCAAGGCACGCCATTCAGGTTCTAAGATCTACATGCAGCCGGCATCAGAGGGCACCGGTATTATTGCGGGTGGTGCGATGCGAGCTGTACTGGAAACCGTTGGTGTGCGTAACGTACTGGCCAAAAGCCTGGGTTCTAACAACTCGATTAACCTGGTCCGCGCCACCATCAAGGGATTGCAGTCCATGCAAACACCGGAATCGATTGCTGCCAAACGCGGCAAATCGCTTGACGAAATTATGGCGAACATGGGCAAGGTGAACAGGGGGTAAGGATCATGGCCGCAAAAAAGAAGAAACAGATCAAGGTAACGCTGGTCCGCTCTCCGATCGGATTTCAGCCAAGACATCGCGAATGCGTTCGCGGACTGGGCTTGAAGCGCATGAATCATACGGTTGTGCTCGAAGACACGCCGTCTATTCGCGGCATGGTCAACAAAATTAATTACATGCTACAAGTAGAGGAAGCCTGAGGGCCGATTTGGTCCCGGTGTCCATGGGCACCGTCGAATGAATAGAATTGGGAAAGTACTGCAATGAAACTGAATAGTCTCAGCCCGGCAGAGGGCAGCAAAAGAAATCGCAAGCGGGTGGGCCGCGGCATGGGCTCAGGTATCGGTAAAACCGCCGGTCGCGGGCACAAAGGCCAGAAGTCACGTTCTGGTGGTTACAGCAAGGTCGGCTTCGAGGGTGGGCAGATGCCCCTGCAGCGCCGTTTGCCGAAGCGAGGATTTGCTTCGCGCACTGCGCGTTATAACGACGAACTTCGCCTTTACCAGGTCCAGGTAATGAAAACGGATGTGATCGATCTTGAGTTCCTCAAGGTGCAAGGTATAGTGGCTCACGATATCCGCAAGGTTAAAGTGATCAACACCGGTACCCTGGATCGCGCGGTCACGATCAAAGGCCTGGCTGTCACCAAGGGTGCGCAGGCAGCGATTGAAGCTGCCGGAGGCAAGGTAGAGTAATGGCCCGCTCCCCATCACAATTGGCGGAAACACTGGGTGGGCTCGGTCGGCTGACCGAATTGCGGCAGCGTTTGCTGTTCGTGTTCGTTGCGCTGATTATTTATCGCATTGGTACCTTCATCCCGGTGCCGGGCGTGAACCCGCAGGCCTTGCTGCAGTTCATGAATTCCCAGCAGGGAACCATCGTGGACGTATTCAACCTGTTTACCGGCGGCGCTTTGGAGCGTTTTTCCCTTTTTGCGCTGGGTGTGATGCCGTACATTTCAGCTTCCATCATCATGCAGTTGATGAGCAGCGCTGTTCCCTATTTGCAGCAGCTGAAGAAAGAAGGATCCTCCGGACGCCAGAAAATTACCCAGTACACGCGTAATTTCACGGTCATACTGGCGGCGGTCCAGGCCGGCGGCGTTGCGTTTGCCTTACAAGGTCAGGGCAATGTGGTGCTTGCGCCGGGCTTCGGTTTTATTTTTACCGCGATGGTCACGCTGACGGCTGGGACTGTCTTTTTGATGTGGCTGGGTGAACAAATCACCGAGCGCGGGGTGGGAAATGGCATTTCGCTGATCATTTTTGCCGGTATTGTGGCCGGTTTGCCCAGGGCAGTTGCAGGAACTCTGGAACTGGTGAATACCGGGCAGTTGAGTATTCCGGCTGTGCTGTTGATCACCGCGCTGATACTGGGTGTGATCTATTTTGTTGTCCGTGTAGAACGCGGCCAACGGCGGATCACGGTTAATTATGCGCAGCGCCAGGGCCGTGTGGCTTACCAGAACCAGTCGACACATTTACCGTTGAAAGTGAATATGTCCGGGGTGATCCCGGCTATTTTTGCTTCCAGCATCGTGATCTTTCCATCAACTTTGGCTACCTGGTTCAGCGGTTCGGAGGGGCTGAACTGGTTGACGGACGTTTCAGCGGCGCTGACTCCCGGCAACTTGGCGTACACGATCCTGTATTCATCGCTGATCATATTCTTTTGTTTTTTCTACACCGCTTTGGTGTTCAACTCGAAGGAAACAGCGGATAACCTGAAGCGTTCGGGAGCGTTTATTCCGGGAATACGCCCGGGCCGCCAGACGGCGGATTACATAGACAACGTATTGACGCGTCTGACCATGGTGGGTTCGCTATACCTGGTGTCGGTTTGTCTGTTGCCTGATGTGCTCAGGGTTGTCTGGGCTGTACCGTTCTATTTCGGTGGAACATCCATATTGATCGTGGTTGTAGTGATCATGGATTTCATTGCGCAAGTGCAGGCTCACCTGATCTCTCATCAATACGACAGCCTGATGAAAAAAGCGAATCTGCAATCCTTTGGTCGCTCCGGAGTAGTCCGAAGATAATGTTTGGGGGAAATTTATGAAAGTGCAGGCTTCCGTTAAAAAGATCTGCCGTCACTGTAAAATCGTACGCCGCAAGGGTGTTGTATACGTGATTTGCAGTGAGAAAAAGCACAAACAGCGGCAGGGCTGATGGTGGTAGTGAATTTGTGGTGCTGGCTTTGGGTTAAGGTAAGTGATAACAGTCTATTACCTGAAGCTGGGATTCGATATAATATGCCGTTTACGTGCGCGGCACACAAAGACAGGAGTTAAGGAATGGCTCGTATTGCAGGAGTCAATATACCGGTTCAGAAACACACATGGGTGGGTCTGACGCACATTTATGGCATTGGCCGTTCCCGTGCATTCGGGATTTGTGGTGCAGCAGGGGTCAAGCCGGAAACCAAAATTCGCGATCTGACGGAAGCAGAAATTGAAGGCATCCGTGGCCAGATCGCCCTGCTTGCGGTGGAAGGCGATCTTCGCCGTGAAGTGGCAATGAACATCAAACGTTTGATGGACCTCGGTTGTTACCGTGGGCTACGGCATCGCCGTGGCCTGCCGGTACGCGGTCAGCAAACCAAGACCAACGCGCGTACCCGTAAAGGTCCGCGTCGTCCGATTAAGCGTTAAAGGCGGAAAGATTTATGGCCAAGCCAAGCAGAAAAAAGAAAGTTAAAAAGACGGTCGTGGATGGTATCGCGCACATCCATGCATCGTTTAACAATACGATTATCACCATTACCGATCGTCAGGGTAATACCCTGTCATGGGCGACTTCCGGGGGCGCAGGTTTCCGGGGCTCACGTAAGAGCACACCGTTTGCGGCCCAGGTTGCAGCCGAAACTGCCGGTAAGGCGGCGCTGGAGTACGGTCTCAAAAACCTCGAAGTGCGGGTCAAAGGTCCGGGTCCGGGGCGCGAGTCTTCCGTACGAGCCTTGAATGCAGTCGGATATAAGATTACCAACATTACTGACGTAACGCCGATCCCGCACAACGGATGTCGGCCGCCCAAAAAACGTCGCGTCTGAGTGGAGTAGACCCAATGGCAAGATACACAGGACCTACCTGCAAACTGGCACGCCGCGAAGGTGTGGACCTGGAGCTGAAAAGCCCGGCTCGTGGACTGGAATCCAAGTGCAAGCTGAACCAGCTTCCTGGTCAACATGTCTCGACCCGCCGGATGAGACTTTCAGACTATGCCGTACAGTTGCGGGAGAAGCAAAAGGTGCGGCGTATTTACGGTGTACTCGAACGCCAGTTCCGTAATTACTACAAGTTGGCTGCAAAACAGAAGGGCGCCACCGGTGAAAACCTGCTGCGTTTACTGGAAAGCCGCCTGGACAATGTCGTCTATCGAATGGGATTCGCGGTAACCCGTGCCCAGGCCCGGCAGATGGTATCGCATAAGTCGATTTCTGTTAATGAACACACGGTGAATATTGCATCCTACCGGGTGAAACCGGACGATGTAGTAGCCATTCGTAAAAAGGCAAAGAAACAGTTGAGAGTAAAGGAAGCCATCACACTGAACCAGGAAATGGATCTGGTTTCACCCTGGGTGGAAGTCGATGCAAAGAAAATGGAAGGTGTATTCAAAGCCTATCCTGATCGGGTCGAGCTTTCAGCAGATATCAACGAAAGTCTGATCGTGGAGCTTTACTCCAAATAAGGTCTGCAGGATACATATTTAATACCGTTGCAGGCCGTTTATGCCTGCAACGATCATGAGATTTCATCAGGAATACAGTTACGAGGGCGATCCCTATGATGGGTGTTATTGAAAAAATGCTGAAACCCAGTGTCGTGGGCGTTGACGAAGTCAGCCCGAACCGGGTCCGGATCACACTGGAACCGCTGGAGCGTGGTTTCGGTCACACACTGGGCAATGCGCTCAGGCGCGTGTTGCTTTCTTCCGTTCCCGGCAGTGCAATTGTCGAAGTGGAAATGGATGGTGTGTTGCACGAATACACAGCCGTTGAAGGTCTGCTCGAAGATATCATCGAAGTTCTTCTGAACCTCAAGGGTATTGCACTGATTATGCACGAGCGCGAAGAAGCGGTGCTGACCCTGAGTAAATCGGGCCCGGGTCCGGTCACTGCCGGGGACATTCAGCTCGATCACACCGTTGAGGTGGTTAACCCGGATCATGTCATCTGCAACCTGACCCAAAACGGCAGCATCAACATGCGTCTGAAAGTGGTACGCGGTGTAGGCTATCAACCGGCCGTACGCTTGAATATCGGTGATCAGGAAAGCCGTCCCATCGGCCGTCTGCAGCTGGACGCGTCTTTTTGCCCGGTGCTTAAAGTAGCTTACAGTGTCGATTCGGCACGGGTTGAACAACGCACCGACCTGGACAAGCTGATCTTCGATATTGAGACCAATGGCACGATGGATTGTGAGGCTGCGGTGAAACTTGCTGCCAATATCCTGGCTGACCAGTTGTCAGTATTTGTGGACTTCAGGGCACGTCAGGCCGTTGAAGTGGAAGAAAAGACCCAGGAAATTGATCCGGTGCTGTTGCGCCCAATTGACGATTTGGAGCTTACCGTTCGTTCGGCGAACTGTCTCAAGGCGGAGAGCATCCTGTATATCGGCGACCTGGTACAGCGAACCGAGGTTGAATTACTGAAAACACCGAACCTGGGCAAGAAATCACTGACAGAAATCAAGGACGTGCTTGCGTCACACGATTTGTCACTTGGAATGAAGCTGGAAAACTGGCCGCCTGAGAGCCTGGTCAGCGACTGAACTAACTACGCCGGCAGATAGAACAAGGAACAGACCATGCGTCACATGAAATCCGGAAGAAAACTGAACCGCAACAGCTCGCATCGAAAGGCGATGTTTCGCAATATGGCGAGCTCGCTGTTTACACACGAGATAATCAAGACCACGGTTCCTAAGGCCAAGGAATTGCGTCGTGTAGCCGAGCCGCTGATTACCCTTGCCAAGGAAGATAGCGTGGCGCATCGGCGCCTGGCATTCGACCGCCTGCGCAACCGTGAGGTTGTCACCAAGCTGTTCAACGAACTGGGTCCGCGCTACGTGGACCGTCCAGGGGGGTATCTGCGCATTCTGAAGTGTGGTTACCGCGCCGGCGATCAGGCTCCAATGGCCTATGTTGAACTGGTGAACCGACCGCGCGCCGAGGATGCATTGGACGCTGAATAAGTTTTGATCATAACCTGCTGCCAACCTGATAAATCAACAAAGCACCGGTATACCCCAACACCGTCATGTAGGACCATGCGAATATTGGCCACCGCCAGCTGTTGGTTTCCCGGCGGATCACAGCAAGAGTTGCGGCGCATTGCAGACACCAGGCGTAGAACAACAGTAAGCCCAGCACCATGGGAAGAGTAAACACCGGTCTGCCGTCGGGCCAGGTAGCGGAACGCAGTTTATCAACCAGGCTGGCTTCTTCAGCTTTTTCACCGACAGCGTAAATTGTACCCATCACCGCAACCACCACTTCCCGTGCCGGAAAGCCGGCAATGACAGCTGCCGATACACGCCAGTCCCACCCCAGGGGTGCGAACACCGGTTCGACGAACCTGCCAGCTCGCCCGAGATAGCTCTGTGAGAGTTGGGCCGCTGCGGCCTCATTCTCAATCCGCAACATTTCTTGCGCCAGCGGTTCTCCACTCAGAGTGGATTGGGCCTCCACAACAGCATTTTGCATCCCGCTTTCAATAGCTCCGGCGCGCGGGAAGTAGGCCAGAGCCCATACGATGATGGCCACGACAAAAATTATGGTCCCCGCCCGTCTGAGGAAAACGCGTACGCGGTCCATCAACTTGATCAATACGGTCTGTAGATTGGGCCGGCGAAATTCGGGCAGTGCCAGTGCAAAATCTGGACTAGGACCGCGTAAGGCCGATCGTTTCAACAACCAGGCCGTGGTGAGTCCACCGAGGATGCCCAGCAGGTATAAACCAAGAAGCACCAGGCCCTTAAGGTTCAACCAGCCGACCGATTCATCAGGAACAAAAGCAGCGATCAGCAGTGCATAAATCGGCAGACGGGCTGAGCAGGTCATGAAAGGTGCCGCCAGGATGGTCGCGATACGGGCCCTTCGGTCTGGAATCACCCGCGTTGCCATGATGGCGGGGACCGCGCAGGCAAAGCTGGAAAGCATCGGAATCACCGACTGGCCTGAGAGGCCGATTGAGCGCATCACGCGATCCATCAGGAATGCGGCACGCGCCAGGTATCCGGAGTCTTCAAGAATGATAATGAACAGGAACAGGATCAGGATCTGTGGCAGGAATATCAATACGCTGCCGACACCCGCAATGACACCGTCGGTAATAAAACTGGAAATCGCACCAGCAGGCAAATGGGTAGCAATCCATCTGGACAGTGCGACAGCGAGGGCGTCGATGCCATTCATCAATGGCGTTGCCCATGAGAATACCGCCTGGAAAACCAGGGCCATGATGGCAAAGAAAAGCACCGTAGCCGGCCAGGGTCGATTGATCCAGCGCAATGCCCGGGCTTCGAAGCGATCCAGCATGGGTGCCTGGCGCTGAACTTCACCGAGTACATCGCGAACCCATTGATAGCGGTGCCGGGCTTCCACTGCCTGCGGTGGTTCAGCAGCGAACAGCTTGAGTCTGACTTCAGCAACAAGCTGCTTTCCCAATTGCTGCTCCAGTTTTCTCGAGTAGTCGCTATCTCCGTGGATCAGCATCTGGATCACGTCAATTCGCGGCACAGAGATGCTGCTTTGTTCGATGAGCAGATCAGCTGTTTTACTCAATTCAGGCCAGGATTCCGGCATTTTCGGTGCCGGGGAATCAACCACTCCTTCCAGTGCTGCCTTGAATACTTCGAGCCCACGACCGGTGGTGGTGGCCACGGGAAATATCTGGATACCACCGAGGTGACGTTGCAGTAGTTCAATTGAAATATCTGTGCCGCTGGCGGTTGCAACATCGGTCATGGTGAGCGCCACGATCATCGGCACCTGCATTTCCATCAGTTGCTGCAGCAGGTAGAGTCCCTGGTACAAGTGCGTGGCATCAAGCACCATCAGCAGCCCGCTGGGCGCGTGGGTATCCGCCATCCTGCCCAGGATTACGTCTACCGCGATACGCTCATCGGCAGAATAGCCGCCCAGGCAGTAAATACCGGGCAAGTCGATCAGTTCGATGGCGCTGGATTCCAGTTGCACCGTTCCAGAATGTTTTTCTACCGTAACGCCCGGGTAATTCGCGGTGGTCTGGCGCAGACCGGTCAGGCGGTTGAAGAGGGTGCTTTTGCCTGAGTTCGGATTGCCTATGATGGCGAGGGTTGCAGACACTCGCCGACGAATTCCGATCTTTTTGACCGGGACACAGATCGTACTCTTTTCAGCCATTCGTAACGATCGGGGAAACGCTGAAATTGCCGGCTTGCTGTCTGCGAATGGAAATACCGGCACCGAATACCGAAATTTCCATCGGATCGCCACCGATGGCGGCGTTCTCGAACTGTATTTCTGCTCCTTCGATAAGTCCAAGTACCATCAGGCGGACGACACCAGGCTGCCTGGCGTCCACTCTTTCGATCCGGGCTTTTTGTCCGGGCTGCATTTCCCGCAAGGTCATTTTTGCACCTCTAATTGAGAATGATTGTCATTTACAGTAATTTTAGAGGAAAACTGATCTTCAGTACATAGACCCAGATCAAGTAAATAAGATATTTTTGAATATAAAAGACCGCCCAGGAGTGGATCGGACTATCTTTCACGCATCCATGCCCCATTTTTTATCTCGTACGGTTTCATCTATTGCTTTCAGCCAGGTTTCCGCTTCGAGATATGTCCTGGAGGGCCGCTATCAGTCTCTTGTAATTTTGCAGAAGTGCACTCATTATCTTGCCTGAAAAGTTCCTAAAGTACAGGGACGCATATAATAAAGGGAACCCGGCTCCGGTAGCCGGGTCTTTATTCGTTGGAGAATTCAACAAAGAATCCCGGAAAAAAGAAGTATGAGGATGATCAATTGGTCTCGATATTGCGCCCAAGAATCTGTTTCCTGCTGGTAGCCGCCGTCTGCGCTGCCTTGCTTGGCTACGGATTGTATTTACAGCACGTCCTGTTTCTGGAGCCCTGTCCGCTGTGTATTTTTCAGCGCATGGTTTTTATGTGGATCGGCGCTGTTTCCCTGCTGGCTTTCCTGCACAATCCCGCAGTCAAAGGGTACTGGATTTACTCCGGCCTTGTGATGCTGGGTGCCCTGGTGGGCACGGCTGTTGCCGGCCGTCACCTGTGGCTGCAAAGCCTGCCGCCGAACCAGGTGCCGGACTGCGGGATGAGTTTGAATTACATGCTCGAAACCATGCCGTTTTTTGAGGTCCTGTCCGAGGTATTTTACGGATCCGGTGAATGCGCTGATATTAACTGGGCATTCCTTGGTCTGAGTATGCCGGGCTGGACTTTATTCTGGTACATTGGGTTGGCAATCGCTACTATTGTCGTTCTCGTGAAGAACAATGCAGCAAAGGATTGAATTTAATGGATAATTTTAGTTCTCGCGGTCACTTAGGCTCGGTGCAGGAAGTGCATGATCCTGAAAACTGGAGACCGGACTCGTGGCGGAAATTCTCGGCACTCCAGCAAGCCACTTACCCGGACCATGAAGCACTTGAAAATACGCTTCAAGAGCTAAGTGAACTACCTCCTCTGGTTACTTCCTGGGAAATTTTGTCGTTGCGTGAGCAGATTGCGGAAGCACAGGCAGGAAAACGATTTTTACTGCAGGGTGGTGATTGTGCTGAGAGTTTCCAGGAATGCAGTTCATCCCTGATCACCAACCGGCTCAAAGTACTGCTCCAGATGAGCCTTGTGCTGGTACATGGACTACACATGCCGGTCGTTCGGATTGGCCGGTTTGCGGGACAATACGCCAAGCCAAGATCCTCTGATACGGAAACTCGCGACGGTGTGACACTGCCCAGTTTCCGCGGTGACCTGGTCAATGCAGTCGACTTCACTAAAGAAGCCAGAACACCGGATCCACGACGCCTGATCCGGGCCCATTCACTCTCGGCGATGACCATGAACTTCGTTCGTTCCCTGGTAGATGGTGGATTTGCCGATGTTCATCACACGGAATACTGGGACCTCAGTTGGGTAGAACATTCTCCGCTGGCTGATGAATTTCACAAGTTGACGGAAAGCCTTAGCCAGTCCCTGCGTTTTATGGAGACCATCACTGGACGGGACATTGGCAGACTGAGACGGGTAGATTTTTTTACCTCGCATGAAGCATTACACCTGCATTATGAGCAGGCTCAGACACGGCAAGTTCCCCGGCAATGGGGCTGGTTCAACCTGGGAACCCACTTCCCGTGGATCGGCATGCGCACGGCGGACCTGGATGGCGCCCATGTTGAATATTTTCGTGGAATCCGCAATCCGCT
This sequence comes from Lysobacterales bacterium, assembly GCA_036447475.1. Taxonomy (GTDB): domain Bacteria; phylum Pseudomonadota; class Gammaproteobacteria; order Xanthomonadales; family SZUA-36; genus JAJRRA01. The sequence goes on along the minus strand of JAZFUZ010000080.1, from coordinate 9,503 downwards.
GGGCATCAAGGTCGGCCCGGGAATGACCGGTGACTGGCTTGCCCAGCTGCTGGAAATATTGAATCCGAAGCGGGAGGCAGGCCGGATTGTTTTGATTCATCGCATGGGTGAAGACAAGATCGAGGAGAGCCTCCCTGGCCTGATCAATGCCGTGCATGAGACCGGAAGTCCTGTGTTGTGGATATCCGACCCCATGCATGGCAATACCGAATCGACCCGGGACGGCATCAAGACCCGCCGTTTCTGGAAAATTTTGCGTGAGATGGAACTGGCCTTCGAAATCCATATTGACAACAAATCACGGTTGGGCGGCGTGCACCTGGAACTGACCGGTGAGGATGTGACTGAGTGTACGGGCGGTGCCAGGGATCTGTTAGATGAAGACTTGAAACGGGCTTACAAATCCACGGTCGATCCGCGGCTGAATTATGAACAGTCTTTGGAAATGGCGATGTTCATAGTGCGCAAGCACAGGAACTTTCGGTCCGACATACCCTGAGTTTTTCCCAGCATGAGAATCAGTATGTTTACCGGTCAGCAGCGATCAGTTTGAACCGAGCATGCCCAAGCGGACGCCGGGCTCCCAAAAGGCAAAGGTCAGGCGGTCTCTTTTTCGCGCCTCGCACGTTTACGTTCGTATTCGAGCAGATGAATTTTTCGAATTCGGATGGCTTTCGGTGTCACCTCTACCAGCTCATCGTCCTCGATAAATTCCAGTGCCTGTTCCAGGGTCATTTTCTGCGACGCGGTAAGCTGGACCGCGTCGTCTTTGAGTACGGTGCGGATATTGGTCAACTGTTTTCCTTTCAGGGGATTCACCGTGAGGTCGTTCGAGCGGCTGTGGATACCCACCACCTGGCCTCCATAGACCTCCGCGCCCGGTTCAATGATCATTCGCCCACGTTCCTGCAGGTTGAACAGGGCATAGGGCAGGGCCTTGCCCGTGCCGTTGGAGATCAGGACACCATTTTTCCGGCGGGAAATAGCACCGGGATGATAGGGGCCGTAATGGTCGAATACATGAAACATCAGGCCGGTACCTGCCGTGAGCGTCCGGAACTCTGACTGGAAGCCAATCAGGCCGCGCGCGGGAATGACGTAGTCCAGCCGTACCCGGCCCTTGCCGTCCGGCTGCATGTTCTGCATTATTCCGCGGCGATCACCAAGCCGCTCCATTACCGATCCCTGGTAGTCGGTTTCCAGGTCCACTACCAGTTGTTCGTAAGGCTCTTCTTTGCCGTGATCGGTCTCATGCACGATCACTTCGGGCCTTGAAATGGCCAGCTCAAAGCCCTCCCGGCGCATGGTCTCTATCAGGATCGACAGGTGCAACTCACCCCGGCCTGACACCTTGAAGCGTTCCGCGTTTTCCATCTCCTCGACGCGCAAGGCCACGTTATGGCTGGCTTCGCGCAGCAGGCGCTCGCGCAACTGCCGGCTGGTCAGGTATTTGCCCTCGCGGCCGGCAAAGGGTGAATTATTGACCCTGAACGTCATGCTGATGGTGGGTTCATCCACGGTCATCGTGGGGAGTGCTTCCGGCGTGTTCCGGTCGCACAGCGTGTCGGAGATCCGCAGCTTGTCCACCCCGGTCACGGCGACAATGTCGCCAGCCTGGGCCGACGGCACCTCGACACGTTTAAGCCCATGAAAGCCCAGTACCTGCAGTATCCTGCCATTGCGCCGTTCGCCATCACGGTCGATCACGCAGATTTGCTGGTTGGGCTTCGCGCTGCCCCTCTGTATTCTGCCGATGCCTATTACACCCACGTAGGAATTGTAATCCAGTGTGGAAATGCGCATCTGGAACGGCCCGTCGATGTTGACCAGCGGCGGAGCTACCTCCCGCACAATGGTCTCGAACAGGGGTCTCATATCTCCATCCTTCACGGTGTCTTCCATGCCAGCATAGCCGCGCAGCGCCGAAGCATAGACGACTGGGAAATCCAGCTGTTCATCCGTCGCGCCGAGCCGGTCAAACAGTTCGAAGGTCTGATCTAAAACCCAGTGAGGGCGGGCGCCGTCACGATCAATCTTGTTGATCACGACGATTGGCTTAAAGCCCATCTCGAAGGCTTTCTGAGTGACAAAACGAGTCTGCGGCATGGGTCCGTCCACCGCATCCACCAGCAGCAGGACCGAGTCCACCATGCTCAGGATTCGTTCCACCTCGCCACCAAAGTCGGCATGACCGGGGGTGTCCACGATATTGATATGGTAGCTGTCTTTACCGTCATTCCAGCTTATCGCGGTGTTCTTGGACAGGATTGTGATCCCGCGCTCACGCTCGAGTTCGTTGGAATCCATCACCCGCTCGGGTGTAGCCGCCCGTTCGCCCAGCGTTCCAGACTGCAGCAGCAGTTGGTCCACGAGCGTTGTTTTGCCATGGTCGACATGGGCAATAATGGCAATATTCCGGAGCTTTTCGATCACGATTTGGTCCTTAATTCCGCAGGCGGGCGCACGTTACAGGGTTTACCATTACAAATCAATGGCAAAGGCCTCCACTGACCACCCCCCCACCTTGCAGATTCAGCTGAAGCCAAGCTTATTCAGGTTTGATGCGGCATTTTGGTCTGACCCGTGAATTCGCCAGGCGCGAAAATCCCTTCTGAGTGGGTATTCACGGCGCAGCCGGTCAAACATGATGGCTTGCTCACAAGGTGCCAGTCCGTCCAGATGGCGCATGGCGCTATCGTGTCTTTGCACGAAACAGGCTGCTTTGAGGGCTGAAGCAATCGGGTCTTTGACCGCGTGGAGATCAAGCTCGAGAAATTCACTGTCGTGATCAACAGGGGCGATGGGTGGTTCATCCAGCCAGGCACAAAAAGCCCTGTAGACCATCCGGGTGCCATTGAGTTTGCCATCGTTGCTATAACCGGCCACGTGTGGTGTGGCAAGGGTAGTTGCCTTGATCAGCTGGGGATCGATTTGAGGTTCACCGGGCCAGACATCCAGCGCGGCATGCAGGCGGCCACTCCTCAGCTGCGACAGCAAGGCAGCGCCATCGAGCACGTCGCCCCGTGCAGTATTGACCAGCAATGCAGAGTCATGCATTTGGGCCAGCCGCTGCGAATCAATCATGCGAAATGTAGGGTGCGACCCATGCTGGGTCAGCGGGACATGAAGACACACGATGTCCTGTGACAGGGCTTCATCCAGTGATACCAGGCCGCTGGTTCCGCTGTCGGCCAGCGGTGGATCGTTGGCTACGCAGGATAAGCCAAGGACAGCCAGCAGTTTCTGTAGCCGTGAGCCGACATTGCCGCTACCTATGATGCCAACGCTTTGATCTGGCGGATGCCGCTCAAGCCGCTCACAGGCCAGCCAAATCATGGCCAGGGTGTACTGTGCTGCCGCATCGGCGTTACAGCCAGGTGCGCTGGCCCAGGTGATTCCGCGTTGTTCCAGCCAGCTTGTGTCCAGGTGGTCGGTGCCGATGGTCGCCGTACCGACAAATCGCACCGCCGTGCCTTCCAGCAAGCCGGCATTCACGCGGGTTACGGAACGAGTGATCAGTGCAGCTGCATTGATCAGCTGCCGACGGTGCAGTGAGCGCCCATCCACCCATTCAATATCGCCGTGTTGCGCGAAGGTTGTATCAACACCCAGGATGTTCCGGTCGACTATGATTTTCATCCGCAGAGCGTCATGAGTCCGATCGGTCAGCAGCCATGAGGTTGGTGCTAAGGGCCAGGAAAGTTATAAAAAACACGAGACGGAGGGGCGCAGGGTGTCGGTCCATTATTACTCCCGGAAAAGTAGATTATTAACGTTTGCAGCGGGTGGTCGCGGGTCATTATCGGTTACAATAGTACAGATTAGTGGCCGGAATTTTTCGGTTCTGTAGCGATATTCTGACACATCGAAACCTTCTTAAGGAGCTATAAATGAATCGTCCCGTTAGAGTCGCCATTACCGGCGCCGCCGGCCAGATTGGCTATCAACTTTGTTTCAGGATTGCCGCCGGGGACATGCTGGGCCCGGATCAACCGGTCATTCTTCAATTACTGGAGATTACGCCAGTACTTGGAGCGCTGGAAGGTGTTGTGATGGAGTTATTGGATTCTGCATTACCCCTGTTAATGGATGTTGTGGCCACGGACGATGCAGAAACGGCTTTTCAGGATGCAGACTATGCGCTGTTGGTTGGCGCCAGGCCACGCGGTCCGGGCATGGAGCGCAAGGATTTGATCTCGGCCAACGGAAAGATTTTCGGGCCGCAAGGTGCGGCGATGAACAAAGTCGCCAACCGGGCTATCAAGGTGCTGGTAGTGGGCAACCCGGCCAATACGAATGCATTGATCGCGCGCGCTGCGGCTCCTGACCTTGATCCGCGTAATTTCACCGCAATGACCCGTCTGGACCACAACCGCAGCCTCGCTCAATTGGCCGACAAGACCGGGACTCATAGCTCTAATATCACCAACATGTTGGTCTGGGGCAATCATTCCTCAACCCAGTACCCGGATATCCGCTTCGCCAAGGTGGATGGCAAATCGGCCAGTGACCTGGTCGGTGAAGATTGGTACCGCGATACCTTTATTCCGGATGTACAGCAACGTGGCGCGGCGATCATTAAGGCCCGGGGTGTTTCCAGCGCGGCCTCGGCAGCCTCGGCAGCCATGGACCACGTACGCAGCTGGGTCCTGGGAACGCCTGAGGGTGACTGGGTTTCCATGTCGGTTCCAGCGGATGGCAGCTATGGTATCAAATCCGGCATCATTTATTCCTATCCCTGTGTTTGCGAGAATGGCGATTACCGCATCGTCCAGGGACTTGCTATCGATGAGTTCAGTCGCGAGCGCATGGATGCCACCGAGGCGGAACTGCGTGAAGAACGGGCGGCAGTGGAAGACCTGCTCTGACCATGTCGCAGGAATCACCGGGTCTCGAATTCAGGCAGGTGGTTAAAGACCATGCACCTTTGCAGGTTGTGGGCACCATCAACGCCTTTACTGCGCGGATGGCAAAGCAGATTGGCCATAAAGCCATTTATCTTTCGGGTGGCGGTGTAGCGGCAAATTCGCTCGGTCTGCCGGATCTCGGGATCAGTTCCCTGGAAGATGTGCTGACCGATGTGAACCGGATCACACATGCCTGTGACCTGCCTTTATTGGTTGACGCCGACACCGGTTTCGGCGGTGCATTCAACATCGCCCGAACGGTCAGATCCCTGACGCGGGCGGGTGCCGCCGGACTGCATATCGAGGACCAGGTAGCCACCAAACGCTGTGGTCACCGGCCGGGGAAAGCGATTGTTTCCAAGGCAGAAATGGTCGATCGGATCAAGGCCGCAGTCGATGCGCGCAACGATGATGATTTTGTCATCATGGCACGTACGGATGCGCTTGCGCTAGAGGGCATGGGCAAGACGGTGGAGCGGGCTGTGGCCTACGTTGAGGCCGGTGCCGACATGGTTTTTCCCGAGGCCATGCTGGAGTTGGAACAGTACACGCAATTCAGGCAGGCCGTGGACGTTCCAATCCTTGCGAATATCACGGAGTTCGGTCAGACCCCCTTATTCTCGACTTCGGAACTGGGTGAGGCAGGTGTGGATATTGTCCTTTATTGCTGCGGGGCGTACCGGGCCATGAACCGGGGGGCTGAGACGGTATACAAAACACTGCTCGAAGATGGCCATCAGCGCAGGGTCATCGACATCATGCAAACCCGGGCCGAGTTATACGATTACCTCGGTTATCACGAATATGAGCGGAAGCTGGATGAGTTGTTTGCCGATTCCAGCGAAGAGTAATTGCACGAGGAAGAATTTATGGCAGAAGAAGTGGCAGCAAAAATGAATGCCGGTACGGGATTGAGGGGTCAAACCGCCGGCCAGACAGCGGTATGCACGGTTGGTGCGGAAGGAAACAGCTTGCGCTACCGCGGCTTCGATGTGGTTGAACTGGCGGAGCAGTCAACTTTTTACGAGGTCGCCTATCTGATTCTGAAAGGGCAGTTGCCGATGCAGGCGGAACTGGATGCCTGGAAAACCAAACTGAGAGGTCTGAGGGGGCTGCCGCAGCCGCTCAAGGAGGTACTGGAGCGTATTCCGGCAGAGGCACACCCCATGGACGTAATGCGCACCGCTTGCTCATTCCTGGGGAATATCGAACCGGAAGGTGATTTTTCCAAGCAGCAGGAGGTGGCGGACCGCCTGCTGGCCCTGTTCCCATCCATTGTCGTCTACTGGTATCGCTACAGTCATGATGCGGTGAGGATCGAAACTGCAACGGATGACGATGGTATCGGCGCTCATTTCCTGCATATGCTGCACGGTGAAGCCCCGGACGAGCTGGCGGCACGCGTGATGGATATCTCACTGATCCTGTACGCCGAACACGAGTTTAACGCCTCAACCTTTACCGCCCGGGTCTGCGCGTCCACCATGAGTGATCTGCATTCCTGTATAACAGCGGCTATCGGGTCTTTACGTGGCCCATTGCACGGTGGTGCGAACGAGGCTGCCATGGCCATGATCGAGCAGTATTCCTCCGAGCAGGAGGCCGTGGCGGATGTTTTACGCAAACTGCAGGCCAGGGACCTGATTATGGGTTTTGGTCATGCGGTTTATCGCAAGCGCGACCCGCGCAATGCAATCATCAAGCAATGGTCGAGGAAGTTGTCCGAATGGAAGAACGACACTTTGCTGTTCGCCATTTCGGAAGCGGTCGAACGCACCATGAAGGAAGAAAAGAACATGTTTGCCAACGCGGACTTTTTCCACGCCAGCGCTTACCATTTCATGGCTATTCCGACCGAGTTATTCACGCCCATTTTCGTAATGTCGCGGGTGACCGGATGGGCAGCACATTGCTTTGAACAGCGGGCCAACAACCGCATCATCCGGCCGGGTGCTGATTATATTGGTCCAGCAGACCGGAGCTATGTTTCGATCGAAGATCGTTGATCTATACCCATTGATCAAAAAAAAATCAGTGATTAATACTGAAAAACTGAAGAGGTTTCCATGTCACAGACAGGTGTTCGTGCGGCCATCCGGCCCGATTACGATCAGGTAATGGTTGATATCGCAGATTATGTTTGTAACTACGAAATCGACAGCGAGGAGGCTTACTCAACCGCGCGCTACTGCCTTATGGACAGCCTGGCTTGCTCAATGCTGGCAATGAAGTTTCCGGGCGCCAGGCAGCTGCTGGGGCCCATGGTTCCCGGTTCTGAGATGCCGGGGGGCGCCCGGGTACCGGGTACGGCATTGGAACTCGAGCCTGCGCAGGCTGCTTTTAACCTGGGGATGCTGATTCGCTACCTGGATTTCAACGATACCTGGCTGGCTGCTGAATGGGGGCACCCGTCGGATAACCTGGGTGCCATTCTCTGCGTGGCCGATTATCTTTCCCGGCGCAACATCGCGCAAGGGAAAGCACCGCTGACCATGAAGGATGTGCTGCGGGCGATGATCAAGGCGCATGAAATCCAGGGCATCCTGGCGCTGGAGAACAGTTTTAACCGGGTTGGACTTGACCATGTGTTGCTGGTTCGGGTTGCTTCGACCGCTGTGGTGACGCGGATGCTCGGGGGTACACAGCAACAGGTTATTGATGCAGTGTCCAATGCCTGGATTGACGGCGGTTCCCTGCGAACTTACCGGCATGCGCCAAACACCGGTTCGCGTAAGAGCTGGGCGGCGGGTGATGCCTGTAGAAGGGCAGTGACACTGGCGCTGACGGTGTTACGTGGTGAGATGGGTTACCCATCTGCCCTGAGCGCTGACGTTTGGGGTTTCTACGACGTACTGTTCCAGGGTAAGGAGTTCAGTTTCCAGCGAGGCTATGGCAGTTATGTGATGGAAAACGTGCTGTTCAAGATTTCCTTCCCGGCAGAGTTTCACGCCCAGACCGCTGTGGAGTGCGCCATGCAACTGCACCCCGAGGTGAAAGGTCACCTGGCGGACATCGAGCGGATCACTATTGAGACCCAGGAGGCAGGCGGGCGCATCATCGACAAGACCGGCCCGCTGGATAATTTCGCCGACCGTGACCACTGCATCCAGTACATGGTAGCTGTACCGTTGATTTTGGGTGAGTTAACCGCGCACAGTTACAGCGACGAGGTGGCGGCTGATCCACGCATCGACGCACTGCGGGAAAAGATGGAAGTCCGTGAGAATGAAGGTTTCACGATGGATTATTTCGATCCGGAAAAACGCGGTATCGGTAACGCCATCCAGATATTTTTCGCGGATGGTTCCAGCACGGAGCGGGTGGAGATCAGTTATCCCATTGGCCATCGCCGCAGGCGTGCAGAGGGCATTCCGGTGCTGGTGGAAAAATTCCGCAGCGCCATCGGGGACCATTATTCTGCACGGCAGTCCGCCCGGATTGAGGCCGTCTGCAGCGATCAGGTTGTGCTGGAGTCAACTTCGGTTACTGATTTCGTGGCTGAGATCGTCCTGTGATCAGGGCTCGCTAAAATTCAGATCAACGCTTCATGAAATTGAAAAATTCTGCGTTGGTCTTGGTGGCTTTCAACTTGTCCAGCATGAACTCGATGGCTTGTGCTTCATCCATCGGGTGCAGTAGTTTCCTTAGAATCCACATTCTCTGCAGTTGGCCCTGATCGATCATCAGTTCCTCGCGGCGTGTACCGGAGCGATTGATGTCAATGGCAGGGTAGGTGCGGCGCTCGGCAATGCGGCGGTTCAGGTGAATTTCCATGTTACCGGTGCCCTTGAACTCCTCATAAATAACCTCGTCCATCTTGGAGCCGGTATCGACCAGGGCAGTTGCGATGATGGTCAGGGACCCGCCTTCCGTCATATTACGGGCAGCACCGAAGAATCGTTTGGGCCTTTGCAGGGCATTGGCGTCGACGCCGCCAGTCAGCACTTTGCCGGAAGAAGGGGCAATCGTATTGTAAGCGCGGGCCAGGCGCGTTATTGAGTCGAGCAGGATGACCACATCCAGTTTATGCTCAACCAGCCGCTTGGCTCGTTCGATTACCATTTCGGCTACCTGTACATGGCGTGAAGCCGGTTCATCGAAGGTGCTGGAAATAACTTCCGCATCCACGGATCGTTTCATCTCGGTCACTTCCTCGGGGCGTTCATCGATCAACAGGATGATCATTCTGGATTCCGGATAATTGGCCCGGATACTGGTTGCGATGTTCTGCAACATAATGGTTTTACCGGCTTTAGGTGGTGATACGATCAGCCCGCGTTGGCCTTTGCCAATCGGGGATGCCAGGTCGATGATTCTTGCCGTGATGTCTTCGGTGCTGCCGTTGCCCCGTTCCAGCGTGTACTGTTTAGTCGGAAATTCTGGCGTCAGGTTTTCGAACAGGATCTTGCTTTTGGCTGCATCGGGGGACTCGTAGTTGATTTCCTCAACCTTGAGCAGCGCGAAATATCGTTCGCTGTCCTTGGGCGGCCTGATTTTACCGGCGAGCATGTCGCCGGTGCGCAGTGCAAAGCGGCGAATCTGGCTGGGGGATACATAAATGTCATCAGGGCCAGCGAGGTAGGAACTGTCCGCTGA
>JAZFUZ010000079.1:0-8392 GCA_036447475.1 Lysobacterales bacterium | reverse complement strand
ACTTCGCCGGACAGCGGAGCGTAAATATCGGAGGCTGCCTTCACTGACTCGACCACTGCACAGGCTTCACCCTGGTCGTAGCTCATTCCGGGTTCAGGCAACTCGACAAAAACCACATCACCCAGTTCTCCCTGTGCATGGTCCGAAATGCCGACAACGACCGTGCCGTCATCCTCTACCCTGACCCATTCGTGACTCTCCCTGTAACGCAGATCGGATAACATTTCACTCATTTCGGATGTCCTTCAATTGATTTTCGGAAAAGCATTTTCGGCCCACATGTTACACCAGTTTTCCGGCCTGCCGGAAGCACTCACAGTATGCCTTCGCAAGCCGTTCCATTACGCACAAACGGCGCCTTTACGATCCTTGCCGGCAGCAACTTTCCGCGTATCTCGACTTCGCATGAATCATCTGCACCCACAGGAATCCGTGCCAAAGCAATGGCCTTTTGCAGGGTAGGTGCAAATCCGCCGCTGGTGGTTTCACCCTCACCCCGGGCGGTCAACACTTTCTGGCGGGGCCGCAATATTCCACGGCCCTCGAGCACCAACCCGACCAGCCGCCGGCTAACTCCTGCCGCTTGCTGGGACTCAAGCGCTTCCCGACCGATAAACCTTCGCTCGTCCTCCATCGCCACCGTCCAGCCCAGCCCGGATTCCAAAGGCGTTACGTATTCATCCATATCCTGGCCATAGAGGTTCATGCCCGCCTCAAGACGAAGCGTGTCTCGTGCACCCAGACCACAGGGTGCGACACCTGCCGCCAGCAGGCGCTGCCAGAGGTCTTCCGCCTGCTCAGCAGGGAGTGAAAGCTCGAAACCATCTTCACCCGTGTACCCGGTCCTGGCGATAAACAGCTCACCGTGGTGCTCCGCTGTGAAAGGCTGCAGCGCAGCAACCGCCGTGGCATCTGCTGTGGGCAACAGAGAAAGCACCCGGGCCCGGGCCTGCGGGCCCTGCACCGCGATCATCGCCAGTTCATGCTGTTGCCTTAGCGCCACCCGGAACGCTGCACCCTGCCGCTCCAGCCAGGCCAGGTCCTTGTCCCGAGTCGCTGCGTTGACCACGAGACGAAACCATTCTTCGGCGAGGAAATAAGCAATCAAGTCATCAATCACAGTGCCCCGTTCGTTCAGCATGCAACTGTAAAATGCTGTGCCGGGCTGTTGCAGTTTGGCGACGTCGTTGGCCAGCAGGTAAGACAGGAATTCGCGTGTCCGGGGACCGTGAATATCGACCACTGTCATGTGAGAAACGTCAAACATCCCCGCGTCAGTGCGCACCTGGTGATGCTCATTGATTTGTGATCCGTAACGGATCGGCATTTCCCAGCCGGTGAAATCTACCATCCTGGCCCCGGCTGCCAGATGGGTTTGATAAAGCGGTGTGCGGCGCATTATTCTGGCTCAAATACAGGAAATTCACTATAGCCCTGCCCAATGGAATTGCAAGGAGATTACCCTCAATCCGGTCTGTTTAATCATGGTCGGGCGAGAGAGCATAAAATGAGCAATGTTTATCGCCCACCTGCCCGGATCTGCTTGTTGCCATTGCTGTTCATCCTGTTTTCGTTTGGCGGACCTGTTTGTGCACTTGAAACAGGCGATCCAGCCCCTGCTTTCTCACTGCCCAGGCTGGGTGGAGATACCCCGCTGGCCTTAGCTGATTTGAGGGGCAAGCTTGTGTACGTGGATTTCTGGGCTTCCTGGTGTGGACCCTGTCGGAAATCCCTGCCTCTGTACGAGGAAATGCAGGCCAGTTTTCCTGCCAACCGGTTCCGGATCATCGCCATCAACCTGGATGAGGACCGCGAGGATGTGCTCCATTTCCTGGCGTCACGCCCGGTCAGCTACCCCATCCTGCTCGACCCGGAAGGCGTAACGGCCAGCCAGTGGCAAATCCGGGTAATGCCCTCTTCCTTCCTGCTGGATACGGATGGGGCAATCGTGAAGGCCTGGGTTGGTTTTGAGCTTTCGCATATCGAGGAGATTAAAAATGAAGTCCGCTCATTGCTCCGTTAAGCCGCGTTTGCGGGCTGGCCCGTACTTTTTGATGTTTGCCTCCTCTCTGATTATCCTGTCTGCCTGCGCCCCCGTACAACCCTGGGAGCGTGGCCGCCTGGCGCAACCACAGATGGCACTGGATGGCGATGCCCTGCTGTGGGCGATGGATGAACACGTCTACAGCAGCAAGGAGGCCGCATCGGGTGGTGGTGGTGCGGCAGGTGGCGGCTGTGGTTGTAATTAGGGCCCGTTAGAGCCTGGCATGTACAGGCTCTCAAAAACGGTACATTCACTGCTGATGTCCAGCCTGGGTTTGCCCGGCATGCAGCAACTGCTGGCACAGGAAGCACCCGAAGAAACCATCGATTACCGCTATACACACTACGACGAGGAACCACTGCCGCTGGACAAGCTGGCGGATGGCGACCCGCGGCGCTACGAGATCGACTCTCACCAATTTCGACTGGTAAAGAACCTCAACGAGACCTGGACGCTGGAACTGGGCTTGCTGCACGAGGCCATGAGCGGTTCCTCACCCTGGTATGTTTTGCCCGATCCCAGCGGCCCGCTACAGGTCATGAGCGGGGCCACGATCCGGGAAAATCGCAACCAGGCTGACTTGTCATTTGCACGGAGAAAAAATGGTTACACCCATAAAACCGCCATTGGCTACTCCATCGAAAATGACTACGAGGCCCGATACGCCAGCTACTCGGGTGAGAAGGACAGTAGCGATGGCTTGCGCACCTGGTCCTGGGGGGGTAGTTATTCGGATGATAAACTCTCACCGACCGACGCCCTGAACTTCGGACGCATCGAGCATGCCGTACGAGACAGCCTTTCCGGGTCATTGGGTATGACACAGGTAGTGAACCGCAACGCGGTCATCCAGAGCAGCATTTCCCTGACCCGGCAGTCCGGTTTCCTGTCCGATCCGTACAAGCAGGTATGGATCAATAACGCGGTGCTGAATGACAGCCGGCCGGACCGGCGCGTGATGTTTACCTGGACCACGCGCTTGCGGCACTACATGGAACACTCCAGGGCTGCGCTTATTATGGATTACCGATTTTTCCGCGACGACTGGGAAATCACCGCCCACACACTGGAAGTCGCCTGGCGCCAGCCGCTGGGACACGACTGGGAAATCGCCCCGTCTATCCGCTACTACAGCCAGTCAGCGCCTGACTTTTATGCACCTTTCTATGTCGAATTGCCGCAAGACGGATACTGGAGCAGCGATTATCGTCTCGCCACCTTCGGCGCACTGAGTTACCGCCTCCACATCGGATTCCGGCAGGAAAAATGGTCGTTTTCCGCCGGGGTCGAGTATTACAACAGCGACGAATCACTGGCCCTGTCCGGCACAACGGAAAATACACCGGGTCTGGTAGATTTCTGGCGTTTGACGCTGGCATTAAAACTGCGACTTTGATCGTGCGTCTTTTTAGACACTGCTTCACCAGCATGGGTTGTCCCTGCGAAATTCAACTGTACGCGAGGTCCCGCTACGATGCCTTGGCCGCCTTTGTTCAGGCCGAAGCTGAAGTACACCGTCTGGACCGGAAATATTCACACTATCGGGATGACAGCGAACTCCAGCGAATCCAGAAAAAAGCAGCCCAAACCGGTGGTGTTGAAGTCGACCATGAAACCGCCGCCCTTCTGGACTATGCACAAACACAATTCGAGATCAGCGGAGGACTGTTCGATATTACGACACGCGCACTGTCCGCGCTTTGGCACCGCGTTGAAGAGTTGCCGAATGAGCAGCAGATTCAAACAGCCCTTAAGCAAACCGGCTGGCACCGTCTGGACTGGGATGGCCAGCGCTTAACAGCACCCGTCGGCTTATCATTGGATCTCGGCGGCGTGGTCAAGGAATATGCCGCTGACCGTGTCGCGGGGATCCTGCAAACCATGGGATTCGAATCAGGCTACGTAGACCTGGGCGGCGACCTGCACTTCATCGGCCCCCACCCGGACGGCAGACGCTGGCAAACGGGCATATGGCACCCAGGCGGCGGCAAGCGGGCGATTGCGTCCATCGAGGTGCGATCCGGCGGCCTCGCATCCAGCGGCGACTATGAGCGCTACAGTGAAATCGATGGGAAACGCTACGGCCACATCATTAATCCCGAAACCGGCTGGCCGGTGAGCGGACTGGCCGGTGTTTCCGTACTTGCTCCAAGCTGCCTGGTGGCCGGCTCGGTGACTACCCTGGCCATGCTTGCCGGTGTGGATGATGGCCTGTCGCTACTGTATGAAAGCGGGCTGTCCTGGCTGGCAATCCATAGTGATTTCCGAGTCGAAGGCACTTTATAAGGGTTTGCGGAACTTGAGTGTCATTCGGTTCGACTCGCCCGCGGCTTCCATTTTAGCCCTCAGTGCCGGATCCTCCCTGCTGGTTGCCAGCGTTGGCGGCAGGCGCCAGACCATGTCCTCTTCAGTGGGCTGGTCTTGTGCACTGGCGTTGATGTCGCTGGCTGCCACGAACTCGAAGCCCGCTTCCTCCATTCGCGCAATCAGGAAATCACGTTTCAGGTAACCGTTTCTGCCGCTGGCCCAGTCGTCGGGCATGTCGTCCCGGGCATGGTGCTGAACCACGCCTACCATGCCACCGGGCTTCAATGCATCGTAGGCATTGCGCAAAGCAGCGGTCAGGAACCCACCTTCGGCTTCGAAACGGGCGAGGTTGTGCAAAGCGCGGATAAACACCACTGCATCGGCCTGGCCTTTCAACTTATCGGGCATGGACCCGAATACAAAAGCCGACGCCTGGGCGCCATCGTCACCCGCCCATTCCTTTGCGTCTGCGGTGAAATCTTCGGACCAGGTTTCCTTGGCTTGCAATTGCTCTTCGCTGAAAAAGCCAAACAGAGGATACATTTCACGAGCGTAATCTGCGCCGATCAGATGGCCGTCACTGCCCAGGTAAAGCAACAGAATTTTTGTATACCAGCCGCCACCGGGTAACGCCTCAACCACCGTCATGCCGGCTTCTATGCCGAAAAACTCTAGCGTTTCCATCGGATGCCGATATTGGTAACGCGCCCGGGTTTCTTCAGGCTGGGCAGCCAGCACGGAAGCAAGGTGCGTTGAATCAACTTCTGCCAGCAACGGATTGACGGCAGCAAACAGCCCCAAGGCCAGGCATGAAATCAGGGTCTTCCTCATAGCAAGCTCCTCTAAGACAGTGTAAGGTCTGGTGAAAGGGACACCCATTATCTGGATACTCAGCGCGAATCTCAAGTTGCACGAGGTTACTCACGCCGCTGACTTAAATCTTTGCAGGCGAGCGCGCTCCCGCAACAAGCGTGTCTCTCCCCCTCCCCAAACATCTTCGATGTCAATCAGCACTATAAAACGGGCGATCTGCTCGAACCAATAGCATCAGGCCTGCTCCAATGAAGGCGAAGATGGCGCCAACAGTCCAGCCGAATGCATGGGCTAGGAGCGGCACCAGAATGGCATTGAAAATGCCCATGATGCTGGCGCCGGTGTTAATGATACCGCCGGGTCGTCACTTTCAACCGTCACCCTGTATGACATCGATTCGGGTAGCGATATTACCCGCGTGAACGACGGCGGCGGCGGTGTTTGCCCCTGGATCCGGCGTCAAGCGCAGGTGGATCGGGCAGACGAACGACCCGGGACAGCATGGGATAGGTGTGCGTAGAATGTGGAATGGCCATGGCGCTGACAAAATGATGTTGGAAGTTCTCGTCCGTGGCCATTTCGACTTTTTCGATCTGCCGGACCCGGTTTTCGATATCCCTGCGTGAGGCCCGGTTCAACAGCGCAATCCGCGCACCCGTCCCGGCGGCGTTGTTGGCCGAAGATACCTGTGCCAGATCGCAATCTGGAAGCATACCCAGCACCATCGCGTACTTGACGTCGATGTGACTGCCAAAAGCGCCCGCCAGGCGAATCCGGTCCACTTTGTCCACGCCCATACGGTCCATCAGCAATTGCGCACCGGCGTAAAGGGCGGCCTTGGCTAGCTGGATGGCGCGTACGTCATTCTGTTGGATGCAAATCTCCGGCTCGCCTTCGTGCAGCATGTAGGACCAGCTACGGTCACTGAGCCGGATGCGGGAGCTTCGGTCTGCCGCGGCGGCGTCAATCACGCCATCGGGCCGAATGATGCCCGCCAGGTACATGCCGGCAATGGCCTCTATAATTCCTGAGCCGCAAATACCGGTCACGGTCTGCCCGTTCAGCTCTTCATCGAAACCGGGATCATCGGACCACAGTTCACAGCCGATGACCCTGAACCGCGGCTCCAGGGTCTCCGGGTCGATCCTGACCCGTTCGATGGCACCGGGTGCCGCGCGCTGACCGCCGCTGATCTGGGCGCCCTCGAAGGCGGGGCCGGTCGGGCTGGAAGCGGCCAGCACTTGATCCTTGTTGCCCAGTATGATTTCGGCATTGGTACCGACATCGATGATCAGCGTGATTTCCTCATTTTCCCACGGTGTTTCGGCCAGCAGAACTGCTGCCGCGTCAGCCCCCACGTGACCGGCAATGCAGGGCAAGAAATAGGCCCGGGCATTTGGATGCACACTGATATCCAGGTCTGCAGCGAGCGTCTCGACCGCGTGGTCGGTGGCCAGGGCAAAGGGGGCCGAGCCCAGCGGCGTGGGATCCAGACCCAACAACAGGTGGTGCATGACCGGATTGCCGACCAGCGTAAGTTCCAGCACTTCGCTCACATCGATTTCCGCCTGCTCGGCGGTGTTGCAAATCAAATCGCTGACTGCTGCCCGAACGGCCTTTGTCATCTGCCCGGCACCCTCAGGGTTGAGCATGGCGTAAGACACCCGGCTCATCAGGTCTTCGCCAAAGCGGATTTGGGGGTTCATGGCACCCGCGCTGGCCAGTACTTCACCGCTGGCAAGATCACACAGATGAACCGCAATGGTGGTCGAGCCGACATCCACAGCAGCGCCGTAAATCCGGTCCCGGAATCCGGGCCAGATCGCGACCAACCGCTCATCGTTGCGAATCGCCACAGTGACCTGCCACTGGCCCTCTCGCAATGCGGCCTGCAGGGATCGCAACATGGCGATATCCCAATCCAGTCCACACAGTCCCCAGTCCTTTTCCAAGGATTGCAACAGGCGTTGCAGGTCACCTTGCGGACTGTGCAGGTCCGGCTTGCGCACTTCCGTAAAATACAAGTGAACCACCGGGTCCAGTTCAATATTGTGTGCCTCAAAGTCCTTGCGCACCACTTGCTGGTGCACCTGGCTGCCCGCCGGTACATCTATTCTCACATCACCGAGGATTTTCGCCTGGCAGCTCAGGCGATAGTCCATGCTTAACCACCCGCGCTGCCGGCAATACTGCTCATCCTTGCCCATGTCACTCAAGTGGTCCGCGCTGGAGACGATCCCTTCCTTGGCGAAACTGCCCTCCACCGCCTCCACCTGGCAGCGCCCGCATCGGGCCCGACCACCGCAAATGGAATCGATATCCACACCCAACTTCCGTGCGGCCTGCAAAACCAGCGTGCCGATGGGAAAATATCCCCGTTTGCCAGAGGGGCTGAATACGATGAGTGCCTGCTCGGATTTAGCCACAGCGTTTACTTCGTTTTGCAGCCCGCCGGCGACGGCTACCGCGGCGACGGCCGCCTTCGGCAGCGGGTTCCCGATAGCTTGCAATCCAATTTGCACACTGTGGATCATGGTCCATCAGTACATCGGCACCACGCACTGCCTGGATCAGGGAAGCTTGGAGTGGGTTGGTGATGGCCGAAGTCAAACCGGCGCCAATCACCATGGCAAGAAATGTAGGGTTCAGGCCCGGCCGATTGGGCAAGCCGAAGCTGACGTTAGAAGCGCCGCAGGTGGTATTTACTTTCAGCTCGGTACGCAGGCGGCGAATCAGTTCCATTACCTGCACACCGGCGTCCGCCATCGCACCCACCGGCATAACTAAAGGATCAACTACCACATCACAGGCGGGAATACCGTAATCAGCAGCCCGGTTGACGATTTTTTTTGCCACTTCAAAACGGACGTTGATGTCCGCCGAGATACCGGTATCATCGTTGCAGATAGCCACCACTGCGGCACCATGCTTCTTCGCCAGTGGCAGCACGCGCTCGAGGCGGCCCTCTTCGCCGGTGACTGAATTCAGCAACGCCTTGCCCTGGTAGGCTTCCAGTCCCGCCTCAAGCGCCTCGACCACGGAGGAGTCGATCGACAGGGGCGTGTCGGTCAGCGATTGCACCAGGCGGATGATCTGGGCCAGCAAAGCAGGCTCATCCGCCAGCGGGATTCCGGCATTGACATCCAGCACACTGGCGCCGGCCGCAACCTGCGCGATCACATCTGCCTCCACCCGGCTGAAGTCACCCCTCTTCATTTCCTCGGCCAG
>JAZFUZ010000078.1:0-6433 GCA_036447475.1 Lysobacterales bacterium | reverse complement strand
CGCCCGAAGGGAGTTACCCTGATGCTCCAATACGGCGTTGCAGCCCTTGCAAAGGACAAGCCATTCCCTGCGGACTGCGCCTTGTCTTGGAACATCAGGGTAGCTCTGAACCCTACAATATACGTGTGACAGCACACTAGAAGCCCTGCCGTTACCGTCAGGGTGCTTTGAACCGGTAAGGAGAGCCAAGCATGGCAGATTATGTACATATTTTTGACACCACCTTGCGTGACGGCGAGCAGTCGCCGGGCTGTTCCATGAATATGCAGGAAAAACTCCGGGTGGCGCGGACCCTGGAAGACCTCGGTGTCGACGTGATCGAGGCCGGGTTCCCGGCCGCATCCGATGGCGATTTCGAGTCCGTGAAGGCGGTGGGCGAACTGGGCCTGAAGGCCACCATCTGCGGCCTGTCGCGCACACGTCGGCGCGATATTGACGCTGTGGCGCGGGCCCTGGAAAAAGCCAACAAGGGGCGGCTTCATATTTTCATCGCCACCAGCCCGATCCACCGTGAATACAAGCTCAAAATGAGTAAACAGAAAATTATCGACGAGGCCACCGGGGCCATCGAGTACGGTCTGCGATTTTTCGACGATATCGAAATCACGGCCGAAGACGCGGGTCGCACGGAAATGGACTACCTGGTGGAATATTTCCAGGCCTCGGTAGATGCGGGCGCCCGGGTGCTGAATGTTCCGGACACCGTGGGTTACATCACCCCCAGCGAAATCCGTCAGCAATACCAGCACCTCAGCGATAAGCTGGACAAACCAGATTCAGTGATCCTGAGCTGCCACTGCCACAACGATCTGGGCCTGGCCGTGGCCAACAGCCTGGGCGCCATCGAAGGCGGCGCGCGCCAGGTGGAATGCACCATCAACGGCATCGGCGAACGTGCCGGTAACTGCTCGCTGGAGGAGGTCGTCATGGCACTGCGCACACGGCATGACCGCTATGATCTGAAGACCGGCATTGATACCACAAAACTGTACCCGGCCAGCCGCGTCGTTTCGGCTGTGACCGGCTCCATCGTGCAACCCAACAAGGCCATCGTCGGGCGCAATGCCTTCGCCCACGAGGCGGGCATCCACCAGGATGGCATCCTAAAGCACCCGGAAACCTACGAGATCATGAAACCGGAAACGGTCGGCGTGCCTGAAAACACCCTGGTGCTGGGCAAGCACAGCGGCCGCCATGCTTTCAGTAACCGCCTTGAAATCCTGGGGTTTGCCATCGACAAGGAGCGGATGGAGCAGTTGTTCGTCAAGTTCAAGCAACTGGCCGACCGTAAAAAGAGCGTCTATGACGAAGATATTGAGGCGCTGGTACTGGGAACAGAGCAAACCGGTCCATGGCACCTGGATGCTATCTCCATTCACACCGAAGTCGAGGACAGCGACCAGTGCGCCGAAGCCAGCCTGAAACTGCGATTTAACGATGGGGCACCGCGTATTTTCAGCGGCCGCGGCGACGGCCCGGTCAATGCCATTGTGAACGCGATCAGGAAAATCATCGACGAAGAACTACACGTGGAGGAATTCCAGGTCAACGCGGTTTCCAGCGGCAGCGACGCCCAGGGCCGTGCCACGGTACGTGCCACCATTGGGTCCAGCCGCTATCAGGGTACCGGAGTTTCCACCGATATCGTTGAGGCCTCAGCCCAGGCCATGATCAACATCGTGAACCGGCATTACCAGCATCAGGGTAAAACTATTTCGGAGCCCCGGATTGCCGCAACCATTTGAGTCATCAACGGAGTATTTTTATGCACGAAAAACTGGAGATAACCCATGCCGCAGCAGTCGCCATCTGATTCAACGCTGTTCGAAAAGCTGTGGCAGCGGCACCTGGTCATGGCAGAATCTGCCGAGACACCAGCCTTACTCTACATTGACCTGCACCTTTTGCACGAGGTAACTACCCCCCAGGCCTTTGCGGAACTGAAAAGGCGGGGATTGCGCGTGCGGCGTCCAGACCGTTGCCTGGCCACCATCGATCACTCCACCCCGACCTCGGCACCTGAGGCCGATGGCAAGCGCCACTATGTGACCGACCAGGCACGGGTTCAGGTGGAGACCGTGCACAGGAATTGTGAGGAACACGGCATCGTCCTGCACGGCTGGGACAGCCCCAACCGCGGCATCGTCCACGTGATGGGGCCGGAACTGGGTGCGACTCAACCCGGCATGACCATCGTTTGCGGTGACAGCCATACCAGCACACACGGGGCTTTTGGTGCCCTGGCATTCGGCATCGGCACCACCGAGGTAGGGCATGTGCTGGCCAGCCAGTGCCTGCTGCAGAGCAAGCCGAAAACGCTGGGTATCCGTATCGAGGGTGATCTCGCGCCGGCTGTGACGGCCAAGGATGTCATCTTGCACATCATCGGAAAAATCGGCGTTGGCGGCGGCACCGGTTCGGTAATCGAGTATTACGGCAGCACCGTCCGTGCCATGGACATGGACAGCCGCATGACCCTGTGCAACATGTCAATCGAATGCGGTGCACGCGCAGGCATGGTGGCGCCGGATGATACGACATTCGACTACCTTAATGGGCGGCCTAATGCTCCGCGAGGCGCGGACTGGGATACCGCCGTGGCCGACTGGAAGACCCTGAAGACCGATCCGGGCGCCACATACGACGCACAGGTGGACATCGACGCTACCCTCATCCGTCCTTCGGTGACCTTCGGCACCCACCCCGGCATGGTGGTGGCTGTTGACGCTGCGATACCATCCAGCGACGCCGACGAGTCCATTGCCGACGCACTTGAATACATGGGATTTCAGGCAGGAGAATCGCTGGCGGACGAGTCCGTGGATGTTGTTTTTATTGGCAGTTGCACCAACTCGCGGCTCAGCGATTTACGCGCCGCGGCCAGCATCATGAAAAACCGCAAGGTGGCATCCGGTCTGCGTGTCCTGGTCGTGCCCGGCTCCGAGGAAGTCCGCCGCGCCGCCGAGGCCGAAGGCCTGGACCGTGTTTTCATCGAGGCCGGTGCCCAATGGCGCGAACCAGGCTGTTCCATGTGCATCGGTATGAACGGTGACATCGCCGCACCCGGCGAGCTGGTAGTCAGCACCAGCAACCGGAATTTCAAGGGACGGCAGGGGCCGCTAAGCCGCACGATCCTGGCCAGTCCGCTGACCGCAGCGGCCTGCGCGATTACCGGCAAGGTAAGCAGTCCACAGCAGTTTCTGGAGGCTGATAATGACTGAGCAGGGTAAAAATTCAAGCCCGGTAATCCATTCGCACACGTACAATATTCCGCAGGACAACATCGATACCGACCAGATCATCCCGGCCCAGTTCCTCACCACGACAGAGCGCGGAGGGCTGGGTAAATTCTGCTTTTATGGCTGGCGTTTCAATGCAGACGGAACGGCAAAGGAAAACAACCCGCTACGCGATCACCGGCCGGACCGCCAGCAGGTACTGGTTGCCGGGAGCAATTTCGGCTGCGGATCTTCCCGCGAACATGCGCCCTGGGCGTTGCTCGATTATGGCTTCAGGGCGGTGATCAGCAGTCGTTTTGCTGATATTTTCTGCAATAATTCACTCAAGAACGGTCTCATCCCGGTCACCGTTGAAAGACAGGTCATCGAGTACCTGCACGCCCACCCGGACAGCAACGTGAGCATTGACATCAGCCGGCGTCAACTGACGGTCGGGGAATACGGGACCTTCCAATTCCCCCTGGACCCCTTCTCCGCATTCTGCCTGACACGCGGGATCGACGAGCTGGACTTCATCCTGCAAAAAGAACCGGAAATCAGCGCCTATGAGCAACGATACAGCAAATAAGACCACCCGGTCCTTCCGGGTCGTCGGCCTGCCCGGCGATGGTGTTGGTCCCGAAGTCTACGCATCAGCCTGCCAGGTGCTTGCGGTGATGGATGAACTGTTCGATCTCCCGATTGAACTGGATGAACAACTGATTGGCGGGGCTGCCGTGGACGCCACCGGCACGCCGCTGCCGCAGGCCACGATTGATGCCTGCAAATCAGCAGACGCTGCCCTGCTGGGCGCAGTGGGCGGACCCAAATGGGATCATCAGCCGGCAGAACGGCGACCCGAACTCGGCCTGCTGAAAATCCGTGCTGAATTCAATCTGTTCTGCAATCTCCGGCCCATCGTCACCCACCCTGCCCTGCAGGCATTTTCCCCGCTCCGGCCGGAGCGCCTGATTGGCGTGGACCTCATGATGGTCAGGGAGTTGACGGGTGGCATTTACTTCGGTAAAAAATGGCGCGATGCGGAGCAGGCGGAAGACGTCTGTCGCTATACGCGCGGTGAGATCGAACGGATCACGCGAGCTGCCGGCAGACTGGCCCGCCAGCGTAAAGGTCGGATCACGATGGTGGACAAGGCCAATGTGCTGGAGACATCCCGCCTCTGGCGCGAAGTCGTAAGCCGCGTGCTGGAGGACGAATTCCCGGACGTAAGCCTGGAAAACCTGTTGGTTGATGCCGCCGCCATGCACCTGTTGACCCGGCCCGCTGACTTTGACGTGATGCTGACCGAAAATCTGTTTGGCGACATCCTGTCGGATGAAGCTTCCATGTTGTGTGGCTCCTTGGGGCTGCTGCCTTCAGCTTCCATTAACGAGGATCGATTCGGCCTGTATGAACCCGTCCATGGCTCTGCCCCGGACATCGCCGGGCAGGGCAAGGCTAATCCCTATGCCATGCTGCTGTCTGTTGCCATGATGCTTCGGCATTCCCTCGACCGGACGGAAGAGGCTGACGCCCTGGAACAAAGCATTCACCGATGCTGGGATGAGGGTATCCTGACCCCGGACCTGGTACCCGGTGGTTGCAGCACCGCCCGGGTTACCGAGGCCGTTTGTGAGCGGCTGCCCCGCTGGTCAAGGCGCGGGGCGGCTGAGAAAACCGCTACGAGTGAATTTTAAATGAAAGCATCCAGCCACCCGCCAGCCAATGCCCCTGACCATTCCGTAGAATCGCGCAAATTGCTGTTCGACGAATACATTCCGCGAATCATGCAGTGCAAGCTGGATGACCTGGTGCGCGAAACCCCCTTGCAGGATATGCCGGAACTGTCAGAACGGCTCGATGTTCGAGTGCTGGTCAAACGCGAAGACCTGCAAGCGGTGTATTCCTTCAAGCTAAGGGGCGCTTATGCCAAGCTGCTCAAACTGGATGAAACACAAAAACACCAGGGCGTGATCTGCGCCTCGGCCGGCAACCACGCCCAGGGGGTCACGCTGGCAGCACGGCATCTCGGCATAGACGCCGTGATCGTCATGCCCGCAATCACGCCGGACATCAAAATAGACGCCGTGAAAAAACTGGGCGCTACCGTGATCATTTATGGTGATGATTTCGACACGGCCTGTGAGCGCGCCCTGCAACTGGCGGAACAAGAAGGTCGAATATTCGTCCACCCCTACGATGACCCGGATGTGATTATCGGCCAGGCGACCATCGCCCTGGAACTCTTCCGGCAAACCAGCACTCCCATAGATTATCTGTTCATACCGGTCGGCGGCGGAGGTTTGGCGGCTGGTATGGCCCTGGTCAGCAGGTACCTGCACCCGGGCATCAGGCTGATTGGCGTGGAGGCCGAGGAATCAGCCTCCATGCAGGCAGCCTTCCAGGCTGGAAAACCCGTGTCGCTGACCGAAGTCGGCCATTTCGCCGAGGGCGTGGCCGTGAAACGTGTCGGCGATACCAGTTTCGCCATCTGTTCCCAATTGCTGGATGAAATCATCACCGTGGACAACGATGAAATCTGCGCCGCGGTGCAGGACACCTACGAGGACACTCGCGCCATAGCCGAACCGGCCGGTGCCCTGGCCGTCGCCGGCATGAAGCGGTGGTTCACTGATCACCCCGGCAGCACCGGTTGCGCGACCGCCGTTTTGTCCGGCGCCAATGTGAATTTCGCCCGCCTGCGGCATATTGTCGAGCGCGCAGCTGTGGGTGAAGAGCAAGAAGCCCTGCTTGGCGTCATGATCCCAGAACGACCGGGCAGTTTCCTGGATTTTTGCGAAACCATCGGACTGCGCGGCATCACCGAATTCAATTACCGCTATGCGGACCACTCGGAGGCCCATCTTTTTGTCGGTATTGCGCTGAAAGACGGACTGGCCGAGAAAGAAGGAATACTCCGCGAACTGCGGGAACACGGCTTCCCCGTGTCTGACTTCTCCACTAACGACATGGCCCGCCTGCACATCCGCCACATGGTCGGCGGACGAGCGAACGTCGAAAATGAACAGCTTTACCGTTTCGAATTTCCGGAGCGCCCGGGTGCCCTGCTGCAATTCCTGCGTGGCATGAACACCGACTGGAATATCAGCCTGTTCCACTACCGCAACTACGGTTCAGAATACGGCCGGGTGCTGATGGGCATCCAGGTACCTGATGAGGACAACATGCGGTTCCAGCGCTTTCTGGCCGATACC
>JAZFUZ010000077.1:0-4390 GCA_036447475.1 Lysobacterales bacterium | reverse complement strand
TGTTCAGCCTGTACAGATCCATCACGATCACCGAGGTGTTCGCGCGCCACGCTGATGGTACGCCAGTTCCGGTCGCAGATTTCGCCCACACGCGAGCCAATGTCATAGGAACGCACGGCAAAATTCAAAGCCTGTTTATAGTCCTGTTTCTGTAACTGGACTTCCGCCATCTGCTGCAGTATCTCCGGATCCCTGGGCTGTATCCTGAGCGCACGTTCCAACAGAACCACGGCCTGGGCAAAATCGCCGGTAGTTTCCGCATTGCCTGCATCTGCCAGTAATTCCCTTACCGCTGGATTCTGTAGAGGAAACACCTGAACTCCCTTACTTTTCTGGCTGGCCGGCGCGCGAACCCGAGTTTCGACCTCCCGGTCTGCAACCGGCACGGTTCTGTATCCGGCACAGGCGGACAAAGCCAGTGCCAGGCTTGCCAGCAGGCATGGGAAAACCCGAAGCCTAATTTTTCTTGCCAAACCACTTCCTCCAGAATGATTCTTTTTCATCTTTGCGCGTCTTCGCCAGGCAGGTTGTCAACTCCCTGGGCCCTGAGCCGTCCACGAACGGAAACTGGACCGCACCGGGGCAATGCTCCGCAGACAGCCTGCCACTGTCCCGGTCCACCCACAGCCACGAAGCACCATCGGGCAAGCGCAGATCAAGCGACTCGATCGGCAGTTCGCGAAACAGGCCGGCCCAGAGGCGCATCGCGGCATTACTGCCGGTAACACCAGCCGGCCGGTTGTCATCCTCACCGACCCAGACCACGGCGATGCGCTTACGAGTATATCCGACAAACCAGCTGTCGCGGCGATCGTTCGTGGTGCCCGTCTTGCCAGCAATTACGATCTGTTTGCCCAGTAAGCCCGGCAAGGCCTTTGCAGTTCCCTGTTCCACCACCTGCGTCATTGCATAATTAAGCACGCCGATCACCTCGCGGCGTGACAGCGGCATCATGCGCAAGGGGTAACGGACCAGCTCACTCCCGTCCGCTGTCTGCACGGCAATCACGGCCCGTAAAGGCACACTGTAGCCGCCCGATGCCAGCGACTGGTAGATCTGAGTAAGCTCCAGAGGAGTCAGTTCAACGGCACCAAGGAAAATGGAAGGCACGGCCTGCACATTTGCCCGCGCGCCCAGTTGTTCAAGCTTGTGCAAAAGATGACTGATGCCGATATTCAGGCCGAGGCGGACGGTGGCCTGGTTATACGATTGGGTCAGCGCTTCCAGCAGGGTGACTTCGCCATGAGATACCTTGTCGTAGTTGGCCGGCGACCATGAGCTGCCATCCGATTGCTGCAGTGACAGCGGCCGGTCCTCAATGCGGGTCAACAGGTTGTAGTCTGCTTCATGCTCGAGTGCCAGCAGGTAGACCAATGGCTTGATCACCGAGCCGATCTGGCGGCGTGCGTCCAGTGCCCGGTTAAAGCCCGCCCGGCTGGCATCCCGGTCACCTACCAGTGCCCTGACTTCACCGCTATCCGTGTCAGCCAGCACCATCGCAGCCTGCAGGCTGGGAGACAGGCCACGATCGTGAAGGCGCTTGAGACCATCGCTGACAGCCCGTTGTGCTTTCTCCTGATCTGAAGGAGAAAGCGTAGTGAAAATACTCAAGCCCTCAGTTTTCAGATCTTCTTCGCGGTAAACCTGCGCCAGTTGCCGCCTGACCAGATCAACAAAGGCGTGGTACCGGGTTGCCCGGCTGCGTGGCTGTTCGGTGACCCCCAGCGGCCTGTCAGCAGCGGCCCGGGCCTCTGCTGATGACAGCAAACCGGTGGTCTCAAAGGCTGACAATACATGGTTGCGCCGATTCAGGGCACGTTTGGGGTGCCGGCGAGGGTTGTAGTACGAAGCTCCGCGAACCATACCGATCAACAAGGCAATGTGCTGCGGCTCCAGCCGATCCAGTGGCCGGTCAAAATAGTGCAGGCTGGCACGCCCGAATCCGTGCACCGCATAAGCTCCCTGCTGGCCGAGGAATACCTCGTTGAGGTAAGCCTCCAGGATCTCAGCCTTGTCATAATGAAATTCCAGCAACAGGGCCATGATCGCCTCATTGACTTTGCGCGCGATGGTGCGTTCATCCGACAGGAAATAGTTTTTGACCAGTTGCTGCGTGAGCGTACTGCCACCCTGAACAGCCCGACCAGCCTTGAGATTGGCCAGTGCTGCCCGGGCGATGCCCTTGAGATCCACCCCCGGGTGATGCTTGAAATTCCTGTCTTCCACTGCCTGCAGGCCGGTCAGCAACAAGGATGGTACATCTTTGAGTTTGACCAGCGTGCGGTCTTCTTTCTGCAGGGGGTAAATGGCAGCAATTTCTGCAGGTTCCAGCCGAACCAGGTCCAGAGATTTGCCGGATTCCACGTCGCGCACACTCCTGACCTTGCCGGATTGCAACTGGACCGAAAAACGCCGGGCGCCCTCGGCTCCGTCATGGAAGCGGAACGAGCGCCGGTATATTTCCAATGTATTGCCGGAAACGCTGTAGAGGCCTGGCCGGTCTGCGATGGTCTTGCGCCGGTATCGCGCAATCTCCAATTCGAGTTCGAGATCCTTGAGTGTGATTGGCACACCGGGATACAGGTCAAGTGCACGTGCATATACATGACTGGGCAGATCCCATTTACGCCCTTCGAATTCAGCGGTCACCTGATGGTTCAGGTAAACGGTCCAGGGCGCCAGCAAGCCCAGGCATACCCCCGCCACAAGCAGTGCGAGACGCCAGATCCGACCAATCCAGGCCATGCCTGTTTTTTTACCGGAACGATTTCGTCGAGCGCCATTCTTCTTATTGACGGTCTTTTTACCAGCTGTATTTTTTTTGCCAGATATCTTTTTTCTGCCTTTAATCATCGACGAAAATGTCCTGCGACTGGGTGACATCACCCGGTCCCTTGACCATAATGATGGGGTTTCATCCCGGCTAAATCATCTTGGATAGGGGCATTTTATCCACCTTAATGCCACGATAGCAGTAAAATCCCGGAGAAATCCTGTAAAAAACATCCGCATGAGCAACAGAACACCAGATAAAGAGATCGATTCCGGGTCGCCGGTAAGCAACGACCAGGCACCTGTTGTCTGTGTTTATGCACAAGGCAAGCGCGCAGCAGAGCAGGACACGCTGGACTTCTTCAGCAATCTGGGCTGGCAGGGCTGGAGTCCAGGAAGTGAGCCATGGGGCAAGGCCGGACCGGATCAGCTTGGCCAGTTGTTACTGGAACAACTTCGACGATTTCCCGGACACCCTTTACTGTTAATCGATGCCGGACTTTCCATCACGACGGCAGCCGTAAAAAACATTACCGGGCTGATGAAAGAACTGGCGCCGGCTGGTGACAAAGTCGTAGTTCTCACCATGCTTAGCAACGCTGAAACGAGCCTGAATCCCTATGCTGGCCTCGACGCGTCAAGCTGGAATGAAACCCCGGACGGTAGCTGGGAGTCCCTGGTCGCCCTGCTCGGACAGGGCCGGTTATATGAGCATCAACATTGGCCAGGGCACCTGTTGATGTTTTCTTCCGGAGCCATCGCGATACTGGCAAAGGCAGACATTCACCCGGCCGATGCTCTGGCTCGCCTGAACTCACGAGACGGCCGCCTGCTGGTAGCGGATCATTGTTTTATTCACGACCCACGCCGGGGACTATGTGACCGGTCACGGCTGGAGTCTCATGAACAGCGGCGGCCGCCGGCCTGGGGCAACCTGGTACAACGGCTCGATGCGTGGCTGAGAATCGATCTCGCCGGCACCGATGAATTGCGGGTCGATGAACCCCTGCCCAGTGACAAACCATTGACACTTCACCTCACGCACAACTGGGGAGGGGGTGTTGCGCACTGGGTCCACTCCTTTATCGAAGCCGACGAGACCGGGCTGAATTTCCAACTTCGCTCGGAGGGACCGCAAACCGGCGAGGGCGCCGGCCAGCGGCTAGCGCTCTATTACGGCAATATCACCGGCGCAGCCATTGCCAGTTGGTGGTTGCAGCCACCCATCCGTTCCACCGCCGCATCGAATGATCAATACAGGGCAATCCTGCGGGAAATCACCCGGCGATACGGCGTCGGGCGGATCATTGTTTCCTCCCTGGTCGGTCACAGCCTGGACGCACTGGAAACAGGTCTTCCAACCGCACAGGTTTTGCATGATTTCTACCCGCGCTGGCCGCTGCTGGGCATCCACCCCGGACCCTATCTGATCGATCGTAAATCTGATTTTGAGGAAGTTGCAGGCTTGGAACTGGCCTTGTCGGAGAACACCCTGTTAGCGGATCTCCGTGACCGGGATGCACCGGCATGGCAGACGCTGGGCGACCGCTGGCGTGAGACCATCGTCGCACGGGACATCAAGATCGCAGCGCCCAGTCGCTCGACCGCTGAATTGCTG
>JAZFUZ010000076.1:0-3164 GCA_036447475.1 Lysobacterales bacterium | reverse complement strand
CACGGCGGTGGATGGTCTGCAACATGATTATCGTGTGGTTATTGCGCGCGAAGCGACGGGTGACCGCAACGCGGCGGCACACGAAAGTAATTTGTTTGATTTACAGGCCAAGTATGTCGATGTGATGACTGTACAGGATGTTCTCGACTGCATCACTCAACTGAATGCCTAGGCGCATTTTTGCCATTCAATAGTCCGTACAACTTTAGGAGGCGTATCATGAAAGACGTAAAAATTGGATTAAGTTTGTTGTCAGTCGTCGGCTTATTTCTTGTGTGGTCCACGCCGGCTTTTAGCCAAAGCAACGACGGTACTGATCAATTTATCATTGAAGAAATCATCGTAACGGCACGCCGCAGAGAGGAAAGTCTCAAAGATATCCCGGGTACGGTTACTGTCTTGACAGCAGCGAGTCTGGCAAGCGCTGGGGTGCAAAGAGCGGCTGATTTTATCAACCTGACTCCTGGTGTCTCCATGGTGGATGCTGCTGAAGTTGGAGATACCCAGGTGAATATTCGAGGCATCAATGGTGCACGCGATGCGGAAAACAGCTTCGCCTATGTGCTTGATGGTGTTCTCTATACCAATCCGGCAGCTTTTAACCGAGAGTATACCGACCTGACCCAGATTGAAGTTTTCAAGGGTCCGCAGGGAGCTATTTACGGTCGAAATGCTGCGGCTGGCGCCATAATTGTGACCACATCAATGCCTGACAATGAACGCCGGACAAGTGGACTCGTGAGCTATGCCGAAGATAATACCGTTCTGATCAAAGGTTCTACATCCGGCGCCCTGATTGAAAATGAATTGTACTTCCGGGTCTCGGGTGATTACCGCGAGTCTGATGGTTTTTACCGCAACAGCTTCCAGAATGACGACCCCATCGTCGATGCTTATGAGGGTTACAACATCAAGGGCCGCTTGGTTTGGCAAGTGAGTGAGAACCTGCGTATTGATACGAAAATACGCTACGGGGAAGTGGATGCTTCGTCCATCACCTTTAACTCGACATTCAAACTTCCGGTTTTTGCTGCGGCGCTGGACGACCCTCCCGCCTTCCAAGATGTCAATGATTATGACTTCCAGTTCCACCCGAATATTATCTCCGACAACGACCAGGAATCACTCGAATTTTCTACAAAATTCGACTACGACATGGATGGGATGAGCTTCACGGGCTGGCTGCTTTACAGCGATATCGAAAACAACCTGATATCCGACGGAACGTCTGCAGCATTTGGTTTCTATAACGGTGACTCCGCCTGTCAACAGTCGGTCACTGCCCTTAATGCAGCCGGTCAGCCACTGCTGCCGCCGCAATTTATCGGCACCTCACCGGTCGGCGTGATATTTGACCCCAACGGCTCCTTTCTGGGGGCTTATACACCAACCACCTGTGATGGTATACAGGAACAAGTACGCAATCAGAAAGATTTCAGTGTGGAACTGCGTCTGGCCTCCGATACCGACAGTGCTTTGCGCTGGATGGTGGGTGCCTATTTCCTCGATATCGATCGTCAGGTAGGGATTTCACTGAACCGAGACAGCGGCAGCACGCCCATTCGTGGTTTATTTCAGGACGGTGGGCCGAATGCGACCGCTTCCTTGGCCCATGACCAGTTTGACAGCCAGGTAGTTGCAGTATTCGGCCAGCTTCAATTGGATGTAAGTGATGACGTCGAAGTATCGCTGGCGGTTCGTTATGATAATGAGAAACGTGATGTCTCCAGTCTGGTGCCGTTTGATGCGACCCAGACCGTTATTGACCTTAACTTCGATGGTGTTTTCAACGATCCGCTCAATCCTGCACTGAGCAGTGCGATCAACACCACAGGCACTATTCCGGATAAAGGGAGGACCTTTAAGGAGTTTCAACCCAAACTATCTGTTAGTTGGGATGCAACGGAGAATTTGACCCTCTATGGCAACTGGGGTGTTGGTTTTAAAGCAGGCGGCTTTAATAACTCGGGCAGCGCGGCAACCGTCAACAGTTTCATTAACTTCTTCATCAACGGTGCAATCGGCGTCAACTTTGCCGATGACCTTGGGGTGACGCTAGCGGCGATCAGTGATGATTTTGATAAAGAAACATCCAGCGCATTTGAAGCGGGCTTTAAAAGCAGCCTGTTTGGCGGCCGTCTGCAACTCAATGGTGCTGTCTATCGCACCAAAGTCGATGACATGCAGTTTTTTGAGTTCTTTGTCGGGACATTTGGCCTGCTGCGGGTCGTCTCCAATCTTGATCGTGTCGACATTACCGGCTACGAATTTGGCGCTACCGTTCATGCGAGCGATCATTTGCGTTTCTATGCCGGTGCTGACTTTATCGATAGCGAAATTAAATCCAATGCGTCCCGCCCGGACACGGTGGGTAATAAGTCACCTTATACTCCTGATTACACGATCAATATCGGGGCTGATGTTGATTTCCCGATGACTGATTCCCTGTCCGTATTCGCTCGTGTTGATGCCCAGTTTGTCGGCAAAACATGGTTCCACACCATTCAGGAAGGTCAGCGGGCGACCATCTTCATGCCGCTGTTTGAACTGGGTTTTGGAGCCGGCGCGGGCGCACTGGGTATAGCTGATTTTTCCATTGCACGCCGTGATGCGTATGCAACAGTGGATTTACGTGCAGGAATCCAGGGAGAAAGCTGGGCCTTGACCGGATTTGTTTCAAACCTGACGGATGAACGGTACCTGGAAGAGGTTATCCCGGCGCCGGAGTTCGGTGGTTCCTTTGACCATCCTGGCTCGAGACGCCGTTATGGTGTGGAGGTGAGTTTCCGGTACTGAAGCAGCTATCCGGATCACAGATCCGAAGCTAACGCCAACTACTTGCGAGGATGGGCGAGAGCGATCAGAGCCTGCCCTGATCTGATCCAGGGCGATTGATGCCCTGTGCTCGGTGGGCGTTTGGGAACAGATATTGCCAGTAGAATCGTTTGTTGGTAACTTACATGCTGGTTTTCCTCTTACCTAGCCCGCATATTGCGATATGCGGGCTAGTGCTTTGATGCTGTTGGCACCGGTTGTTTGGGAGCTTTCCCTGGTTTCAGTAATCTGAATTTTGAAATTCCTGTGCTGTCCTCGCACCATTCGCCATTAAGGCCATAACCGTATGTTCCGGATCGCACATATATCCGATCTTCACATTCCGCCGT
>JAZFUZ010000075.1:0-10508 GCA_036447475.1 Lysobacterales bacterium | reverse complement strand
CACCAGACCGATGCCAGGATTGCGCAACAGGAATTTGAACTCGCCAGGACGGAAGCGCAGCGGCAAGCGCAGGAAAAGGACCAGCAGGATGACCTGGCGTGGGATTCGGCCCGGGCAACAAGGACCGTTGGGGCCATGGATGCCTACCTGTCGGACTGGCCGGGAGGGCGGCACGACGAAGAGGCCCGTGATTTGTCCCGGCGCCTGACTGACGAAATTAATGAACTCCGTGGCTTTGAATCAGCAAGCAAGCTGAATACCATCGATGCCTACCAGACATACATCAGGGCCTTCCCGGGCGGGAGTAAGGTGGCCGCGGCGCTGGAGGCGATAGACCAACTTACGCTGCGCCCCGGCAAGACATTCAAGGACTGCGCTGACTGCCCGGCCATGGTGGTGGTGCCTGCAGGTTCCTACTGGCAAGGTTCAGAAGAATCCGAGCCACTGGCGTTGAAGAAAGAAAAACCCCGGCGAATGATCACCATCGCCGAACCGTTCGCGGTCGGCGTGTTCGAAGTAACGATGCAGCAATGGGACTTGTGCGCGGCCGATGGAGACTGCACCACCCGCCCGCGGGACAATGGCTGGGGGCGAGGCTCGCGGCCGGTGATCATGGTGTCCTGGAACGACGCACAGGAGTATGTTGCCTGGCTCAGCAAAAAAACCGGGCAATCCTATCACCTGCCGAGTGAAAGTGAATGGGAGTATTTCGCCCGGGCCGGCGAAGAAAGTAACTGGCCTGGTGGAGATCCTGCCCGCGCTTGCGAATTCGGCAACATCGCCGGCTTTGAGACCGGTTTCCGCTGGCAGCATGAGTCCTGCGCAGACGGTGCGGTCATGGAAACCCTGCCGGTGGGCTCATTCAAAAGTAATGGTTTTGGTGTTTATGACGTCATCGGCAACGTGGCCGAATGGACCCTGGATTGCATGAATCTTTCCTACCTGGACGGACCTGCGGACGGCAGCGCCTGGAGCCGGGGAATTTGCAGTTCACGGATAACCCGCGGTGGTTCCTGGTTCACCGGAACAAAAGAAATCAGGCTTCCGGCACGATTCAATCTGAAGACCGGCGACCGCAATGACTTTACCGGTTTCCGGGTCGTGCGAAAGGTGGATGACTAGACTTCAGTCCCGACTCAGCTGATGCTGGCATAATAATCTCATGATTGACGTGATCTCCAAAATTTTCCTACTTGTGATCAGTTCAAGCCTTTACATCGGAGTGGTGCAGGCTCAGCACAACACCAGTCCGAATGATCAAGACAGTTCTGGCAAACAGGCCGAAGCACGTGAGGACGCCTATCGCAAAAGCATGGAACTGGCAGGCTCGCGTGACCGAGACACCTTTTCCAACACCACTTACACCGCGCAGGCCAGGCGGGAAAAAATAGATAAACTGCCTAAAGAGTCAAGAGACAACATCAGGGACCAGCTAACGGACATCATTATCGAAAGCGGGCAATGGGAACCCTTTGACGCATTGAGAGAATATCCCTATGACCCCAGCGAAGCAGCGCAAGAGGATCCCGGTCTGCGTGACCGCGAGCAAGAGGCCTGGGCCGAGCAGATGGAGAAATACCATCAACGGGAGGCAAGAGCTTTCGAGGCCAACAGGCCCTCAATGCCCGGCAGTGACAGCCAGCAGGCTGCCAGCCCCAGCGGCCAACCGAACCAGGAGCAAGGTGGTCAGGACCAGTCACAAGGTGAATCTGAAGGTGAAGGGAGGCCACAAAGTTCCCAGCACAAAAGCCCCAGCTCAGCAGGCTCTTATGAGCCCTACCAGTCCCAGCAGAACGATGATGCAGATGAAATTAGCACCGCAGGTGTATCCGAGAGCGCACTGGCCTTCCTGAGGGCGAAACAAGGACAGGATTCCAGCAGCGCCGAAGACGGGGACACGACATCGCAGCAAAGCAACCGGGATTCCCAACGGCTGTCAGAATCTGAATTCGTCATCCCCGGCACCATTGCAATCAAGGACCTGGACAAGCTGGAAGGCTTGGCAGAGCCGGAAGACGATTCGGAAAATCTGTAGACAAATCAGTGAACCTGGCTTTCCATCAGGATCAGCATCATCAGGATTTCGTTGGTGCGCATCCTGGCCTGATCATCAAAGTCGGTGCCCGTCAGGGCGTTCATGATTTTCGCTGAATCAACCCGCCGCCGGACTAGGTCCGGATCAATTTCATCATCGAACATGCGTTGATAGGCATCCAACCGGCCACCCAAATCGATTATGGCCTGGTCAGTAGACCGGGCCAGTTCTTCCTGGAATATATTGAATTCCATCATATTTCTCAGGTGAACTGTCTGGTTTCGGAATACCTGCAGTCGCTCCGCGCCCTGTGATTGTTCCACCACCTGCGAATACGCGATGGCGTCCGCTATCGCGTTGCGAATGATGATTGCGTCCTCAGCAATTTCGTTTACATCCACCATGCTGATAAGAATCGGGTTGGTCTGGGTTATTTCCGCCAGTTCGAGCTGGATTTCCTGACCGTTATCTCGAGTATAAGCAAACATCTGCGCAGCGCTGTCCAGCATGCTTTCCTGGTCTACAATCCGTGCCAATGGCGTCTGGAAATCATCTAACTGCAAAGTGAAACTGGCCGATCCGAGATCGGCTTCATCGGTGCCATTTGTATCTGCAACATAAATCGACTGCAGTAAGCCGGGCTTCACTCCACCCGATACCAGCAGCAGCAGGCTCAACTGGCGAAATTTTTCACCGGGAGGTAACTCGTCGATGGATTCAGGATGGGCGTTCGCCATGGCCACTGATGGCCAGGCTGCCAGCAAGCCGATTACGATCAATCCTGTTTTTAAGCAGTTTTTCATAGGTCTGTCAGAACGCCAGTGATTGCAATTGGCTTGCATTTCCTTTTCCGACATCCACACCGGCCCTGAATTCCCTGATTCTTGCTTTCCGGCCAGGCTCCTCTATTTTCACCGTTCCATCGGGCAAACCATTGCTGAAGTCTCCCTCATAATAGATGGCGCCGACTTTATTTACCGACCGCACGATCATCCCACCCGTCCCCGAAGCCATACCGTCTTGTGCTGTTCCGAGGTACTCCACGTAGTTGCCCAAACCATCCCTTACCACTCCATAACCACGCTCCGAGGCCAACCCGCCTCTGCAACTTCCATACCATCGCCCAGGCTCGCTGAAGGTCGGGTGTTTAAAAACACAGCGGTCCGTGACATCAGCCTGCAGGGATCTTACTCTCGCCTGGTAGAGTGACAGGGTTTTGTTCCTGAACTCCGCAAACCCGATGGCGGTAATCTTCTCTTTGGATTCCAGCCACTCCATCTGCACTGCTATTTGCCTCTCCAGCGCCGGTGCGATCAAGGTCAGAAAATGCTCCGACATCTCGGCAGATTCCGCTTGTGTCTTGAAGGTCAAACTCATGGCCCACAGGGAACCGAGCATGAAGATACCGGCAAAATTCTGCAGCAATGCGGTACCTGCCGCACCGGAAGCCGTCGCACCGTAAACCGAGCCAACCAGGGCCAGCGCAGCCACCGCTGTGGTGACATTGTGCTTCCGAGCTTCGGATCGGCGTTTTTCAAGCAGCTTGTATTCACCCTCGATCATCTGACGCATTTGCATGCCGTAGTCGCCCGTGTAAGCGCCCTCATAAAGGCCGAGAGACTGGGATGCCAGGAATTTCCTCTCTGCTTCGATCAGGGCTTCGGCCAATTGGAGGCGTGCACGAACACTTTCGCCTCCGGATTGCGCGAGAAAAGCGATTGCCAGTTCAGGGTCAAATCTCGCCAGTGCATTGTGCCGGGCAAAAAAGGTTGCCTTGTCGTGATTCACAGAATTAAGTGTTTGCTTGACCCGGTTCGCAGCACCTTTTACAAAACTTTCTGCAAACGGGTCTTGCGTCCAGTCTTCGGCCAGGTTTTCGAGCAACGCACCGTCCATCCTGATTTTTTCAACCGGATAATCTTCCACCGCGATGACGTCACCCAGAGCGCCCCCCACGCTTTTGAGCGGAAGATCCCGCCACCCCCCGGACCGGGTATTCAGAAAAGCAATGAAATCCAGCGGCCTTTGATAGCTCGGTCCGATTTGATCCATTTTCCTTTCGACCTCACTATGGGCCTGCAAGGATGACTGCTCCCAGGCAGCCTGCACCAGGGGATTGCTGGAGAGCCACAGTCCGTTGGTCGGAGGCCTCACCCACCGATTGCTGTGCACCACGAACAAGGGAGTCACCAGGTCACCGAATGTTACCGGCGGCGAGTCCATCATCTCATCCGTGTCCGGATAGGAATAGACATTGAAATCAATGGTGACAACACTGGGAATCTGCTCTGTCGCAAGGATGGGCCTGCTGTAGATTCCCCTTTTCCGGTCCCACATAATGATGTGTGGCGACAGCAGAACCGTATCCGGCGGTAATTCCTTCTGTAATTCGCGATATAAAGTCATCACGTAATAATTGGACTTGGCGATGACTGATTGCGCAATTCGGGTGGTTGCCTTTTTTGTTCGGTTGGCAGGCGGTACCTCACCCCCAATCGCATTTATCGAAAAAGCATGGAAATAGGGTTGCTCGGCATCGGCATGAATAATCGCCGGGTAACGGATTACGACCATCGCATCGGCCTTGGACAGACTGTAGTCGACCACCGCAACATTTTTCTCGTGCTGGTATATGGAAGTCTTCAGTCCACGTGCCGTCCCCGCGCAGGCCGAAATCAGCGCGGTTGCAAACAAGAGAACGATCCATGGTTTGAAACGGAACGGTGAGTCCACCATCACTCCTGGTTCAGGCTAAGATTTCCAAAGCTATGAATTATTCCGCATTGGGGAGAGATTTGGCAATTAACTTTCTTGATACGATCTTATGTCTGGTATACCCGGAGCAGTCGCCCGGTCAATCCAGCCAGTAATTCGTAGCCAATCGTACCGGTGACGGCTGCCACTTCGTTGACACTCAGATTCTTTCCCCAGAGCTCGACAGAGTCGCCGATCTTAGCTCCGTGATGATCCGTTAGGTCCACCGAAATCATGTCCATGGAAACCCGGCCCGCCAGTGGTACGCGCGCACCATTCACCAGCACCGGGGTGCCGCCAGGCGCGTGCCTCGGATAACCGTCACCATAACCGATTGCGATAATGCCAACTCTTGACTGCCTTTGGGCGACCCAATTGAGGCCATACCCTACCCCTTCTCCAGGTTCAACCTCCTGGATGGCGATGATTTCCGACTCCAGGGTCATGGCTGGAAGCAGTCCTTCATTACTACTCTCAGCCGCCGTAAACGGGCTGTTGCCATAAAGCATGTACCCGGGCCGGTTCCATTGGGCGTGGGATTCCGGCCACGCCATGATGGCTGCTGAATTTGCCATGCTCAGGGAAAGCTTGTGCTTTGCGGCAAAGGATCTGAGTCTGTTCACCTGCTGTTTTGTCACCGGGCTGGCAAGGTCATCGGCACAGGCCAGTTGGGTGCACAGAACGAGATCCGGCTGAATATTGTCGGACGCAGACAATGCTTCGCAGGCGCTTGACACTTCTTCCGGCTCCAGTCCAAGGCGGTGCATACCCGTTTCCACCTTGAGCCATGCCCTGACTGGCCGGGTGGGTTTTGAAGACAGTACGCGGTCAATTTGCTGACGGTTGTTCAACATCAACCAGAAGCCCATGGCAGCCGCTTCGCCGACATTTTCGTCGCCCATGGTGCCTTGCAGGATCAAGACCGGCTGCGTGATGCCCGCATCCCGTAACTGCACCGCTTCTTCGAAAAATGCGACAGCGAATGCCGGGGTCTCATCTTGCAGCGCCCGTGCGACCTCTACCGCCCCGTGGCCATAGGCATTGGCTTTGATTACGGCTACATTCTGCGAACCAGGCGCGAGCCGGCAGGCGATTCTGAAGTTTTCCGTGATGGCATTCAGCCGTACAATTGCTGAGGTAGGGCGCATATAATCCAAGTATACAGATGATTGATCGGGGCACGAATTTTTGTATCATATTGCTCCACACTAATGAACCAAGCCCGGCCTGTACCCGGTAAAAAACGGAGAGTTTGATGAGAATTGAAAGTTACATAAGCGGCGCCTGGACGCCGGGCCAGGGTGTAGGAGTAGAGGTACGCAACGCCATCACCGGCGAGCCGGTCGGCATTGTCGACAGCAGCGGTATCGATTTCGCCGACGTGCTCCGCCACGGCCGGAATGTCGGCGGCAAGGCACTGCGCGCCATGACCATCCACGACAGAGCGAATATGCTCAAGGCCCTGGCCAAACACCTGATGGGAAAGAAAGAAAAGTTTTATGAAATTTCCGCTTTGACCGGTGCCACCCGTGGCGACAGCTGGATCGATATCGAGGGTGGCATCGGCACCGTATTCAGTTACTCCGGCATCGCGCGGCGCGAATTGCCCAATGAAACTTTCTGCGTCGAGGGCAAGGTGGAACGGCTGTCGGCAAAAGGCAGCTTCGTGGGCCGCCATATCCTGGTGCCCAAGGAAGGCGTATCAATCCATATCAACGCCTTCAACTTCCCCTGCTGGGGCATGTTGGAGAAAATCGTGCCCAGCCTGATTGCCGGTGTGCCCGTGGTGGTGAAACCCGCTACCGTATCGTCCTATCTCACCGAGGCCATGGTCAGGGAAATCATCGATTCCAACATCATGCCGGAGGGTTCGATCCAGTTGATCTGTGGCGGCGTGGGCGACCTTTTTGAGCATCTCACCGAACAGGACGCGGTGACCTTCACCGGCTCTGCATCCACCGGCAAAATGCTGAAATCACATCCCAATATCCTGGAATACAGCATCCCCTTCAACCTGGAAGCAGACTCCCTGAATTGTTCAATCCTGGGTGCAAACGTCACACCAGACACCCCTGAATTCGATCTATTCGTCAAGGGTGTGGCCCAGGAAATGACGATCAAGGCCGGTCAGAAGTGCACTGCCATCCGGCGTGCCATCGTACCGAGGAAACAGGTTGAGGCCGTGGCTGATGCGTTGAAAGCCCGGCTGGACCGGGCCGTCATGGGGGATCCCGCGGTCGAGGGTGTGCGCATGGGCTCCCTGGTCGGTACAGATCAATGCGCAGCCGTGTGGCAAAGTGTGGAAAAACTGGCCCAATCCTGCGACATTCTGCACGGCGGTAACCGGGATTTCGAAGTGGTCGGAGCGGACCGGGAAAAAGGCGCCTTTTTCCCGGCTACCCTGCTCTACTGCGACGACCCGTTTGCAAGTGAAGAGCCGCATAGCGTGGAGGCCTTCGGCCCGGTTAGCACCCTGATGCCCTATGGCGATACCGAAGAGGCCATTGCACTGGCCAAACTTGGCCGCGGCAGCCTGGTCGGATCCTTGGTCACCGCCGATGACGAGGAGGCGGCTCGCATCGTACTGGGCACTGCCGCCTACCACGGCCGCATCATGGTGCTGAACAGCGACTGTGCAGCCGAATCCACCGGCCACGGAACACCACTGGCACCGCTGGTACACGGTGGCCCCGGCCGCGCTGGCGGCGGCGAGGAATTGGGCGGCAGCCGCGCCATCAAGCACTACATGCAGCGCACAGCCATACAGGGTTCACCCACCACTCTGACGGCCATCACACGCCAATACACGGTTGGTTCGAAACCGATCATCGAACCGGTGCACCCGTTCCGAAAATACTTCGAAGACCTGCAGATCGGCGAAACGTTGTTGACCCATCGGCGCACGGTCACCGAGGCTGATATCGTCAACTTTGGCTGCATTTCTGGTGATCATTTCTACGCACACTTTGATGAAATTGCTGCAAAGGATTCCCTGTTTGGCAAGCGCGTGGCACATGGCTACTTCGTGATCTCGGCCGCCGCCGGCATGTTCGTCGATCCGGCGCCTGGGCCGATGCTGGCCAATTACGGCCTGGAGAACCTGCGTTTCATCGAGCCTGTCGGTATCGGCGACACCATCCGGGTACGTCTTACCGTCAAGCAAAAGATCCACAAAGAGAAGCGTCCGGACGAAAAAAAGGCCACCGGTGTGGTCGTATGGGACGTCGAAGTCACCAACCAAAATGACGACCCTGTTGCGGTATATGACATCCTGACGCTGGTGGAGCGGCGGAAAGATTGAACACGGCATGACACGAGATCTAACCGACAACGTACTAGGTCAGCACACCGACGTCATGGATCACGCCAGGGAACTGGTGACCATCGTCTATAAAGCAGCGCCAGGCGAATACAAGAGGCTGCTCAAGGTACCACGAATCCGCAGAGCCATTGCGGCAAGCAACAATTTCAATTACGGCAAGGTGTTTGCCTTCGCGGAATACGTGGTGTTCCGCGGGGAATTCAAGGTCAGATTTCCCGAGGCAAGTTCAGAATCATGCATCAATGCCTTCAGCAAACTGTTCCTCAAGAACGACATTTCGATCACTAATCTGGTCAATTTCATGGAAGGCGGTATGGACGAGGAAATGCTGCTGCTAAAGAAAAAGGACGGGTAAACAGCTTGCTGAAAGATGGTTTTTATCATGCCGGCCAGGTCCGCGTTTCTGCAATGGCCGGATTGAAGACCAGTGGATAGGTACGCTTAGAGCTGATTCTTGGGTTTGAACTCACTGATGTTGATCCGGGGGCGATCGGGCTCCGGTTCAGCCAGGGGCTCCACTTTCTCAAGCGAGAGCCGGCAGCGGCTACCCAACTGTTGGTACTCCTTGGTACCCAGGCTTTTCCACTGGACTTCCGTTTCCCGGACGGCGCGAATGACGCGTGCTGGAGATCCCACCACCATACTGCGCTCCGGACAGGTGAACCCCGAGCGCACGAACGCCATCGCACCCACGATCGACTCCGCGCCGATCACCGCATCGTCCATCACAACCGCGTTCATGCCGACCAGAGCATTGCGTCCGATACGACAGCCATGCAACACCGCACCGTGGCCAACATGGCCATCGACTTCAA
Source organism: Lysobacterales bacterium (assembly GCA_036447475.1). Classification (GTDB taxonomy): domain Bacteria; phylum Pseudomonadota; class Gammaproteobacteria; order Xanthomonadales; family SZUA-36; genus JAJRRA01. Next base: position 1,582 of record JAZFUZ010000075.1, on the reverse strand, counting down.
TAATACAGTCCTTACCGGGAAAGGTGTGCGCGACACAGGTGTCCTGCAGATTGGAGCCTTCCTCCATCACGATGCGCCCGAAATCCCCCCGCAACACGGCATTCGGCCCGACGTAGCAGCGGTCTGCAATGATCACGTCACCGATCAGGACTGCGGTCTCATGGACAAAAGCGCCGGGGTCAACGACCGGCACGAGTCCTTCGATACGATAAACGGGCATCTGTGTTTAGCCTGAGTTTCCTTTCACGTAGGAAAAGATGATACAGAACTTTTATTTACAACGAACGTTTTGTATCCTTTCTATTCGTTATTTCGGCCAGTCTCTACGAGGAAAACAGAACCAATGACATTCAAGACTATACAATTTAACATGGATTCAGGCGTTGCCACGCTGACCCTGAACCGTCCTGACCGGCTCAACAGTTTCAATACCGAAATGCACCGGGAAGTGCGCACTGCGATGAAACAGGTCCAGGAAGATGCTTTCATCCGTTGCCTTCTGCTTACCGCCAATGGCCGCGGCTTCTGCGCCGGACAGGACCTGAGTGATCGGGCAGTGTCCGCCGACGGTGGCGTGCCGGACCTGGGGGAATCGGTTGAAAAATACTACAACCCGCTGATCGAAAGCATCATGGGCCTACCCAAACCGGTGATCTGTGCAGTTAACGGCGTCGCTGCTGGTGCCGGCGCCAGTATCGCGCTGGCCTGCGACATAGTCCTGGCTGCGCGTTCCGCCAGCTTCATCCAGGTATTTTGCAAAATCGGCCTGGTTCCGGATTCCGGCGGGACCTGGAACCTGCCGCGAGCGGTCGGCCTGGCGCGCGCGAAAGGCCTGGCCCTGCTGGGCGACAAGCTTCCGGCCGAACAGGCTGAGGCCTGGGGTATGATATGGCGTTGTGTTGATGACGAGGATTTGCAGTTCGAGGCGAAAAAACTGGCTACGCACCTCGCCACTCAGCCCACACGTGGTTTGGGCATGATCAAGAAGCTGCTGCGCGAATCATCAGGCAATACGCTCACAGAGCAACTGGAACTGGAAAAGAACGCCATGCGCGAACTCGGTCGGAGTCACGACTACCGGGAAGGCGTAGCCGCTTTCCTGCAAAAACGATCCCCTGTATTCAAAGGTGCATAGTAAGGAACCTTAAATGAATAATGCCTATATCTGCGACGCCATCCGGACCCCAATCGGGCGTTATGGGGGTGGCCTGTCCTCTGTCCGTACTGATGATCTGGGCGCCATCCCAATCCGCGAATTAACCGAGCGAAATTCAGGCGTGGACTGGGGCGCGGTGGACGACGTTTACTACGGTTGCGCCAATCAGGCCGGTGAAGATAACCGCAACGTTGCGCGTATGAGCAGTCTGCTGGCCGGCCTGCCCGATTCGGTACCCGGTGTCACGCTTAACCGCCTGTGCGGATCCGGTATGGATGCAGTTGGCAGTGCCGCCCGAGCCATCCGTTGCGATGAGGCGGACCACGTCATTGCCGGAGGGGTGGAATCCATGAGCCGCGCACCCTTCGTAATGCCCAAGGCGGACACCGCCTTCAGTCGCAGAGCGGAGATGTACGACACCACCAT
>JAZFUZ010000074.1:0-13829 GCA_036447475.1 Lysobacterales bacterium | reverse complement strand
AATTCAATCCCCTGCCCGATCCGGTTCGGGCCACCGCCCAACACCATGATTTTTTTGCGCTTCGTGGGCTCCGCTTCGCATTCTTCCTCATACGTGGAGTACAGGTATGCTGTCGAGGTCGCGAATTCCGCCGCACAAGTGTCAACTCGCTTGTAAACGGGGCGGATTCCCAGTGCATGACGATACTCCCTGACGCGTGATTCGGACTCGTTTACCAGGGTGGCGATCCTGCTGTCCGAGAAACCCTTGCGTTTCAAATTCCATAACTGCTGCTTGTGCAAGGACTCCAGCGCACAGCCGCGGATGTTCTCCTCGCTGCGTACCAGGTCCTCGATCTGGGCCAGGAACCAGGGATCGATCCGCGTCATCTCGTGAATGTCATTAATACCCAGACCCTCACGAAATGCATCAGCCACATAGAGGATGCGTTCGGCCCCTGCTTCACGCAATTCGCGTTGCAGGTTGGCCTGGCGGATTTCCGGCTCGCTGCCCTGCAGAATTTCATTGAATCCATCGCGCCCGGTTTCCAGGCTGCGCAGTGCTTTTTGGATTGATTCCTGGAAGGTCCGGCCAATGGACATGACTTCACCAACCGACTTCATCTGGATGGTCAACGAGGCATCGGCAGCGGGAAATTTCTCAAAGGCAAAACGGGGAATCTTGGTAACGACATAGTCGATGGTCGGTTCGAAGGAAGCCGGCGTGGCGCCTCCGGTAATTTCGTTGCGCAATTCATCCAGCGTGAAGCCCACCGCCAGCTTTGCAGCTACCTTGGCGATCGGAAACCCCGTCGCCTTGGAAGCGAGGGCCGACGAACGCGACACCCGGGGGTTCATTTCGATGACCACGACACGCCCATCGTCGGGGTTAATGGCAAACTGGACATTGGACCCACCGGTATCCACGCCGATTTTGCGCAACACGGCGATCGATGCGTCACGCAGGCGCTGGTATTCCTTGTCCGTCAGGGTCTGGGCCGGGGCCACGGTAATAGAATCACCGGTGTGGATGCCCATCGGGTCGATATTTTCGATGGAACACACAATGATGCAGTTGTCCTGCTGGTCGCGCACCACCTCCATTTCAAACTCTTTCCAGCCCAACACGGATTCTTCCAACAGGACCTCACAAGTCGGTGATAAATCCAGGCCACGGCTGACGATGTCCTCGAATTCCTCGCGATTGTAGGCAATACCACCGCCGGAACCGCCCATCGTGAAAGACGGCCGGATAACGGTTGGGAACCCAATGGAGACCTGCTGTTGCAGCGCTTCTTCCATGCTGTGGGCGATAACTGCTGCAGGCACCTCCAGGCCAATTTCCAGCATGGCCTCGCGAAACTGCTCACGGTCCTCCGCCATGTCGATCGCCTCGCGCGAGGCGCCGATCATTTCGACTCCATACTTCTCCAATACGCCTTCGCGCACCAGGTCCAGAGCACAGTTCAGCGCCGTCTGCCCGCCCATGGTCGGCAACAACGCATCCGGCCTCTCGTTCGAGATGATTTGTGACACGATCCGCCATTCAATCGGTTCGATGTAGATTGCGTCCGCCGTCTCCGGGTCCGTCATAATCGTGGCCGGATTCGAATTCACCAGGATGACCCGGTAACCCTCTTCCCGCAGCGCTTTGCAAGCCTGTGCTCCCGAGTAATCAAACTCACAAGCCTGACCGATCACGATCGGCCCCGCGCCGATGATCAGTATGCTTTTAATGTCTGTTCTTTTTGGCATGTCAATTTAAAGGCTCTCGATACCCGATCGCTCAGGCCTCGCGCAATACCGTAACATTGTCCGTGGACTGGGCCGATTCCATGGCATCGACGAAGCGGTCGAAGAGGCCGGAGATATCGTGGGGGCCGGGGCTGGCTTCGGGATGTCCCTGGAAACCGAAGGCCGGTGCGTTGGTCAGTTCGATGCCTTGCAGGGAATTATCAAACAGGGACCGGTGCGTGAGCCTCACGTTTTCAGGCAGACTGTTTTCGTCGATTGCAAAACCGTGATTCTGGCTGGTGATCATGACCTTGCCGCTGGCCAGCTCCTGTACGGGGTGGTTGGCCCCATGGTGGCCAAACTTCATTTTGATGGTTTTTGCGCCAGCAGCCAGGCCCAGCAACTGGTGGCCGAGACAAATTCCGAACAGGGGTATTTTCCGGGTGATCAGTTCGCGAATCGCCTTGATTGCGTAGACACAGGGTTCAGGGTCACCGGGACCGTTGGACAGCAACACGCCATCCGGCTGCAGCGCCATCACTTTCTTCACCAATGTGGTTGCCGGAACGACGGTTATACGGCAGCCCCGGTCTGCCAGCATCCGAAGGATGTTGCGTTTTACACCAAAATCGTAGGCGACGACGTGCCGCCTGGGTGCCACTTTATTCCACTCCAGCTTGTCCAGGTCCCAGCTGCCTTCGGACCAGGGGTAAATTTTCCGGGTGGTGACTTCGCGCGCCAGGTCCATGCCTAGCATGCCCGGGAAAGAGCGCGCCAGCGTCAATGCTCGTTCATCTCCGGCTGCATCAGGATTGACATCGGCAGCTGCGACGATCGCACCGCCCTGGGCTCCTTTTTTCCGCAGGATGCGTGTCAAGCGGCGTGTATCGATGCCGTCAATGGCAACAAGACCATTCCTGCGGAGGTAGTCCGGCAGGCTTTCCCGAGCGCGCCAACTGCTGTGCAGGTCCGGGCAATCGCGCACAATCAACCCCGCTGCCATCGGTCGTTCGGATTCCTCATCTTCCGGATTGCAGCCCGTATTGCCGACATGCGGGTTTGTGAGCGTGACCAGTTGGCGTGCATAAGATGGATCGGTCAGGATTTCCTGGTAACCGGTCATGGCTGTGTTGAAAACCACTTCGCCAGTCGTCTCACCACTCGCGCCGATACTCCGGCCGTGGAAAATACTGCCGTCTGCCAAAGCCAGCACTGCCTGATCAGTCAAAATATCTTTCTCCAGATACGCAAAACGGGAAAGCCTTGCAAGGCAATTCCCGCTTAGAAATTCAGTCGTTCCGAGTTGCCAGCGCCAAACCGCTGCGTGTCTTGTTCTAAGCGTTCAGATTTTATCGAAGCACGCCTGCCTTGTCTAACTATTAAGGCTCGCCAGCCAGTCTGATGCCGAGTACAGGCCGGCCGGCTGTCCGACCAGCCACTTTCCTGCGGCTAACGCACCCAGCGCGTAAATAGAGCGGTCGTGCGCTCGGTGCACCAGGTCGAATTCTTCACCTGCCATAAAGAAAGTGATTTTGTGCTCCCCGATGATCTCACCCTCCCGGATGGACGAATAAGCAATCTCTCTGCCGGCACGGCCGCGTTGGGCAGCGATCGTCTCACCCAACATCAGGGCTGTACCCGAGGGAGCGTCTTTTTTCCACTGGTGATGGATATCCTCGATTTCGACCCGGGTTTTCGGGTCAAGTACGGTTGCCGCCCGCTTGGCCAGTTCAGCCAGAAGGTTGATGCCCAGGCTCAGGTTGGGGGACCAGAGTACCGCTACTTTTTTGGCTGCAGTCCGTAAAGCCGCCTTGACTTCGACCGGGAGCCCGGTCACGCCGCTGAGCAGGGCGACGTCGTTTTGCGCGCACCATCGCGCGGCCTTGCGGGTCCCCGCCGGCAAAGTGAAATCAAGCAACAGGGCCGGCAGTGCCGGCAGTGCATCGAGTGAAAAAAAATGCGGGCTGACACTTTCCCAGTCCGGAGCCTCCGGGGCAATAGTGGCCGTGATAATCAGGTCGTCGCGTGCAACTGCGGCGCTTGAGATCGCTTTTGCCATCCGGCCTGAACCGTGGATCGTGACCTGTAACATCAGAGCCTCCCCGGCTGACCATTCCCGGAAAGACTATTCATGAAGTCATACGGTCAAAGAATTCGCGGACACCCTTCAGCCAGGAGTGAGCCCGCGGATTGTGAACCGTATTGTCGTTGCTGTAAGACTGTTCGAACTGTCTCAGCAAATCTCTCTGCTCGCGGCTCAGCTTAACGGGCGTCTCGATCACAACACGGCACATCAGGTCGCCGGTACGGTGACTGCGAACGGACTTCACGCCCTTGCCTTTGAGGCGGAACATGCGGCCGGTCTGTGTTTCCCGAGGAATCTTGAGCTTGACCTGGCCGTTCAGCGTCGGAATTTCCAATTCACCGCCCAATGCGGCGAGGGTGAAGACAATCGGGACCTCACAGTACAGCTCATCACCATCGCGCTCAAATATCCGGTGTGGCCTGACGTGAACTTCGACATACAGGTCACCGGTTGCGGCGCCTGCCATACCCGCTTCACCCTCACCGGCCAGGCGGATACGGTCTCCACTGTCAACTCCGGCGGGGATTTTTACCGAGAGTGTCCGGGTTTCGCGGATCCTGCCCTGGCCATGACAGGCGGGACAAGGATCGCTGATCCGCTGCCCGGCGCCAGCACATGCCGGACAGGTCTGCTGGACCGAGAAAATACCCTGTTGCATACGCACCTGGCCAACGCCACCACAGGTACTGCAGGTTTGTTGCTTGCCATCTTTGGCGCCACTGCCGTCACAGGTTTTGCACCTGCCCAGGGTGGGTACCTTGATTTCCCGGGTCAAGCCCCTGATCGCATGTTCCAGGTCAAGATCCAGCGAAAAGCGCAAATCAGCACCCCGCTGGCGTTGCCGACCAGCCCTGCGGGCACCGCCGAAAATATCGCCGAAAATATCACCGAAAATATCGCCTACATCCCCCTGGAATCCACCGGGGCCTCCCGGACCACGGGCCGTTGGATCAACACCGGCATGACCAAACTGGTCATAGGCCGACCGCTTCCCGGAATCCTTGAGAATCTCGTACGCTTCCTTGGCTTCTTTGAATTTCTCATGTGATCCTTCATCATCCGGATTACGGTCCGGGTGATGTTTCATCGCCAGGCGGCGATAAGCTTTCTTCAGCTCGTCGTTAGTCGCTGACTTCTGCACGCCGAGAATTGCGTAGTAATCGCGTTTGGCCATACCAGGTTTCCACTTATTGTGCAGCAGTTTTGGGGTTTGTAGGGTTGTAATTCAAGGCTTGCAGGAGTCCGCATGCGGGCGAATTTTGGAGCGCACCCTGTGCTCGTAGAGCGCGTTCCTACAAAAAACCCCGGTGCTGACCGGGGTTTTTTGCGTACAAATTTAATCAACGATCAGTCGTCTTTCTTTTCTTTGTCCACTTCCTCGAACTCGGCGTCAACGACATCGTCATCAGCGGAGGATGCTTCGGTTTCAGCCTGTGCCGCTTCGGCAGCTTGCTGGTAGATTACCTGCGCGGCCTCGGTCAGCTTGGCGACGACCGCTTCGATGGCTTCCCTGTCATCGCTTTTAACGGCTTCCTCGACAGCTTCCATGGCGCTTTCGATGGGCTTGCGATCATCTTCACTGAGCTTGTCACCCAGCTCTTTCAGACTGCTGCGCGTGGCATGGACCATGGCATCGGCGTTGTTGCGTGCGGTAACCAGCTCGTGGAACTTTCGGTCTTCCTCCGCGTGAGTCTCGGCATCGCGCACCATGCGGTCAATCTCATCATCGGTCAGACCGGAGCCCGCCTTGATTTCCACCTTCTGCTCCTTGCCGGTCGCCTTGTCGATCGCGCTGACGTGCATGATGCCGTTGGCATCGATGTCGAACGTCACTTCGATCTGGGGTAACCCACGCATGGCTGGCGCAATGCCGGAAAGGTCGAAACGAGCCAGGGACTTGTTGGCCGAGGCCATTTCGCGTTCACCCTGCAGCACATGCACGGTAACCGCGCCCTGATTGTCTTCCGCTGTTGAGAAGATCTGCGCTGCCTTTGTCGGGATCGTGGTGTTTTTCTCAATCAGCTTGGTCATTACGCCTCCCAGGGTCTCGATACCCAGGGACAGGGGTGTGACGTCCAGTAACAAGACGTCTTTCACCTCACCCGACAGCACACCAGCCTGGATGGCAGCGCCAACGGCCACTGCCTCATCCGGATTCACGTCCTTGCGTGGTTCACGGTCATAAAACTCGGCAACTGCCTTCTGCACCTTGGGCATGCGGGTCTGGCCACCGACCAGGATCACGTCCTGGATGTCAGAAACCTTAAGGCCTGCATCATCCAGCGCGGTACGGCAGGGCCCCATCGTGCGTGCCACCAGATCCTCCACCAGCGCTTCCAGCTTGGCACGGGTGAGCCTGATGTTCAGGTGCTTGGGACCACTGGCATCGGCCGTGATATACGGCAGGTTGACTTCGGTTTGCTGGCTGGTGCTCAATTCGATTTTGGCGCGCTCTGCGGCTTCTTTCAGGCGCTGCAGCGCCAGTGGGTCATTGCGCAGATCGAAGCCCTGGTCTTTCTTGAACTGGTCAACCAGGTAATCCATAACCCGCTTGTCAAAATCTTCCCCCCCAAGGAAGGTGTCACCATTGGTTGCCAGCACTTCGAACTGGTACTCGCCGTCAACATTCGCAATCTCGATGATGGAAATATCAAAGGTGCCGCCACCCAGATCATAAACTGCAATCACGCTGTCACCGGCTTTCTTGTCCATACCATAGGCCAGTGCAGCGGCAGTCGGCTCGTTAATGATGCGCTTGACCTTCAGTCCCGCGATCCGGCCGGCATCCTTGGTTGCCTGACGCTGCGAATCATTGAAGTATGCCGGCACGGTGATGACGGCCTCGGTGACTTCCTCACCCAGGTAATCTTCGGCCGTTTTCTTCATCTTCATCAGCACGCGTGCGGATACTTCCGGCGGAGCCATTTTCTTGCCACCGGCTTCAACCCAGGCATCGCCATTTTCAGCCGCCACGATGGTGTACGGAACCAGGTCACGGTCTTTCTGAACCACGTCTTCGCTGAACTTGCGGCCGATCAGACGCTTGACCGCGAACAGCGTGTTGGTGGGGTTGGTCACCGCCTGGCGTTTGGCCGGCTGACCCACCAGCACCTCGTCATCCTTGGTAAAAGCGACAATGGAGGGCGTGGTGCGATCGCCTTCGGCATTTTCGATCACCTTGGGCTGGCCACCTTCCATCACTGCAACGCAGGAGTTGGTGGTACCCAGGTCAATCCCAATAATCTTGCCCATGTGTAATATCTCCCAAATAAATTGCGTATGAATGTATTAAATTCCAATGAACCTGAAATGGGGTTGTTCAGGCGTTTTTCAATCACGGCGTAATGGCACAGGTCTCTCGCATCAGGGTTTGCGCGACACCACCACCATGGCCGGCCGGATCAGGCGGTCGTGCAATTTAAATCCTTTTTGCAGCACTTCCATCACCTTGTTCTCCTCGAATTCTTCCGATGGCAATACCGTCATGGCCTGGTGAAATTCAGGATTGAAAGTTTCTCCGACCGGGTCAATCAGCTCCATATCGTGGTCCTGCAAGACTTTATCCAGCATCTTGAACGTAAGCTCCTGACCTTCGCGTAATTGCTCTGCCGTGGCGGCCTCGCAGTCAGATTCCTGGCCGAGCTCCAGGCTGTCACGAACCTGGAGAAGATCCTTCATGATCCGCTCCAATGCGAACTTGCGGGACTTTTCCAGGTCGCGAACCAGGCGTTTGCGAAGGTTTTCCATTTCTGCCTGCATACGGAGCATGGCATCGCGATGCGTGACCAACTCCTCCTCGGCTTTGGTCAGCGCGTTTTCCATCTGCTGCAGTTCATCGTCTACCAGCTCTTCCACCGGCGCTTCGACAAATTCATCGCTCGAGTCGGCACTGACCGCCTGCTCTACATCTGCTTCCACCTCCACTTCCACCTCCTGTTTCAGCGGGGTTTTCTTCTTGTCTGCCACGGTTACCAGCTCCATAGTTGAAAGACAGTTTCACTGCCCTTGTTGTCTTAATATGCACCAATCTGGCCAAAATATGGGGTTGCGGCGTGTTGATTCAAGCAATTTTCCTTCACTCCTGGCGTTGCTGTACCGGTTATGATCTCCTTGATAGAGTACGGGCCCGAATATTTCACCAAACGGACGACAAAATGATCATTCGACAGCGACAGCGAAAATCCCGGATCCCTGATGAATCATTCGGGTTGCCTCAATGGTAATTTTTACAGACTGAATCGATGCTCCGTTTTCTACAAATTCGTGATTTTGCCATCGTGGAAACACTGGATCTGGAATTCAGTGGCGGTTTCACCGCGATCACCGGTGAAACCGGAGCTGGAAAATCCATCCTGGTGGACGCCCTGGGTCTGCTCAAGGGCAACCGGGCCGACACTGCGGCCATCCGTGCCGGCGCCACTAAGGCCGAGCTCAACGCTGAATTTGAACTGGCCGAAGGGAGCCAGGCTCTGGCCTGGCTGCAGGATGCAGAACTCGATATCGCTACCAGCTGCCTGCTGCGCCGTTTGATCAGCGACAACGGACGCTCCAGGGCGTGGATCAACGGCAGCGCGGTAACCTTGCAGCAGTTGGTCGAACTGGGTGATTTGTTGATCGAGATTCATGGCCAGAACGAACACATTAAACTGGTGCACAGCGAGGAGCAATTTCGTCTTCTCGATGGCAGCCACACACATGACCGGGAACTCGAAGCAGTCGACACCCGGCACCAGGCATGGAACCGCCTGGCACAGGAAAAACAGTCACTGCTCGGTGAATCACCGCTGGATGCGGGAGACGCGGAACTACTGCAGTACCAGGTCCGGGAACTCGAGGGCGCCCAGCTCTCACCCGGTGAATTCCAGGCGCTGGAAACAGAACACCGCCGCCTGGCCCAGGGAAATGAGATCATCGCAGCGCTGCAACATGCCCAGATCAGCCTGACAACCGAGCAAACCGGTATTGGCGACGCTCTTCACGCGGCAATCGGCCACCTGCAGAAATATACCGCACTCGACCGGGACATCAATGAAGCGGTGCAACTGCTGAGTGAGGCCGCCATCAATTGTGAAGAAGCACGCGGCAGTCTCCAGGCCGCGCTGTCCCGGATGGACCTCAGCCCGGAACGCCTCGCCGATATCGAACAAAAATTGCGCAGCCAGCACGACCTGGCACGCAAGCACCGGGTCGAGCCTGAACAACTGGCTGAGGTCCTGCACAACCTGGAACAACGGCTGCAGCACGCTGACAGCATCGATCAGCGGCTGGCCGATATTGAACCCAGGCTGCACCAGGCCCTGCAAGACTATCGCCAGGTAGCCCGGGAATTGCATCGGGCCCGTGTTTCAAGAGCAGCCTTTCTCTCGAGTGCGGTCAGCGATCTCATGCAGGAGCTGGGTATGGAGGGCGGGCGGTTCGAATTCGAAGTCCGATACGATGCAGATACGGCACCAGCGCCGCGCGGTAACAACCGCCTGGAACTCCGGGTCAGCGCCAATCCCGGCGTCCAGCCCGGCCCCTTGCGAAAAATCGCTTCCGGTGGTGAGCTGTCCCGCATCAGTCTCGCCATCAAGGTTGCATCCAGGACAGGCGATCCCGCACAGACACAAGTATTCGACGAGGTCGATGCAGGTATTGGCGGCGACGCCGCGAATGCGGTCGGCGCCCTGCTTAAAAGCCTGTCCGTCGCCGGTCAGGCCCTTTGTGTCACCCACCTGGCCCAGGTCGCCGTCTGTGCTGACCAACAGTTCCAGGTGCAAAAAACTTCCGCAGATCGGATAATCCGGGTGGAAACTTTTCTGCTGGCCGAAAAAGAACGAATCGACGAAATCGCCCGCATGCTCGGCGGCCGTCTGTCAGCACAAAGTCGCGCCCACGCCACCGAACTCCTCGCGACTGCGGCCACCCGCCACTGAAGCTGACCCCTATTGCTTGGGGCGGACGTAAATGACCAGGCTGTGGTCTTCTATGATGTAACCGTGGGCTTCGGCTATTTTTTTCTGGGCAGCTTCGATTTCCGGGCTGACGAATTCGATGACCTTGCCGGTTTCCACGCAGACCATATGATCGTGGTGTTGGCCTGAATCCAGTTCGTAGTAGGCTTGGCCGCTTTCGAAATTGTGTTTTTCCACCAGGCCGGCGGACTCAAACTGGTTGAGCACGCGGTAGACGGTGGCAAGGCCGATGTCTTCTTTGGCTTCTACCAGGCTGCGGTAAATATCATCGGCGGTAAGGTGTTTGTGCTGCTGGTTATCCAAAATCTCCAGGATCTGTTTACGCGGATGGGTAACTTTCAGCCCGGCTTTCCTGAGGTTCTTAGGTTCCACGGTAGTAATCTCTCTCATTTTTGGGTCACTGCCATTGGCAAAATGTATCCGCCGCGCATTGCTCATCATTCCGCTGACAATTGCGGGCCGGCTTATTGTATCATTCACGCTCTTTGCCCTACGCGAAAACTCGGTATAAACGACATTTTGCGCGAAGGCGAACAAATAATTGAATGATTATGTGTATTTTCAATAAGTAATGTCTGAAATGATGCTTCGTCTTCTATTTTGTACTATTTTTGCCGCGTTGATGTGCAGCGGTTGCGGTTTAATTTACAAGCAAAACATCCAGCAGGGAAACGCCATCGAGCAGGAAGATCTCGATGAACTTTACGAGGGCATGAACAGGCGACAGGTTCTGTACGTGCTGGGTACGCCATCGGTCATGGACCCCTTCCATCAGGATCGCTGGGATTATGTCCAGACATTCAGTCGCCGCGGCGGCGACATAGTACAGCGTACCGTGACACTCAGGTTCGAAAATGATCTTCTGACTGAAATCATCGGCCGGGATAAGCCCTTTGAAGCCGCCGATGGTGAAACGCCGGGTGATGCGGATGAAATGGACGCTTTCACTAAAAAACCGGCAAGCGAACCGCCGACCGATCCACAGGCAGCATCCATAGAATCCGCCGAAGAAGAGGTGCTTGCAATAGATCCGGCCATCGAAGCCATCAAGGAACGCACCTCTGAGGACCACAAGTACCGCAAAGACATGGAGGTACTGGATCAGACCCCTGGGGATGACCTGCCGGGTCCGGATATCGATGGCTGAGCGATAATTTACTCTTGCTGCGCTCGTTGTCTGCGCATTTCCATGGGATCTGCGCTCAGGGGTCGGTAAATTTCGATGCGATCGCCTTCCCTTAACACGTGATTCAAAGGTACTTTGCCGCTGAAAATTCCTACGCTTTTGAGGTCCATTTCCACATCCGGAAATTCATCCCGGATGGCGGACTGTTCAATCGCTTCGGCAACGGTAGTGCCCTTCTGGACTGACAGGCCCAGTAACGCCTGCTTGTCCGGCGTGGCATAGGCAACTTCAATATGAATCATGGAATTGGGGTTTTCAGGGCCCATAGAGCGCGTCAGCACGTTTGCCAAAGTCATCAATCAACCTGTCAGCAATGCGGGCAAACCCACGGCGAAATGCGGAAGCAATGAGCAAACTGGAAAAATCAAAGTTCATGCTCAGCATCACCTTGCTGCCCTCCTCACCCAGTGCCTTGAACTGCCATTCACCGCTCAGGTGGCTGAACGGGCCATCGACCAGGGCCAGGGTCAGTCGTTCGCCGGGAACAAATCGGTTGCGGGTGGTAAAAGACGTCACAATGCCAGCCACTTTTATCTCCAGGCTCGCCAACTGGTATTCCGAAGTTTCTTCATGCACAGTTGCAGCAAGGCACCATGAGAGAAATTCGGGGTAGGATGGCACATCCTGGACCACGCGGAACATATCCATCGCGGAATGCGGGACCAGGGTTGTTCGTTTGATTTCCATTTGAATCCACTGAGGGGTGTCGCGCAGAACATCGCAAGCATAGCATGCACGACCGCATAGAAAGTAGAATAACAGTCAGGGTGGAGGCGCCGGATGGTGCCTGGTACCTTGAGCAAAATAAGCATGAGTGACTCAAAAATGAAAGGCAACAAGACCATTTCGCTCAACAAGCGGGCGCGCTTCGAATACCATATCGAGGAACGTTTCGAGGCTGGAATCGCGCTGGAGGGCTGGGAGGTCAAGGCGCTGCGGGAAGGGCGAATACAGTTCGCAGACAGCTACGTGCTGCTCAAAGACAATGAAGCCTTCCTGTTCGGCTGCCTGATCAATCCACTGCCAACCGCATCCACCCACAGCACACCCGATCCCACGCGCACACGCAAGTTGCTGCTGCACCGCCGTGAACTGGACCGTTTGTTCGGGGCGGTCGAGCGCAAGGGCTATGCGCTAATTCCAACGGCCATGTATTGGTCGCGAGGCAAGGCCAAGGTGGAAATCGGGTTGGCAAAAGGCAAGCGACAGCACGACAAGCGCCGGATCCAAAAAGACCGCGACTGGCAGCGGCAAAAAGCCCGCATACTGAAGCACGGTTAGCAATGAGTATACTGTGGAAACCTGAAACTGGATTTTGAATGACCCAGAAAAGCACACAGGCAATTGATACCATCCGTGTCGGCGTCGCGGACAAGAGTCCATTGATCCAGGCGGCGCTCACACAGATCCTGTCTGAGGATGACCGATTCACGTTGGTGCATGTGTCTTCGGGTTGTGAAGGCTTCCTCGAAAACCTGGCAAAAGAGAGCATCGATGTCGGTGTCATCGGCTGGATTTTCGGTCCCTGTGACGGTCGCTTGATTCTTGATCGGGTCAATGCGCAGGCGAACCCACCACGGATTGTGGTCTACACCGGCCTTGCAAGCAGCACACTACCAGCCCAGGTGATGGCCCACGGTGGAGCGGCATTCGTCTCCAAGAGTGAACAACCCTCCTCTTTGCTCGATACCATTGCTGACGTGGCGGAAGGTCGCATGGTGTTCCCGTTCATTGATGTGCGGACTCTTTACGATAACCCCATGGTCACATTAACCCGGCGTGAACTGGAAGTGCTGGCTAGCCTGGCCACAGGCCGCACCAATAAACAAATCGCACGTGACATGGACGTTTCGCTGAACACGATCAAGTTCCATGTGCGGAATCTTTTTCAGAAGCTGGGGGTAAACAGCCGCGCCCAGGCGATCGCGACGTACCTGAAATCCTGACCCTGCCCATAAGGATTGTTTTTGACCCACCCAAATAACCTTAACTCCCCCTCCCAATGGATATACCGTCCTGTCGGCACACCACCTAGACTTGTATTCACTTTAGCCCATCGGGCCAATATCAACCACCGGTGATTACACAATGACTGAACACCAGACACTCAAAAGATACCTTGAAGATTGGGCCGGAGATGACGAGGAGCGTCAGGCTGTGGCCGATATAACCCGCATCATCGCCGAATCCTGCTGCGCCATTTCAGAGATTATTGCGCTGGGTCCGCTGGCGGGAGCGCTGGGCGCGGAGCATGGCAGCATGGTTGATGGTGATGCCCGGAAAGAGCTCGATATCCGGGCCAACGACCTGATCATCGAAGAACTCCGGTCTGCGCCAGTTGCCTGGGTGGTGTCGGCGGAACTGGATGATCCCATCGAGATCAACGAGGGTGCGCCCATGTACGTAGCCATCAACCCACTGGATGGCTCGTCGAATATTGATACCAACGCGTCGGTCGGAACGATTTATTCCGTGATGCCGATGAAATGTGACAAGGATGACACTGATGCCGGGTGTTTCCTGCAGCAAGGGGACCGGCAAGTAGCTGCCGGTTATGTCATTTACGGCCCCCAAACCGCCCTGGCCATGACGCTGGGAGAAGGCACCCATATTTTCACGCTCAATCCGGATACCGGCGAATTTTGCCTGACAGCGCCGGGGATAGGCATTGCCGAGGACACCCACGAATTCGCCATCAATTCGTCCAATTCCAGGCGCTGGGACGGTCACGTTCGTGCTTATATCGATGATTGCTTGAAAGGTAAGGAAGGACCACACAACAAAAACTACAACACACGCTGGATCGCATCACTGGTCGCAGAATGCCACCGCATCATGTTTCGCGGGGGGATTTTCCTTTATCCCGGTGACCGGCGCCCCGGCTACCACAG
>JAZFUZ010000073.1:0-2987 GCA_036447475.1 Lysobacterales bacterium | reverse complement strand
TTTCATCTCCATGGGTCAAACCTCCCGCAGCTCTTTCGCGGCGGTCTGTACCGCCTTGATGATGTTCTGATACCCGGTGCAGCGACACAGGTTACCGCTCAGGCATTTACGGATATCCTTCTCCTCGGGATCGGGTTTGTCCGCCAGCAACACCAGCGAGGACATGAGCATACCGGGCGTGCAGTAACCGCATTGCAGGCCGTGTTCCTGGGAAAAAGCCTGTTGCAGGGGATGCAGTTCGCCGTCTTTTTCCAAACCTTCCACGGTGATGATTTCGCCGCCGTCAGCCTGTACCGCGAACAGGGTACAGGACTTCACCGCATCGCCATCCAGGATCACGGTGCAGGCCCCGCAATAGCTGGTGTCGCAACCGATGTGGGTGCCGGTCAGACTGATCTCTTCGCGTATGAACTCTACCAGCAGCATGCGCGGCTCGACCTCGCGTCTGTAGCAAGTGCCGTTGACGGTGATCTCCACCGGGATTCGCTGTATTGTCTCAGACATATTCATGTGCCCCCATGATCCGTGTGCCGCCCGCCCGTTCTATGGCCCGGTGCGCCGCCTGGGTGAACAGGGAGCGAAGAATTGCACGTTTGAAGTCTGATGATCCGCGCGAGTCCGCTGGCGGATCCGCTGCGTCCACGATCACCTCGGCAGCCTGCTTGAGTAACTCTGAGGTGAGTACCTTACCGCAGAGCAGGCTTTCCGCCTCATCTGAGGTCACAGGACGGGGCCCGGCGGCGCTGAGCGCCAGTCGTACATTGCGGCATACATTGCCGTCCGCCAGGGTAAGCTGGATGCTGACGGCGGCCGTAGGATAAGCCGGCGCCGACTTTTTGAAGCCGATGTAGGCGCCTCCACTGTTGGCGGGTGGCGCCTTGAACCGGATCTCGGTCACCAGCTCCGCATCATCCAGGATCGTGGTATAGGCGTCGAGGATGAATGCTTTGATCGGCACGGAGCGATTCCCGGCCTTGCTGTGGCAGACGATTTCCGCATCCAGGGTGTGCAGCAACGTCGGCCAATCGCAGCTCGGGTCTGCCGAACTTACTGAGCCGCCAATGGTGCCGCGCGCGCGCACCTGAGGATCGGCGATTCCGTTCGCGCAATCGCCCAGGATGGGCACCGCCCTGGCCAGATCCGAACGGCCGATGCGCGCATGGGTAGAAAGCGCGCCAATGCGTATGTTTCCATCATCGCTTTGCATGAAATGAAGGCCGGGAAGTCGGGCAATGTCTACCAGGTCTGAGGGTTCGTCCATGCGCAGTTTGAGTAAGGGGATCAGCGATTGCCCACCGGCGAGGGGCTTGGCCGCCTCGCCCAACTCGGACAGCAGGCTAAGCGCTTCATCCAGTGATCCGGGGCGGTGATAACGAAATGGCGCGGGATACATATACACTCCTCATGCTTGAATCGAGAAATTGCAGTGCGCCCTCACAGCCGACACACTGACGTCAGCGAAGCTAATGCTCCGGAATCTTTTGCGTATCATATCAAGTTCCTTCTGGAAGATGCCACAATCTCCCGTACCATTGCGGCACAGCTGCAGCGAACCAAGGATGTGACAAGCAGGTGGGCGGATCGATCCAGCAGTGCCGGACTGGAAATGGAAGCGCTTGAACTCTAACTGGAGGCAGCCCTATGTTAAACTATGCTGAAGAAGGGACATGCTGGGAGAATGGCCCTGAGATATCCCGTCACGGCGAAGCCGCTTTCGTGGATGTATTTATCGACCAGGACCTACGATTAAACATGTCGGACACCTCAAAGAATTTTGATGATCGGGACTTTCTGAAAGCGGTGTCCAGGGGTATTTACAAGATATCCCCGCTCCCACATGGAAAATTCGAGCACCACTCTCTCCAGCGGATTCCGCTGGCCAAGCTCATGCTCTATCGAATCGAGAGCGACCCATTCACTGTGCGCCGCTTCGATGAGCACATCGCGGACGATTCGGTATTCGATTTCTTCATCCACACCCATTTGGAAGGATCTGCCGAGATTGTGCAGGGAGAGGCGGAGTTCACCCTGGAACCCGGCGCCCTGGCCGTTGTGGCGGGGGGCACGCCTTACTCCATTGATTACAAGCAGAAGGGGAGCCGATTGATCCTGCGCGTGCCGCACCAGGTTTTCCACGAACGTGTCCTCGGTCGCCAGATCTGTGAATTCGCTGCCCGGATTTACACTGGCAGCGGGCTGCCCCGGATTGTGATCAACCTGCTCGAATCGTTGAGCAAGGAGGCAGGACAGCTCAACGAGACAGAGCAATATACGGTGGCGGAGAGCCTGCTGGAGTTGATCAGTTTCCTGTGCAGGTCACAAAACGGTCTCAACGGTCAACACCAGGGAAGTGTCCAGGCTGCACGCATGTGCAAGATTCTCTCCTTTCTGGAAGAAAACTACTCGGATCACGAGCTTACGCCGGCGAAAGTGGCCTCGGCCAACGCCGTCTCAATACGCCACCTGCACAACCTTTTCCGTCAGTCCGACATGACGGTGTGTAAATGGATCTGGGATCGAAGACTGAAGTCGGCGCGGGAGGATCTCATCGATCCATCCATGAGCAACAGGACCATCAGCGATATTGCCTATGGCAAGGGCTTCAACGACTCCGCGCACTTCAGCCGCGCTTTCAGGGGCAAATTCGGCATCTCGCCGAGTGCGTTGCGTAACAAGATGCTCGAGCAGCAGGAGCACCGCAGCTCAAAAGCGCCTTCGTACCGTCACGCATGAGGGTGCTCGCCCGGCAATAACGTTTATACGCCGCCGGTCAAGTGTATCGGCGTTGCCAAGCAAGCACGTTCCCGCTAAACCAAGCACTAATACTCCGATATATCTTGATTAAGGTGAGATTCGCGGCGAGTAGCATCGATTGTGGGCCCACAACTTGGCTTTGTTTAGTTGCTTGGTATCGACCTGGGTTAACGGAGAGGGGTGGGGATGGAAACCAAGGTTTCCAGGGACAGGTATGCCCAAATAATGGGGTT
>JAZFUZ010000072.1:0-4383 GCA_036447475.1 Lysobacterales bacterium | reverse complement strand
AAGCTGGCCGGCGGCGTGGCCGTGATCAAGGTTGGTGCGGCCACCGAAGTGGAAATGAAGGAAAAGAAAGCCCGGGTTGAAGATGCACTGCACGCGACCCGCGCCGCCGTCGAAGAAGGCGTGGTACCGGGGGGTGGAGTTGCCTTGGTTCGCACGCTGGACGTCATTGCCAAGCTTAAGGGCGACAACGAAGACCAGAACGTCGGCATCGCCATTGCCAGCCGTGCCCTGGAGGAACCACTGCGTCAGATTGTCGCCAATGCCGGTGAAGAGGCCTCCGTGATCCTGAACAAGGTCCGCGAAGGCAAAGGCAACTACGGTTACGATGCTGCCACGGGTGAGTTCACCGACATGATCAAAGCCGGTATCCTGGATCCGACCAAGGTCGTGCGTGCTGCGCTGCAGAACGCAGCCTCAATCGCAGGCCTGATGATCACCACCGAAGCCATGATTGCTGAAGTGCCGAAGGATGACTCACCTATGGGTGGTGGAGATATGGGTGGAATGGGCGGTATGGGTGGAATGGGCGGCATGATGTAAACCACCTTTCTTTCCCGCAATACCTGGAAAAGCCCTGCTCTGCGTGGGGCTTTTCTTTTCTGAACGCAGCTAAAAGTGGCCCCTCAGCCCGCATAGTGCACTATGCGGCTTAGGCGGTTACTCACCGAGTTCACCCGGCAATGCAGGAGCCACTGTCGGCACTGGGTTCTCAAAATCTTCGAGCTGCGACAGCAGCTCCAAAATTGCCCTCTCGAGCTGGGTGTCCCGGCCTTGGTTGCTTGCGATCGGGTCGAGTGCAAGCTCTATGTCTGGCGCAACACCCTCGTTTTCAACGCTCCAAGCGTGGTCTGCATCGAAAAACCTGAAGTACGGTACCGTCAGCACACCACCATCCATCAATCGTGGATTGGCAAAGATACCAATCAGGCCACCCCAGGTCCGCGTGCCGATCAGCTTGCCTATCTCCAGGTGGCGGAACGAATAGGGCAGGAAATCACCGCCGGACCCAGCGTCCTGATCAATCAACATCACTTTGGGCCCATGCACTGCCGCCGCCGGCGTGTTGAAGATTTGCCCGTCCCGATCCTTCCAGCCTGAAAGATGTTTGCGACTCAACACGTCGGTTATGTAATTCGCAGCCTGGCCGCCAGCGTTTGAGCGCTCATCGATGATCATCGCCTGCTTGTCTACCTGGGCAAAGAACATCCGGTTGAAGAATGTGTAGCCCATTCCGGCCGTATTGGGCAAATAGACGTATCCCACCCGCCCATTGCTGGCCTCATCGACGACACGCCGGTTATTTTCTATCCACCACCACAGACGCATCATCCGCTCGGAATCTACCGGTTCAACCAAGATTTCGCGTGCCTGGCGACCGTCAGCGTCCGGCCCGACGCGTAAAGTTATCTGCGTGCCATCCGTGCCCTGCAAGGCATCGAATATATTGTCTGCAGAGCCCAGCGACCGGCCGTTAATGGCGAGAATGTATTCACCTTCCCGGGCCTCATTGCCAGGAGTGGCAAGCGGAGCCCTGATGAAAGGATTCCATGATTCGCCGGTGTAAACCCTGGCAAGCTGATAGCGGTCGTTGTTGATTCGGAAATTCGCCCCCAGCAATCCGGTTTTCGCGCCCTGCTCTTTGTGCACATCGCCGCCGCTCGTACGGTTATGACCCACCTGCATCTCCGCAATCATTTCGACCAGCAGTGCACTCAGGTCCTCGCGCCGGCCCACATGATCGACCAGCGGGCGATAGCGGTCGTACACGGCCTGCCAATCCAGCCCATGCATGTTGGGTGCATAGAAGTACTCCTTTTCCATCCGCCAGGCTTCGTCGAAGATCTGTGTCCATTCTTCACGCGGGTTCACCCGCAGCCGCAGTCCATCGAGCTCCAGTTTCTCCGGTTTGAGTTCGTCGGCTATTGCAGCGACTTCAAGAGAACCATCGGCCTTGCTGATGATCATGTGAGTACCTTTTGCGCTGATCACAAAGCGGTTCACACCCGTCAACAGGGACTTGACTTCTTTTTCTTCGAAATCGAAGCGCAGCAGTACATTCTCCGCCCCCTCTTTGACTCCCGGAGGCTCAACGCTGGTGCCTGGCTGCACCACCTGGAGGTAAAACAGCCCGCCTTCCTTGCCAACGGCCAGATTGCGATAATTACGTTTGGCTACCGGTAAGGCGACGATCCGCTCAGAAAGATCCTGCAAATCTACGCGGGTCTCTGGTGTTTTATCGCTATCGTCTTCCTTCTTCTCATGTTTGCCATTGTTGGTTTCTACTTGGTCGCCGTTTTCGTCACCATTACCCGCCAGCACCGGTGACTTACCGTCTGCAGCCAGCACCAGCGCATAAAGCCCAGCCCGATAGGGCCGCTCCTGACTGGTCATGTTCAACCCGACTTGAATCGCGCCTGAGTTTGTAGAAGCGGCGAAATACAGGTAACTACCGTCGCGGCTAAAAACCGGTGATGCAATGTCCGCCACACCCTCCGTTACCACGGAAGTTGTCCCGGATGCGAAGTTCAACAGCACCAAGGCCCTGTTGTAATTTGCTTGTTCAAGCGTGTATGCGAGCCACTCGCCGTCCCCGGAAATGGATACTTCGATATCTTCGCGTCGCGTACCGGTGGCGATTTTGCGGATCGATCCGCCGGGCAACTCGATGGCATACAAAGACAGATGATTGTCCTGGTAAACGATCCGTGAGTCGTCGCCAATGCCCCACTCGAGCAGACGGTAGAAATGTGGACCCAGTTCGTATTGCGCCCTGACGCCCATGCCGGTCTGATCTTCGACAAGCAGGCTCTGCCCGCCTGCTGATTCCGTGATATAAGCAATCTGGTCCCCCTTTGGCGACCAGATTGCAGTGTATTCATGTTTCGTTCCATCAGCAGTGATATTGCGCGTCGAACCCTCCTCGACCGGCACCGTAAACACTTCACCCCTTGCGGTGATGATCGCCCGCTTGCCGGTTGGCGAGATGTCTGTGTGCGTAATGGTCTTGCTGGCATCCTTCCACCGGGAGTGGAGTTGTGGCAAATCCGGACTGATGGCGATTGGGATTTCTGTAAGCTGATCATTTTCGAGGTCTATTTTCTTCAGCCGCCCGCCCGCTTCGTAAACGATAGTTGAGCCATGCCCTCCTGCTGAGCGTACGTCCCAGACAGCCTCGTTTGAGATCTTCGTGATTACCGTAGTTGCCGGATCATAACGATAGATATTGAATATCTTGTTTTCCCGGTCAGATACAAAATACAACTGCCCGTCCAGCCAGATCGGGTTGAAGTTGGTGACACCCTCACCAGGAATGGTCTGTACCGTCTGCGCAGCGATATCCATAATCTGGATCGCCGGCGTCGTACCACCGCGGTACCCTTTCCAGCCGGAGCTGCCGCCAAAAAGACCGTTATACCCCGAACCGTGAGCAATATATGCCAGCCGTTTACCCTCTGCGTCATAAACCCCCCGGTAAACCCGTGCCTCCATTTGTTTAATCGGCAGACCTCCTTGCAAAGACACGTGATAAAACTGACCCGACCGGCCATGATCCGTTTCGCGTGCCGATACCAGGGTCACAGCCGTTCCATCCGGGGTCCAGCCAGTGGGCATATCGGGGCCGGGGTGCCAGGTCAGCCGGCGGGTTTGCCCGCCAGACACTGAAACAACATACACGTCAATGTTGTCTTCATATGCCGCCGCAAATGTGATCTGGTCACCATCCGGTGAAAAACTCGGACTGTTTTCCTCCGCAGGACTCGATGTCAGGCGCCTCGGATTTGAACCATCGCGATTCGCTAGCCAGATATCCCCGGCATAAACGAAGGCCAGCTTGTCGGCCGAGATCGACGGCTGTTTGAGCAACAGCGTTTGCTGCGCGACAGCTGGGTGAGTTAACAACGTGAGCGCAAAAAACAGGAACAAACATGCATACTTCATCTAGAAACCCCCTTGGCGGAGACAGGCAAACGTGACGAGCTTCTGTCACTCAATGGTGATGGAAGCGGATCAGTATAAACGCCAAACAGCGTTTACCAAAATGGGGCCAGACTGTTTCGAAGAAACGGGGGATGTGCGGTGAAATCAACTGACAATTCCGGCAACTTAGCTAGATGCGGGTTAACCCGCATATTGCACCAGTATCCCGGATGATGGCGCTGGACAGCTGCGGCTGGACACCGGGCTGGACCGAAAGCTATAGCTGTAGCTATGGATAGAGGGAAGACCAAGTCCAGACGTAGCTGGACAAGCCAGGGCCGGGATAGGTCTCGGGCCGGGGACAAACTGTACTTCTGAAATAGTAATAAAAAGAAGCATATTCTTCACAATATTCAGCTATATATAAAGAGGCCAGAGACCGACTGGTGCTATATGCGGGTTAAG
>JAZFUZ010000071.1:0-6769 GCA_036447475.1 Lysobacterales bacterium | reverse complement strand
CTTGAAAACGAATGATTGTTGAATGCTGTCGAACTCGACAACCACATGCTGGCCGGGTAAAAAGTCGATCTCCTGTTCCAATGAGTAATCAAAGCCCTCTTCGCGCCCGGAGTCAACCATGCCGATAAACAGTTTCTGCTTCCCCGCAGGAATCACCATGCGGTGATAAACATTGGACTCACCGTCATGCCACAAGCCGGTAGGTGCCCTGCTGGCTTCATACAGGGTCATTCCGTTTGAGCTGAAGGCAATGCGAACGGGCAATCGTTCACGCGGACAATCTTCAGCTTTTCGCATGTTCGGCGGAAGCTCGTTCAGTTCTTCCTGGGTGAGCTTGCGGCACGCCCGGATGCGCTGACCGGCATGGGAAAAAGACAGGGAAACCATGGCCTGGCCTTGTTCGATCAACTGGTATCGCGGCCACACGGAGAACCACCCCACCAGGACCATAAACAGCGTATAGGCTGCAACGGTCACTGGCAGCTTCCATGGATTTCTTCGAACGGGGGGCAAAGATGTTTTCTCATCAGCCCCTTGCTCAGCACTGTTCCCAAAGCGCTGGGAGTCCCGCAACGCGGCCACGACAGCGACAATACCGGACAAGCCGGACCACGGCTCCTGCCAGGTCAGGGCGATCCGGTCCGCATCCACGCGTTTACGTAAACGGGGGTCGCGCCGGCGTTCAATGCGCAAACCGGTCCACTGCTCGCCAAAGCGGTACAGGCATTCCCCGCCGGGACAACCGGCCAGCACAACGCCATCGGCGAGGTCGCGGCTGAGAATGAAATCAATAAAGGAAGGGGGCAGTTGCGCCGCGCAGATGATGTCCAGCGTAGCGGTCTCACTGTCATTGAGCCTGGATTTCAATTTTACCGTTTTGTTATGGCCCTCGCAGCCAATCACCAGGATCCGGTGATTCCCGCTCAGTTTGTTGGAGGCTTTGCGGATTTTTTCACGCAGAGTGGCTGCTGAAAGATCAGGCATGTCGATACCCGGCGAGAGGGCGCTGTGCCGCCGGAACGGAGTTGCCGTGGGACATGCACCCACGCAGATTCCACAGCTCATGCAGAGTGACGGATCGACCACAGCTTCTTTTTCGTAAGCCATGCCGTCACTGCGCTCCATCATGGTGATGGCGCTGAAGGGGCAATCATCGGCACAGCGTGCACAGCCATTGCAATTGTCCAGGTCGACAACCGCAACCGATTTAGGCCGCTGAGGCGGCAGCCAGGGCGCCACCAACAGCAACAGGCTGATCCCGGACAAAAGCCCCCACACCCAGGCCGGTGACCAGGTCTTCAACAGCGGATACAGCAACAGGTAGTACCAGTCCAGGCCAATGCTCTGGGGTACCTGTGTCATATCGACTTCGCCCTGGCTCAAGGCCGGCCAGGCAAAGGACAAAACAATCATCGCTGCCAGGCTGCCCGCCATCAGGGCCCGGGGTGGGCTGATCCGCGGACCGTTGATGCGCAGCACATGAAGCCAGATGCCAAACACCAGGAACAGGGGAAGGCCGATCAGGTGGACGAAAGCCATCAAGGTAAAAAAGCGGTTACTGAGCGCGTCGGCGCTGAGGAAATTCCGCGCCATGGAGTCACTGAAGATCGGCAGCCAGTCCAGCAGTTCAGCAGAAGTCAGGGCGACGTACCAGGCCAACTGGTCCCAGACCAGCCAGTAGCCGGTAATACCCAGTGGAATCACTATCCACAGCAGGGGAATACCGCTGATCCAGCTGAACCAGCGGTTGCCGCGATAACGGTCATAGACGAATTCCCTGATCACATGCAGCACCAGCGTGATGATCGCGGCATCCGAGGCATAACGGTGGAGGCTGCGCATCACGCCACCCAGGTACCACTGCTCGTGGGTCAGGTACTCGACCGACTCAAAGGCACCGCTAACGCTGGTTTTGAAAAAGAGAAACAGCCAGATTCCACTGACCGTCACGACCCAGAAAAAATAGATGGTCAGGGCGCCCAGGTGATTCAGCGGATTCAGCTCAGAGTTAAAACCGCGACCCAGAGCCCTGCGCAGGAGCTCGAAAATCACCCGCCCGCTTTTCTGCAGGACCCCGGCTAATGGGCTATTCCGCATACTGCACCAGTATCCCGGATGATGCTGCGCTATGCGGGCTAAGCAAGACCAGATCCCTTTTTCCTGCGCCGCGCGCGAAGGAACTCCACCAACAGGTAGGTAAAAACCGCCAACACGCTCAACACCCCGACCCCCATGCCGACGAACAAGGAATAGTCGAATTTGTAGCGGCCGGTGCTGGGGTCGTACACGGTGCAGAACAGCTTGATCCGGCCCAGCAGATCCGCCGTGAAATGACTGCCGGCTTGCGGGCGGTTGAATACCAGCTCCTTCAGCGGCTCCACCAGCCAGGGCAAATCGAAAGCGGCACCGTATACCTGCCGGTAAACCACGCCGTCCCGGTCCACAATCGTCACCTGGTTGACGTGATCAAATCCCCGCGGAGACGGAAAATATACAAAACCGATATTCTCCACCAGGCCAGCCATGGTTGCCACCGAAGCGCTGAGAAAATCCCAATCGGGATCGTCAATATCCTGCTGCCCGGCAAACACCCGCATCGCGTCCGGGGTGTCGACCGGGGTGTCGAAGCCCACCGTGATCACCCGGAAGCTGTCTTCACCGAGCGCCTCCCGGGCCGCATCGACCGCGCTGGCCAGATGTTTCGTAATAGCCGGGCAAACATGGTGACAGGAGGTAAAAATCATGCTGATCAGCAATGGTTTGCCCCGATACTGAGACAGACTGACCGGGCTGCCATGGTGATTGATAAACTCGAAGTCCTGCAGCCGGCTGCCCACGGCGGCCTGCGAAACTTGAACCGTTTTATCTGCATCATAAGCGGCTGGTTTTTCATGGCCGTCTGCCTGCGCATCTACCGACACGGGTAATACGCAGGCTAGGATGACGAAAAGAAAATTGCCAAGCCGCATATTGCACCGGAGTGTGTGGATTAGTTTCATTCCTGCAAGAATAACTCAAAAAAAAACGCCGGGCAGGTACGCCCGGCGTTTTAGGACTCAAATAGTCTTAAGACATCGGCCAGACCGAAGCGAGATATTTCCAGTTGACCGCGTAGTACACGACAAAAATGGCCAGGAAGAGTATCGCCAGGACAAAGGTACCCGGCGCGGCGAAGCCCCATTTACCGGCGGCAACGTGTCCACCTTCCGCATGCACGATCGGCGGCGCTTTCATCAGTCGCGTGGTTTGTGTCCCATAGCTGGACTCGGATTCAACCCGCTTGCCCAGGAATACCGAGACCACCGTGATCAAGACAAAAATCCCTCCACCCACCACGGCCCCGACACCGCTGATCCCCACCAGGCCCATCAGGGCGTAGGCGCTGGCCGGATAGTCAAAGCCGATGGCCGCATCCGTGAACGCCATATCCCAGTGGCGGCGCTCAACACCGAGTGTTCCCGCGCCCATCATCACCAGGGTGAACACCATCATGCTGATACCGAAAATATACGGCTGCCATTTAGCCAGACCCGGCAGGAACACCTGGCGCCGGAACAGTACCGGGATCAGGAAGTAGGTCAGTGACATGAAGGCCAGCGTGGTACCGATCACGATCGTGGCGTGGAAATGCCCCGGCACGTAGATGGTGTTGTGAATGATGATATTGATCTGCTCCGTACCCATCACCACACCGGAGATTCCTCCGATGAAACCAAATCCGATCAGCGACAGGAACATGCCGGAAAACACCGGGTTACCCCAGGGCGCCTTGCGCAGCCATTCGTACAGGCCCTTGGTCAGGCCCTTGGCCCGCTGTGCTACCTCGATGGATCCCGGCACCGTGAGGCCATGGATCATGCTGGCCAGCACCGCGAGGTACATGGCGTACGATGTATTGAAGATCTTCCAGGTCGAACTGAGCCCGGGATCTACCAGGATGTGGTGGGCGGCAGCCAGTTGCAGAAAGGCGATATAGAGCACAAATGCGGTGCGGCTGACTTTTTCAGACAACGGCCTTGCACCGAAAACAATGGCCGCAATCGCATACCAGACTGCCACATGGGCCGCCACGTTGATCTGTTGGGAGGCATGCCCGAAGGCCCACCAGACCAGACGATACATCGCTGCATCGATATTGGAAATCAGGCCAAGCGTCCACAGGTAAGTCGGAATCAGGATAACGGCGCCCATGGAGATGGTGAAAATGGCGATGATGCAGGCCGTCAGCGCGCCGAACGTGACCAGCGGGATAGAGCCCTCATAGGTTTTCTCTTCCTTGGCGATCACCAGTGTGCCCATGAAGATGAAACATCCGATCAATGCGCCCACCACGAACACGATCAGCCCCAGGTAGAACATGGGTTCTGCCGGCATGGGCACGTAAGACGTCATCATCACCGAGGATTTTCCGCTGAACACCGAGATATTGTTGATGATCGCGCCGGCGACCATCAGGCCAAAGCCCAGCCAGCCCAGCTTCGGAGTTGCAATGCGGCAACGAAGCAATGTCGATGAACAGAAATGCAACACGGCGATCTCGAAAAAGATGATCCAGAAGATCAGCATGTTGATGCCATGCGTGGTCAGAAGCTGGTAGAACTTGTCAGCGGGCAGCAGGTGAACGGCCGGCCAGCGAGTGAGCACGACCAGCAGGGCGGTGATGCCGCCGATGAGCAAACACACAACGGCCGCCACGGCGTGGAACCGCATCAGCGCTTCTGCCGGCTTGTGGAATTGTAATCCCGATTCCGGGCAGGTCCTGAATTCCTGGATTTTCATGATCCGCCCTCCGTTATATAAATTTTACCGACCATGTTGTGATGGCCGATTCCGCAATACTCATTACAGATAATGGTCTGATCACCGTCCGTGTCGGGTGTGATGGTCAGAACCATTTCATAACCGGGCAGGATCTGTGTGTTGATATTGACCGGCTGCAGGGAAAAGCCGTGCTGCCAGTCCATGGACGAGATATGCAAGCGGTAAGTCTGCCCTTTCTCCAGTTCGAGCAGCGGCCACCATTGCCATAATCTGCCAATCAGGTAGACATCACTGCCCGGCGGTGGACGAACGACAGGCATGTTCTGCGTGGTCTCGGTCCTGATCGTATACCGGTCGACCATTGCCTGCGTTTTGGCCATGAATGCCTTGGGCGTCGTCCGGTAAGCCTCGTTGGACATATTCTGCTTACCGTAGATATGCCAGATCGGCATCATGAAGAACATAATCAGGGACCAGACCAGCGCTATCGCAATCCAGGTCCCTTCGACCCGATCCAGTGGCTGATTCCACCAGATCGTCTCAGAAGGCGGTTGTATCGCACTCACAATATCACCTGTGTGTTGTTTTGTTTGGGCAAGTGTTGGCAGGCCCTAGGGAGCCATGGGAATCGTGATAATTTCCATGATTCCCCAAATAACATAAAAAACGGTGGGAATAACCACACCGATGAATAACAGCAGGAACGGATTATCGATAATGCGCTGCATGGTGGGAATGCGCTCATTTTCTTCCGTGTCGGTCACTTCTTGGTTCATAATTGAAAGCCCATTCAGATTAACAAACATTCAGAATACAAATTGGCACTTTAACCCTAGCAAATTTTCAACTGCGGCAAATTGATGCAGGTCATATACATGAATTATTCATGATCGAACCCTGTTTTTTTTACCCAGGGTCTGCTATCTCTCCCGCAAAAAGGTTATCTTGGCCGATACCTCGTAATTAGTATTGCTATGATGCAAAAGATAAGTCAACTGATGAAAAAAATACCCTCAATTTATCTGCCCCTGCAGACGGCCGCTTTTGGCCTCCTGGTACTGCTGGGCGGCTGTAACTCCCAGTCCGGTCCCGGTCCGGAAATTCACGACAGCAAGTACATCGCTCTGGACGCCAACGGCGAACAACTGGAAGCGGGTCAGGCAGGGCCCTGCGTGCTGGATCAATTCATCGGGCTGGTGTGGGAAGCCAAGACCGACACAGCCGGGCTCCACGACTGGCGCAATACCTATTCCTGGTTCGATCCGGATGAAGCAGCGGGTGAAGAGCTGGACTATCGCGGCAAGCCCGATGGCGGTGAGTGCGCCGGCAGCGCCTGTGACACCAGCGCACTGGTGAAGGCGGTCAACACCGCTGCTTACTGCGGTTTCAATGACTGGCGAATGCCCACACGTGACGAACTGGGCTCCATCAGCGATCCACGCAAGACCAGCACACCGCCCAGCATCAACACGATATATTTTCCCCACACCCAGGCCGGGGAGTACTGGTCCGGCAATGACTACCACTTCCATTGGAACTCGGCCTGGTTGTGGAATTTCGGCAACGGCCTGGACCGCGTTGAATGGAAATACTCGCCCCATTATGTGCGCCTGGTCCGGGGTACACCGATCCGACTCGAGAAAGTTAAGGACTGATTAGGGCCTGATCCAATTATGAACGGCCTGGCCAAAATTTCACTGCTGCTGGTCATCCTGCTGGTCTCCCTCAGCGCCTACCTGAGGCTGGCGCACTCGGGCATCGGTTGTACCGACTGGCCGGAATGTTACGGGCATATAGGGCAACCGGCGTCGGTCAGCCAGGGCGCTGCACCCGGAAATACCTACCAGCGGATGGTCGAGCAAGCCAATCAACCCCTGGCCTGGGCGACGCCCCTGCACCGCCTGGTGGCCAGTGTTCTGGGCCTGTTGATTCTGTCGCTGGCATTCATCGCGTTGCGCCGGAACAGGCAGCGTGTCATCGCGGTGGCCCTGCTTGGCCTGACGGTATT
>JAZFUZ010000070.1:0-5548 GCA_036447475.1 Lysobacterales bacterium | reverse complement strand
CAAATGTATCGGTTGCCACACTTGTTCGATTGCCTGCAAAAATATCTGGACAGACCGTAAAGGTGCTGAGTACCAATGGTGGAATAATGTAGAAACCAAGCCGGGTACCGGCTATCCGGGCAAATGGGAAGACCAGGATATTTACAAGGGTGGCTGGGAAAAGAAAGGCAATGGCAGCGGTGAGATCAAACTAAAGGGCGCCGGTAAGAACAAGTTGGGCAATATCTTCCACAATCCCAACCTGCCGGTAATCGATGATTACTATGAGCCCTTTACCTACAAATACCTGGACCTGATTGAAGCCGAAGCCAGTGACGACCAGCCGACGGCGCGGCCCGTGTCCTTGATTACCGGCAAACATATTGACATAAAAATGGGCCCCAACTGGGACGACGATCTGAGTGGTACGCCAGACTACGCGCGCAAGGATCCCAACCTGAAAAATCTGAGCCCGGCCGAACAAGAGGCGATGTTCCAGCTGGAGAAGATGGCTTTTTTCTATCTTCCGCGCATCTGCAATCATTGTCTTAACCCGGCCTGTGTGGCTTCGTGCCCGTCGGGTGCGCTCTACAAACGGGGTGAAGACGGGATCGTGCTGGTCAACCAGGAAATCTGCCGTGGCTGGCGGATGTGTGTGACTGCCTGCCCGTACAAAAAGACTTATTACAACTGGCACACCGGCAAGTCTGAAAAGTGCATTCTGTGTTTTCCGCGCATCGAAGCCGGGCTGGCTCCCGCTTGCATGCATTCGTGCGTCGGTAGAATTCGTTACCTTGGTGTCGTTCTTTATGATGCGGACAAGATCGAGGAAGTGGCTAGCTCCCCTGACGATGAACTGGTGGAACGGCATATGGAAATCATGCTGGATCCGTTCGATCCTGAAGTTATTGAGGCCGCCAAGCAAAACGGTATTGCCGATTCAACCATCCACTCGGCCCAGGCGTCACCGGTCTACAAATTCGTCAAGACGTGGGGTATGGCATTGCCATTACATTCCGAGTTCCGGACCCTGCCCATGTTGTTCTATGTGCCACCACTGCTGCCTGTTATGGCCTCACTGAGTAAGGCCAACAACGCTGATCAGGCAGAAAAATTGGGCGCCAAGACCAAATTCTGGAGCGACGACTGGCTCTACGACACCAGTACCGAGGAACTCTTCGGCACCATCGAACAGGCAAGATTTCCCATGCAATACATGGCCAACCTGTTCAGCGGCGGCAACACCGACATGATCAGGGAAAGGCTGCTGAAATTGATGGCGATTAGGATTCACAGACGGCATGTAACGGTGGGTGATCTATCGAAAGAAAAGGCCGATTTGGCACTGCAAGAAGCAGGGCTGACAGCAGAGATGGCTGATGACATTTATTACCTGACCGCACTTGCCAAGTTTGATGACCGCTTCGTTATCCCGGCGGCTCATCGGGAACAAGCCATCGAAATGATGGAGTTCACTGGTGACAAGAAGGGCAGTACCGGGTTTGGATTCAAAGAAGGCACCGCGGAAAGAGGACTGTAATGGAACGCATTCACTATTCACTACTGGCAGCACTGTTCGAGTACCCCGATGCCAATTACCCGCAAAGAGTTCAGGATTTAAGGGAATTCCTGCACGGGCATTATGTTAAAGCGGCGGCTGAACTGGACCGTTTCCTGTCCCACCTGCCCACGCAGGACCTCATGACCATGCAGGAGCTGTTTACCCGTTCCTTTGACGTGCAGGCCGTCACTACACTGGACATTGGCTATGTTCTGTTTGGCGATGATTATAAAAGAGGCGAAATGCTGGCGAACCTGAATCGAGAACACAACGAAGCAGGGATCGATTGTGGCACAGAACTGGCAGATTACCTGCCAAACCTGCTGCGACTATTGGCGGCGCTCGAAGATGAGGATCTCATCAGTGACCTGGTTAATGCGGTTCTTGCGCCGGCATTGCGTGAAATGATCGGTGAATTTAATCCGGATCGTGTTGAAAAGAGGAATATTTCTTACCAGAAACACTACAAAACCCTGATTGAAACACCGGCCGTCGCTATAGAGGCAGTTACCCTTTATCAATTTGCCTTAAATTCCCTGTACCAGGTCCTGAAACAGGACTTCTCACTGCTTGACACGATTCCACTGAAGATCACCAGTGACTTCCTGACTTCGGTGGGCAGAGAAAACAAAATCGAAGCCCAGTACTGAGAAAGAGGATACCAAATGACTTCACTAGACTATTTCTTTTTTTCCGCGTTTCCTTACGTGGCGATGATTATTTTCCTGGTTGGATCGATCTACCGATACAGGCAAAAAGGATTCAAGGTTACCAGCCTGTCTGCCCAATTCCTTGAGGGAAAACAGGGGTTCTGGGGAACAGTTCCGTTTCATTTTGGTATTCTGATGGTGTTTCTCGGACACATGGTTGCATTCCTTTTTCCGGCAGGGGTATTGGCCTGGAACAGTGATCCGGTCCGGCTGATCGCCCATGAGGGTGTGGGCTTCACCTTTGCAGTTGCACTGTTGGTTGGGCTTGTTATTTTGATCGTCAGGCGCTTTACCCACCCCAGGATAAAGGTTGTGAGCACTCGCATGGATCTTTTCATCGAGCTCCTGTTGCTTGCCCAGGTCTTGCTGGGATGCTGGATAGCATTGGGTTACCGCTGGGGCTCATCGTGGTTTGCAGCTGATCTATCACCCTATCTTTGGTCCATCTTAAAGTTCAATCCTCAACCAGAGGCGGTCGTAGCAATGCCTCTTGTGATCAAGGCACATATTGTCGGCGCGTTTGCTATTTTCCTGATATTCCCCTTCACCCGCCTGATACACATCCTGGTTGCCCCATTCCATTACATCTGGCGCCCCTATCAAGTCGTAATCTGGAATTGGGACAGACGGAGCATTCGCAAGGCCACTACAGCATGGTCTAAAGCGCGACCGCGGAATAACTGAAGTATCACCGCAAACCACTCTTACGGTAGCGATGGCACATTGAAAGTTGGAGCGATGCGATGACGGTCAATATAAATAAATGGGAAGTTGAAGACGAATCGTTTTGGGAAAACACGGGTAGTGTAATCGCCAAAAGAAACCTTTGGATATCCATTCCAAGCCTGCTGTGCGGCTTCGCCGTCTGGCTGTATTGGGGAATTATTACGGTCCAAATGCTTAATCTCGGCTTCCCTTTTGCGCAAGCTGAACTTTTTACCTTAATGGCCATCGCAGGCTTAAGTGGTGCTACCCTCAGAATTCCCAGCACTTTCTTTAT
Organism: Lysobacterales bacterium; assembly: GCA_036447475.1. Lineage (GTDB taxonomy): Bacteria > Pseudomonadota > Gammaproteobacteria > Xanthomonadales > SZUA-36 > JAJRRA01. Next base: position 2,298 of record JAZFUZ010000070.1, on the reverse strand, counting down.
CCGCATCGCGGGCGGACGCAATACGATTTTCTTCACAACGGCACTATTGCTGGTGCCCGCCGTCGGTACCGGTTTTGCGTTAAAAAGTGCCGACACACCGCTGTGGATCTTCCAGTTGCTGGCCCTGTTATCGGGCTTGGGCGGTGGGAATTTTGCATCCTCGATGTCGAACATCAGCTTCTTTTTTCCCAAACGGGTGCAGGGCACATCGCTGGGACTCAATGCCGGATTGGGAAATTTTGGTGTCACCACCATGCAGATACTGATTCCGCTGGTGATGACAATCAGCATATTTGGTGGCGAATCAATGACGCTGGTCAACAGCAGCGGGACACTTTTGGGGAAAATCCCAGCCGGCACCGAAACTTATATACATAATGCCGGGTTCATCTGGCTGGTTTTACTGCTACCGCTGGCATTTTTCGGCTGGTTCGGGATGAACAATATCGTGACCGAGGCGGTGACGCCAAAGCTGGGAAATCCCATGTTGAGCATGCTGAAGATTTCCCTGTTGCTGTTGATTGCTTTTGCAACCGCCTCTTTCGGGCTCTATCTGTTGCTTCCACCGCCTACCGGTCTGGGCTTACTCAGCAAATGGATTGTTCTGCCGCTGGTCATTGCCGCTACGCTGCTGCTGTTGAGATTTCTTACACGCGGTGAACTGCAGGCCAATCTGAAGCGGCAGTTCCGGATATTTAGGAATAAGCATACCTGGGCCATGACGGTCATCTACACCATGACCTTTGGATCTTTCATAGGCTATTCCGCCGCATTCCCACTCGCGATCAAGGTGATATTCGGCTTCACGCACGTCACCGGACCCGAAGGCGTACTGGTACACGATGCGATCAATCCCAACGGTCCAAGCGCGCTGATGTACGCATGGATAGGGCCGTTTGTCGGTGCATTGATCCGCCCCATCGGCGGCTGGATTGCGGATAAGGTCGGTGGAGCGAAGGTTACCCAGATTGTTTCGATTGTGATGATTGCATCCGCGCTGGGCGTGGCCCATTTCATGGCTGCAGCGTACCGTTCAGCGACGCCCGAAGAGTTTTTCTGGCCATTTTTTGTTTTGTTCGTCATTCTGTTTGCCGCCACCGGAGTTGGCAATGGCTCGACCTTCAGGACGATTGCGGCAGTTTTCAACCAGGAGCAAGCCGGACCGGTCCTCGGGTGGACTTCAGCCGTAGCCGCCTACGGCGCTTTTATTATTCCAAAGGTATTTGGTGAGCAAATAAATCTTACTACCCCAGAGTACGCGCTTTATGGCTTCGCAATCTTTTATGGTTTATGTGTGGTGCTTAACTGGTGGTTCTACCTGCGACCGAACGCATATGTGAAAAACCCGTGATGACACGCCTCCGTTCACCTGTCTATGGTCTTAGCATATTTTGCGTTGTGCAAACAAGCGTAGAATTCTAATGAGCTTTTTTCCGTGTTAGCGCCACTTAACGATGTCCTGGCCAGACCGCTACAAGAGCTGAGAATCTCGGTATATGACCGTTGCAATTTCCGCTGCACCTACTGCATGCCCAAGGAATCTCTTAAAGGTGCCGGCTCATTCCTGAGCAGGCGCGAACTGCTGAATGATGCAGAAATAGAGCGATTGGTGCAAGCGTTCGTAAGTCTGGGCGTTGGCAAAATCCGGCTCACCGGTGGCGAGCCGTTATTGCGGCCCGGAGTCATCCACCTGATCGAACGCCTCGCCAACATTTCGGGTGTGGGGGATCTTGCCCTGATTACCAACGGTATTTTGTTGCCGCAAATGGCTCAAGACCTGGCTGATGCCGGGTTGGGGCGTATCACCGTCAGCCTGGACAGCCTCGATGAAACGGTATTTGCCATGATGACGGGCGGTCGGGGCACAGTGGCAAGGGTGCTTGAAGGCATTGAGGCTGCTGAACAGGCCGGCTTCACAGGTTTGAAGATCAATACCGTGGTTCAGCGAGGTGTTAATGATCACACCATCATGGATATGGTACGGCACTTTCGCGGCAGCGGTCATACGCTACGGCTGATCGAATTCATGGATGTCGGCAACAACAATAACTGGAGCCTGGATCGCGTAGTACCGGGTTCGCAATGGCTGGAGCGAATCAGTGAGCGTTGGCCGTTGCGCCCGCTCACCAGGCATTCACCCGGGGAAACTTCCCGGCGCTATGCCTTCAAAGACGGGGCCGGCGAGATTGGCCTGATTAATTCAATCACTGAGCCTTTTTGCGGCCAGTGTTCCCGCGCAAGGGTCACGGCAGATGGCATGTTTTACACCTGTCTTTTTGCCAGCCACGGAACCGGATT
>JAZFUZ010000069.1:0-3495 GCA_036447475.1 Lysobacterales bacterium | reverse complement strand
CAGGGCGAAGGTTGATGTGCGCGGCACGGCACCGGGCATATTGGCGACGCAGTAATGCACGATATCGTCAACGATATAGGTCGGCTCCGCATGCGTGGTAGCTTTTGAAGTCGCAAAACATCCGCCCTGATCGATGGCCACATCCACCAGCACAGAACCCTTGCGCATCATTCCCAGGTGTTCACGCGTGACCAGCTTGGGAGCCGTGGCACCGGGGATCAGCACACCACCGATTACCAGGTCGGCGGTCCGGATATATCGCTCAATGGAATCCGCATTTGAAAATACGGTTTCAATCCGACTGGCAAAGACGGCATCGAGATAACGCATCACCTTTGTACTGCGATCCAGCACGGTCACATTGGCGCCCATGCCTACGGCTATCTGGCAGGCGTTTAAACCCACGGTGCCGCCACCGATGATTACGACATTGGCTGGTTCCACGCCGGGTACGCCACCCAGCAATACACCTGAACCACCGCGAGCTTTTTCCAGGCACCAGGCGCCGGCCTGAATCGAAAGACGTCCCGCTACTTCGGACATTGGTGCCAGCAGGGGTAACTGGCCCGCATCATCGGTAACAGTCTCATAAGCAATGCAGCACGCCCCGCTGTTGACCAGCTCTTGTGTTTGCAACGCATCGGGCGCGAGATGAAGGTAAGTGAACAGGATGTGATGTTCTGTGAGCATAGCCCGCTCGGTAGCCTGGGGTTCCTTGACCTTGACGATCAATTCAGCCATAGCAAAAACCTGCGCTGCATCCGGCAGGATCCTTGCTCCGGCCGCTTCGTAATCGCGATCGTCCACCCCGATACCGTGCCCCGCCGTGGATTGCACGAAAACCTCATGTCCGCGTTGAGTTAATTCACGAACCGCCGCAGGAACAAGACCTACACGGTATTCATGGTTTTTGATTTCTCTGGGGACGCCGACTTTCATCTTTATATTCCGCTATCTGTTTAATCTTCTGATTTTAGTTGGTTTATCATGGTTTTTTATCCTATATAATAGGATAATATAGATAAATCAACTTATTTAATGGGTTAAACAAGGCTTTTCTATGATCAAAAATCCCAAGAAACCAAAACCACTGGATCGGACAGACCGCCACATCCTCGAGTGCCTGCAGGCAGACGGACGTATGTCCAATGTCGCGCTGGCAAAAAAAGTGAACCTGACCGCTACACCTTGCCTGGAGCGGGTGCGGCGCCTCGAACGGGATGGATTCATAAAGGGCTATACCGCGCAACTTTGCCCGGAACTGGTTGACGCCAGCCTGCTGGTGTTCGTGGAAATCAGCCTGTTACGCAACTCGCCCAGCGCTTTCAGGGAATTCCGGCGCCAGGCCAAACAACTGCCTGAACTGCTGGAATGCCACCTGGTTTCCGGAAATTTCGACTACCTGCTCAAAGCAAGGGTCAAGGACATGCATGAATATCGTACACTGCTGGGGGAAAAAATCCTGGCCCTTCCCGGCGTCAGTGATTCACGCAGCTACATGGTGATGGAGGAAGTCAAGGAAACCATGTCACTGCCACTGTTCAAAACCTGATTTTCCACTTTAAACCGGGTATTTTTGACGCAAGATGACGAAAGCATGAACAGATCAGCGGCTCCTTGACCATGAAAACTCTGCTGCTACATCATGACGACTGCCTGAGACACGATCCGGGGGCCCGGCATCCGGAGGGAGCAGGCCGTGTCCGGGCTGTACTGGGCGCCATACGCAACATGCAAGACACGGAGCTGCTGCCCGCACCGAGAGCCAGCCTGGAACAAATTGGCCGGGTGCATGACACCGATTACTGGCAACGGCTGATCGAGCTTGAACCGGGAGCAGACAAACCCGGGGTACAAAACGTTGCACTGGATCCGGACACTTTCCTCTCTCCCGGTTCAATCGATGCGGCATTGCGGGGCAGCGGGGCCGCCTGTTTTGCCATCGATCAGGTCTTCGCAGGCAAATCCCGCAATGCCTTTTGCGTCATCCGGCCTCCGGGCCACCACGCGCAACGCGGTCGTGCAATGGGATTCTGCCTGCTCAACCATGTGGCGGTGGCTGCCCGGCATGCCCTTGCCGTGCACGGAATAAAGCGGGTTGCGATTCTCGATTTCGATGTTCATCACGGCAATGGCACCCAGGCGATTTTTGAGCAAAGCCCTGATGTGCTGTACGTATCCAGTCACCAGATGCCCTTGTTCCCGGGAACCGGCAACGAAAACGAAACGGGTTGCGGCAACATTTTAAACCTGCCGCTGGCACCGGGCGCCGGCAGCCATGAATTCCGTGCCGCCTGGTCACAACGGGGTTTACCCGCGCTGCACGATTTCCAGCCGGAATTGATCATCATTTCCGCCGGCTTCGATGCGCATCAGCGGGATCCGATGGGGCAACTCGAGTTGCAGGATGACGACTATGGCTGGATAACTCGCGAAATCTGCAGTTATGCCCATCTTGCCTGCGATGACCGGGTGATCTCGGTGCTGGAAGGCGGCTACGACCTGGAAGCGCTGGCTGGTGCTGCGCATGCACACGTGGCGGCACTGACCTCCTAACCGCCAAAAACCCGCATTTGTAGATTACCCTTCTTCTGCTACTATCTAAAAATTGCACAGGCCGTATAGCGGGTGTCGTATAACGGTTATTACCCCAGCTTCCCAAGCTGGAGATGACGGTTCGATTCCGTTCACCCGCTCCAATCCCGGGCGGCTCCCAGGAAACGCTGAAGTATCAAGTCCTCTGACAGGCTCTCCAGCTTCCAGTTTTTCAAAAACCCACAATGACCCCCGTAAGGGGCAATAATCAACTCCAGCGCAGGGTTGTCGGGCAAGTCTTCAAAATCACCGACCGGCACCACGGGATCGTCAACAGAGGTAAGCACGGTAGAGGGTACTTTCAGTGCCGCAAGCCTCTGGTCTGCTATCGAATAACCGTCGAAATAGCTATCGGCGCTGTCGAAACCCGCGTGTTTCGTTGCCAGGTAATGCGTCCTTTCCCTTACACTCTTGATTTCAAGCCACTGCTCATCGCCGTATAAATCATGAAAGCAGTCAGCCTTGGTACGCAGGGAGCGTGACCACTTGCGCTGAAAATACCACTCGTAGAACCGGATTCCCTGCTCCATCGACAGCATCGCGTTGGCCGGATTGATCACCGGGCATACGGCAACCACCTGCGCCAGGTTCAGCCCGGCCCGCTGCGCATTGAGGGCTACTCGCAATGAGAAGTTGCCACCCAGCGAATAGCCGGCCAGAAACCAGCACCCGGCATCCAGCCGATTCTGCAAATCCCTGAGTGCATTGATAACCTCATCCAGCCTGCAGGAGTGGAAAATACCGGGGTTCAGGTGGTGTGTTTCACCGTGATCACGAAAATTCAGCCGGAACACGTCAAAACCGGCCTGATAAAGACGGACCCCGTTGGCCAGGATGTAGCTTGAGTTCACGCTGCCCTCCCAACCGTGCAGCAACACGGCAAGACCCCGGCTTTTTGAT
>JAZFUZ010000068.1:0-3458 GCA_036447475.1 Lysobacterales bacterium | reverse complement strand
TTCCACTTTTGATGCTTACCGCTTTTGATGTGTATACATCCGGCTTTATTTAATAATCTGAGTATCTCAGGAGTATAGCTTTTTCCGCCCAAAACCTAGCACCCAATTTGGCGGGCTTTAAGACTCTCTCGCATGATTAGTTCAATGGGTACATCGCAATCTTGCTTACGTGGTTTGATAACGCCGTTAGCAACCAGCAAATCGGGTGCTAGTTCAAAGATAGTGTCTCGCATTTCGTCCAAGGTATCAGCCTCAGCATGGAGTCCAGGCACGTTGCTCTCGGCAACATAATAGACACCTGATTCACTATCTAACTGAACCTTGATGACAAACATTTCCATTTTGATATCCGCTGGTTTCCCTTTCGGAATGCAAATGTGCATTAAAACCTGCTTTCTCCCCTATGACCGCAATTTAACCATAATTACTGCAAATATACACTCCCTGAGTGTAAAGGAGTTGGCAGCGATTTGACGGTACCTAGCCCTGCCATTTACCCATATTTAGCATCTGGACATAATGCCTTGAATCGTGCATGCTTGTCGCATGATCACACAAAACCAAATCAAGCGGACGCTATCGACGCCCGCGAACATAGAAACTATCAGGCAGCTGCTGGAAAACGAAGACATTCTCCATCGAACGGATTTAGCAAGACGAACCTGTAAGCAGTTTGATTTTTATGATGCGCGCGGCCAGATCCAGATCAGTAGTTGCGCCAAGGCATTGCGTCAATTGGAGAAGGCAGGGCACATCATTCTGCCTGGAGTCCAGCGCAAACGAGCCAGGAAGTTGCCTCGACGCTTACAGGAACCTGTTTCACTGCCTGTTGATGTCCCCCATGAGGTGGGAGATGTTCAGGATTTAACACTGGTGATGGTGCAAACAGATGAAGAGAAGCGACTATGGAATGAGTTGATGCTGAGGGAGCATCCATTAGGGGACGGTCCGCTGGTGGGTCGGCAGTTGCGCTACTTGATTGGTTCTCGGCACGGTTGGCTGGGCGGCTTTGGTTTTGCCGCCGCCGCCCTGCAGCTGGCCGCTCGAGACAAGTGGATCGGGTGGGATAAGGAACAACAGCAAGCGCACTTGCATCGAGTGATCGGGATGAGTCGTTTTCTGATCCGCCCGAGTGTGGACTGCCGCAATCTGGCGTCGAAGGTTTTGAGTATGAGCCTGGCTCGCCTGGCCATTGATTTTGAACAGCGCTATAAATACAAACCCTATTTGGTTGAAAGCTTTGTGGACACAGCGCATTATTCAGGCACCTGCTATCGGGCGGCCAACTGGATTGAAATAGGACAGACAAAAGGGCGAGGCAGGCAGGATCGACTGGCCACATCGGCACTCAGTCGCAAGGCCATTTATGTTTACCCGCTGGAAAGCGCGTTCAGGAAACACCTGGGGTTATCACCTAACGCAGGATCGGGCGCATTGGATATTACAGATGGGTTGGATGCAGAGCATTGGGCGGAATATGAGTTTGGCGGGGCGCCGCTGGGTGACAAGCGGTTGAGTAAAAGGCTGGTCAGTGTGGCCACGGCCAAGGCCGTGGTGCCAACCCGGGCCTTTAGTGGCGTCGCCAAGGGGGATTGGGCGGCCACGAAAGCCTACTACCGGATGATCGACCAACCGGAAACCTCGGCGGTGACCATGGCCAATATACTGGCTCCCCACCGCCAGCGAACGGCGCGACGCATGATGGGTCAAAAAGTGGTGTTGTGTTTGCAGGATGGTAGCGAACTGAATTACACCAACCTGGATAGCTGTACGGGCTTAGGGGAACTCAAAGCCAACCAGACCGGTGCCAAGACCCTTGGACTGAACTTGCATTCGACGTTTGCGGTGGCGACGAATGGACTTCCTCTGGGCGTTCTCAAGGCTCAATGCCTGGCTCCGAAAGCCAAATCAGCCGATGATAAACGGAAATCATCACAGATCCCGATCGAGGAAAAAAAGACCTTTGTCTGGATCGAGCATCATCGCGATCTGGTGGAACTGGCGGGCACGATGCCACAGACAAAGATCGTTGACGTCTGTGACCGGGAAGCTGATTTTTTTGAACTCTTTGATGAGCAACGTAAAACCCCCAGCGTTGATATCCTGATCCGTGCCAAGCATAATCGCAACATCAAGGAAGAGCCCTTCAAATTATTTGCCGCCGTTCGTCAGTCCCCCATACAGGGTCGGATCCAGGTTCCGATCCCGAAGCAGAGCGCCCGAACGAAGAAAAGCAAGCAAAAAGCCCGTGCGGTTCGGCCAAAACGAGTGGCGGATCTCGCCTTGCGTCACCTGCAGATCCAACTGCCTGCACCCGCATATTATGCCGATAGACCACCCGTCACGGTCGAATTGATTCATGCCGTGGAGGAAAATCCGCCAGCGCACACCGAGGCCGTGGAGTGGTTCTTGCTCACAACGATTACCATCGATTCTGCGGCGGATATCGAGAAATGTCTGCGCTGGTATACATTACGCTGGCGCATAGAAGACTGGCACCGCGTACTGAAATCGGGCTGCTCTATCGACAATCTTGCCCACGAGACCGCAGAACGCCTGCGTCGAGCCATCGCTATTAATCTGGTCATTGCTTGGCGAATTATGTTGATGACACTGCTTGGCAGAGAAACACCGGAGCTGCCTGCTGAGGTACTATTCTCTGACATTGAAATACGAACCCTGCGCGCCTACGCTAAAAAAAAAGGGTTGAAGCCGCCAACGCTACTCGGTGATGCAGTACTTCTAGTCGCCGCAATAGGGGGCTACCTGGGTCGGAAAAATGATCCGCCTCCGGGGCACCAATTATTATGGCTGGGCTATACCGCGTTTCAGTATATGAGTGCCGGGTATTCACTGATGGATGATGGGTGATGTTGTCTTGTTGGGGTTTATGGGTAAATGGCAGGCCTAGCCCGTTTAAGATCCGAACCAAATTCAATTCTCTACAAATATCCGAAAGGCTACCGATTGGCCTTGATTCCCCGCAGCATCCCAGGCAATAGCAATCAGGCTGTGCTCCCCATTTTCAACCGAACGCGAATCCCAGATAATCTTGTTCGGTGCTGTTTCTAAATCGTCACCCAATCGCTCTCCATCCAGCGTAAACCGGACTCCGGACACGCCGCGGTCGTCGGTAGCATCGGCGAGAACATCTATTGTTCCGGATACCTTTGCGCCATAGTTGGGCGAAAGCAGCGAGACCCATGGTGGCGTCATATCGCGCAGACCACGGTATCCCGAGATTCCGTGCTCATGAAAATCGAGCCCGGCTATTTCAATCTCTTCCGATACCCGCAGGCCAAACACGCGCTTGACGCCCCAAAATACGATGCCCGAAAAAATCACACAGTACAGTCCGACACAGATCACGCCGATCAATTGACTCAAAAACTGTGCGCCAGAAGCCAGGTTTCCAAACAGACCGACCGCCAATGTGCCCCAGATTCCACACACGAGAT
>JAZFUZ010000067.1:0-4568 GCA_036447475.1 Lysobacterales bacterium | reverse complement strand
ATCACAAGGTGAATGTGATGCGGCTCCGCTGTATCATGACCGGCGCAATCCAGGCCCCGGTAGCTCAGCTGGATAGAGCAATCGCCTCCTAAGCGATAGGTCAGAGGTTCGAATCCTCTCCGGGGCGCCATTAAGACCGGGGTCCATACCGGTTTACACTCGTTCCAAGGCATCCGGGATGCCTCCCAAAAGACGTTAATATCTAAACTAAGTCTCGCTAAGCACACGGGTCCAGTCAGGTCCATTCTGTTTTGAAGCTCTATTGATACTCTTCAAAATAGAAGAGACTTACACCTGAAGTGATGCATTCTGCATACACTTTATTTTCTTCATATTTACAAATTATTTCCCGCGCTTTCTTATCTGTTTCATCAAGTAATTGTCTCAAATCGCTACGTATCTTTGGCCTATTTCTAGGTAATAACCGATAAGTCCATACTCCTTGCTGAAATAACTTTCCCCTTCCAGTTTCTAAAGACTCAACATTATGAATTACGGTATCAAGCATATTTCCTATGGCTGAAAAACCCATTTGGATAGATCCTAATTGATCACTTGGATCAACTGGTAGATATGCCTTCTTCAATAAACTCACTGTTCCTAGTTTTTTGTTAATGCTAACTGAGCCGCTCTCAATGAGTCGGTGAAGTAGAGATTTATAAGTAATACCTCTTCCCCTAATACATTCTGAGAAAAGAGACTCAAAACTCCCCTCACTTCCGCTAATTTTCAAAGATTTTATTTTACCGGAATCAACCTCAATATAGGGTGGCCTACTACTCCAAACATCCAGAATTGCAGCGCCTGGTGTAAATTCTTTTAGAAAATTACTTTCTTTATACAATGGCTGTCGATATCCAACGCTATTTCTTACTTTAATAAGTGTTCTTGTATCAATCCCAGATAGGAGGGCAAGCTTTGTTAGTGGAACATTTTTATTGGGACTTTCTTTTTTAATTTTGTTCTCAGCTTCTTCAATAAATATAAACCGAATCATCTCCTGCAACTTCACAAGCGAGATTCTTCCCACAAGGAAGCGAATCAGTTTTCTGAATACGTTTTCGACGGCCCGGGTGAGAATAGCCGCATCCTGAAGATGTTCGTCTTTAGTCGGGGACATATGGATCTCCTTTTCACTGCCGACAGTCCATTGAACGGTGTAACCATATTACGCTTGCACAGGCAGAGCCCGGACCATTTGGCCCGGACCCTGCTTCACCCAACCGAAGAACAATTCTGTCCGCACTTGTCGGCGATTTGCTAACCCCTTTCATCTCACCGGCAATCAGAATCCTTGCTGTCGGTTGTGGTGTCCCCCCTTTATATTGACAATAATGGCAATAATTGACATTATTGTCAATATATTTTTTCAAAGAAACGCTAAATCGGGCAAATTTCCTACAAGACCGAGCATAATGGCCTCGCATACCCACTCGAATATCAGAGGTCCCTTGCGAAGCGGAAACCAATTCTGGCATCGTGACTATCGGGCTTGGCAGAAAGCCTGAATGCAGACCGGGTCTGTTCCGGCGAACTGGCCCAGTAGCCTCCGCGGATTACGCGCAGCTTGCATCCAGGATTGACCCAGCCGGAACCATCAACCGGAGCACGCAGGTAAGTATCATGCCAACAGTCCATGACCCACTCTCCCACGTTGCCCCCGATGTCAAACAGGCCGTAAGGCGAAGGATCGAAAGATCCAACCGGAGCGGGACCCCAAAAGTGATCCGTGTAGCCCTTGAAAGAAGTTGACCAGTTACGGTGGTTGCGGGAGGTATCGCCCTCACCCGTGATGTTTTCTACGACGCGGCGAGGTGCATCGCCACCCCACCAGTACCTGGTACTGTTCCCTCCCCGCTGGGCATATTCAAATTCCGCCTCGCTCGGCAGGCGATACGGCTTGCCGGTAACCCGGGTCAGCCAGTTCACGTAAGCCTGGGCATCGCGCCACGAAACATGCACCACCGGATCATCATCCCCGGCCTCGCGACCTTCGTAGTTCATTCTCCAGTTCACATTGTCGCGCTGGATCAGGCGTCCGGATCGCTGGTGATAGGTCAATGAAAAACGATCACGTTCAGCATCGGTTTTGGACCGGGTCTGGTCTATAAAATCCCGGAATTCTGACACGGATACCTCGTACTGACCCAAGGCGAAACCACGGGAAAACGTCACACGATGCAGCGGCCCTTCGTTATCCTTACGGCCCTGCTCAGTCGCCGGTGAGCCCATCATGAAACTGCCGGCCAAAATGACCACCGAGCTGGGTGTCCAGCGATCCTGATTCAGGAACCGGTCCCTGATGACCTGGCCGGGCCGGAACCCACCGTACACCCGCGTCTCCTCCATCCTGCGTCTAAGTTGGTTCACCGTGATGCCTGCCCCACCAAGGGCAATCAATTCGATCAATATATGTTCAACACGCTTGAAATTTCCGGCATCCATGGCCAATACTGCAGCCAATTTGAGGTCTTCTGCCCGCAGTACTCTGAAACCAGTGATTTCTTCACGAGCATCTTCGATTAGTTCCTGGGACTCCCGGACAGAAGAGGCATCCTTGAGAATTCGCTCTGCCGACTCAAAATCCAGTTCGCGCGCATACTCGAGCGCCCTTGACACCATTCGTTGCTGGACCACAAGCAGGCCCTGATCTGCATCAAGACTGCCCGGGTTGCCACTGACGCCGGGCTCAGTAGTATCATCCGGAAAGCTTTGTTCGCTATTCTGGGCACAAACGTTGGCAATACTCAGCATTGCCCCCAGCAGCGAAGACAGGGGAATTGATCTTTTCACCGATGTCTGGCTTGACCGGTTCATCCGTAGCCTGGACAAAACAACAGTATGCATACAAATTCCTTTGCCTGTAGCATTTACAATAAATGGCTTTGGGACATTGCCGAAAAATATAAAAAATGATTTCTCTGAATTCTGATGCTTGATAAAACTGCCATGCAACAGGCGCTCTCCGCCGGAGAGCATCCTATCCTGCTCGAATCGGCCACACAACTGGCAAATGCTGCAAAACAGTGGGAAAGTAGCGAGGTACTGGGTATTGATACGGAATTCGTGCGGGAGCGAACCTATCGTGCAGACCTGGGCCTGATCCAGATCTCAGATGGCCGGACTGCCTGGCTGGTCGATCCGCTTAGCGTTGGCTCACTTGAACCCCTGGCTCAACTGATGGCCAACACGGCCATCACGAAAATCCTCCACAGCAGCTCCGAAGATCTGGAAGTGCTGATGTACGCTCTTGGACAGCTCCCGGAGCCCCTGATGGATACACAGATTGCAAGCGCCATGCTGGGGCAACCCTTGCAGTTGGGCTATCACCATGCAGTGAAGTGGCTGTTCGATATTGCCGTAGACAAAGATCAGACCCGGTCAAACTGGTGCCGCAGGCCACTGCATTTCCGTCAGTTGCGCTATGCGGCCATGGATGTGGTGCTTTTGCCGATGATGTGGCAGAAGATAAGACCACAACTTGAAGAGGCCGGGCGCTGGGAATGGCTGGTGGAAGATGTCGAGCGGATGAAACGCAACAGCCTGACGCCCGTTGAACCTGAGAAGGCTTACCTGCGCTTCCCAGGGATTGGTCGAATGGACAATAAGAGACTGAAGGCACTCCAGGCACTGGCAGCCTGGAGAGAAAAAACTGCGAAAATGAAAAACCGTGCCCGTGGCTTCGTCATTTCAGACACCGACCTCATGCGCTTGGCTCAACTGAGGCCTGCAAGCGGGAAAGAAATTCGTGATATTGAAGAAATACATCCCGGCGTGCTTACCCGGTACCAGGCTCAGTTATTGCGCCTCATCACTGACTCGCAGTTTGCAAAATCCCCGGTCGACAAAATAGAGGATCTGAACAGCACCCAGCATAAGCAGCTTAAGGCCATGCGACATTCTGTCAGCGAGAGCGCGCAGGATCTCGGTATCGATCCCGCGTTGCTGGCATCAAGAAAGGAACTCGAGAAGTTAATCAGGGCCGCGGCAACAGGCCAGCAAATTCCCGAAAGATTCCTGGGCTGGCGAAAAGAGATCATCACCGAAGGTCTTATGCTGCTCCTGTAGCAGGCAGGTGGCCCATTCACTTGCTGACAACCCAGCGTTTAATTCATCGGCCTTTTATTAAGCTTAAACCAGGATCAGAACACCATGGAACATCAAAACTGGAAATGCCCGAAATGTCAAAACGATGAATTTGATACAGACCAGTTCCGCGCAACGGGCGGCATGTTCGCAAAAATCTTCGATGTCCAGAATAAACGGTTCACAACGGTCATCTGCACAAGATGCACCTACACAGAAATCAACCGACAATTCCGGCAACTCGTGCAATATGCGGACTAGTGTGCTGTCACACGTATATTGTAGGGTTCAGCGGGTCGTGAAGCAGTTGACCGCAAGGCGTGCTTTGCCGGTAATGGCTCGTCCTTGCCAAGAAGCGCAACACAGCGGACGATTGCTTCACGGCCCGCCCGAAGGGAGTTACCCTGATGCTCCAATACAGCGTTGCAGCCCTTGCAAAGGACAAGCCATTCCCTGCAGACTGCGCCTTGTCTTGGAACATC
>JAZFUZ010000066.1:0-9286 GCA_036447475.1 Lysobacterales bacterium | reverse complement strand
GATGGCCAGGTCGATCGAATCGGTGGCCTGCAGGATGAGCGGCAGCCACTGGCGCTCCGGCGGTGCCAGGAACACGATAGCGGCGTCCAGACCGTGTTCTTCGAGTACTTCGTGCATCAACTTCACAACTACCTGGTTGGTGTCGTGCGCATCGCTGCTGCCCTTGAGCACGCAGGCGTTCAGCGTTTTCAGGCACAGCGCAAACACATCGAAAGTGACATTCGGGCGGGACTCGAAAATAACCGCGATGACACCCATCGGCACGCGGACTTTACTCAGCTCCAGACCATTCTCCAGTTGCCTTTGTTCCAGGATTTCGCCAACGGGCGACGGCAGGGAGGCAACACAGCGTAAATCGTGTGCGATGGCCGCAAGGCGGTCCGGGTTGAGCGCCAGGCGGTCGTATTTCGGGTCGGATTCCGGCATCCGGGAGAGGTCGCTGAGGTTCGCCTGCAGGATCTCGTTCTCTGCCGCAATCGTGCGATCAGCCAGACACTCAAGCACGCAGCGGATCTTCGCGTCATCACCGCGGGCCAGTTCTCGCGCCGCCTCGCGTACGCTGATTAATCCCTTTTCCAGGTACTGCTGCGTCTGACTCGTTTCCATATGTCTCAACCCACCAGGTAAAGATAGTCATAATGGATCAGGGGTTTTTGTCCGTGCTGACCCATCAGTTGTTCGGTTTCGCGATGATCATACCTTGCCCGCCCGCATCCCAGAACCCTGCCGCCTGGGTTGAGAATCTGGATGACGTCGCCGCGCTTGAACCGGCCATCAACAGCCTCGATTCCGACCGGCAGCAGGCTGGTCAGGCGGTTGCTGTCGGTCAGGGCGCTTTCCGCCCCTGCATTTACCGTGACAGAGCCTGTTGCATGGTCGTCCACGCTGGCAAGCCAGCGTTTTGTGGGTGAAGCATTGCCCAGGGCAGGGAACCGTGTGCCGGCGCCGTCACCCAGAATCCTGCTGATGATTGCCGGGTCGGTGCCGTCTGCAATGACCACCTCGGTGCCCAGTTTTGCTACTTTGCGCGCAATGGCCAGTTTGCTGTGCATGCCGCCGCGCCCCAGCGAGGAAGTGCCGCGCGATACGATGTCTTCAATCTGGTGACGGCGATCATCCCAGCATTCAATGCACTGTGTTGCAGGATCATCCGGGTCACCGTCGTATACGCCCGCTACCGTGCTCAGCAGGCATAAAAGATCGGCATTGACCATTCCGGCCAGCAGGCCGGCCAGTTCATCATTGTCGGTGAACATCAATTCAGTGACGGCAACCACGTCGTTCTCGTTCACGATGGGCACGATGCCGGCGCTCAGCAGCGCTTCGATACAGCCCCGCATGTTCAGGTAATGACGGCGCGTCTGGAAGTCGCTTTTGCTGGTCAGGACCTGTGCTACCAGCAGGCCCTGGCGCTGAAAAAGCTCGCGGTAGGTTTCCATCAACTGGACCTGGCCGGTAGCGGCCATCACCTGTTGGCGGGCAACCGGGTCGGAAATTCCTTGAATTCGTTCATCCGCCAGGCTGTGGCCCGCCGCCACCGCGCCGGATGTAACCAGCAGTACCTGCCAGCCGTCGGTGCTCAGGGCGCCGAGTTGCCTGACCAGGCTGGCCAGCACATCCCGGTTCAGCGCTCCCCCCGGGTCACACAATACCTGGCTGCCGATCTTGACGATGATTCGCTTGCCCATGGGGGTTATCACCTTGAAGGAGTACTAAAGTCCGAGCACTTGTGTGCCCTGCTCAAACACGATATCCACCGGAATGCCGGCGGCCTCAAGGCGGTCTAGATCGGCCTGCAAACCGGGCCCGACCTTGCCCATTTCTGCGACAAAGGCATCTACTGCTGCATAGTCACCATTGCCCTGCAGGGTCAGCAGCTTGCTGCTCAGATCCTTCACCGCCTGTTCGAATTGCGGAATATTGACGCGGTAGGTGCCGCTGACCTGGTCCCGGCTGAAAGCGCCCACCTGCTCGAAAAAATTGAAACGGATCATGTTGGCCTTGCCATGGGCACTGGTCGCACCGAATCGGATCGAACGAAAAATTCCGGCCATAAAGGTCACGTAGTCATCGGTGAGTTGTCCCTCGGTGATTTCACCTTTTTCGCGCAGTTTCTGCACCATGTACAGGCCCAGGATATCGGCCTTGCCTTCCTCCAGGGCCGAGGCATGTTCCTTCATCGCGCGGCGAACAGTCGATTGTCCGTCCAGCGTGTTCTTGATCCCCAGTCCATGTGCCACTTCGTGGAACATCGTATTGCCGAAGAAGGAGTTGAAGGTGATGTGCTGGCGCTGGTCCTGTGCGATCAATACTTTGGAAATCGGCACCAGAATCTGTTGGTACTTGGCCAGCATGGCGTTCTTGAGTTGTAGGCGGCGGGTACCCTTGGCCAGCTGGACTCGCTCGTCATTGGGCAGGTTGATGGCAATGGTTTTCGAGCCGGCATTGCAGCGACCGGCATAGTAAATCACGTCGTATGCATTCAGATCTGCATCGGAACCCGGCGTTTCGCGCTTGTATTCATCCGCTACCGGCAGGCCCTGCTGCAGTTCAGGCAGGTATGCCGCAAATCGCGCCAGCCGTTCACTCCAGGCCAGGTCCTTGATCAGGACATACGCCTCGAAGGCTGCGCGGTAGCCGTACAGCTGATCCTCGTAGGTTTCAATCGGACCAATCACCAACTCGACCGGGTTATTTTTCATATCCATCCAGGCCATGTCGGATGGCCGGTAGTCATCGGTCTCCAGCGCAGTGGCGCGCATTTGAAGGTAGTTGGCAAATTCCGCATCGTCTGCCAGTCCCGCTGCTTCCCTGAGCAGGGTGGCTGCCTGTTTCAGCTCTGCGGCGTAAGCCACGGAATAGGCCAACAGTTCCAGTCCGCCATCCTGCCCGCGACGCACCAGCGAGTACAAGCCGTCTTTGCCTTGCTGGTCCCAGGCTTCGAACTCTTCCTTGCTCATGTCCGCGGGATAGAATTGTGCTCCCAGGGGTTTGGGCCCGGCGCTGTGGATGAAGGGCTGGTCGGCGGCCAGGCGGTCCCAGGGACCGTAATTGATCCGGGCAAAGCGGCGCGTTGCAAGATCTTTGATTCCGGCCAGGAAATCCTTCCTCTCTCCCCAGGACTGCTGCCAGAACAGCCCATCCATGATCTTCGAGGCGCCGATCAGCAGCGGAATCATTTGTTTTTGCCGTTCGCTCAAATGGCTGAGGTCGGCGGTCAGCCTGACCGTGGCATAGATGTCGAAACGTGCATTGAGCTCTGCGCTGCCTTCACCGGCAGGCTGTTGAACCGCATCAGTCGTTGCGCCGGCCGGCTGTGCCGGAGCCGGACCATCGGTCTGCTGGCAAGCGGTTAGAACCAGCAGTGTGGCCATGAGCGTGAGACGAGTGAAAATCATGAAACTTCTCCGTAACAACCAATCTCAATCCAAGCCCCGTATTTTATCAGACCAGGGAAGCCCCTGAGTGTGGAAAATACTGCTCATAGCCCCCATTCATTGAATCTTCGCCTATAATTGGCCGGTTTAGCCTGCATAATTCACCGAGGATCCGGAATTTGCGCTGTAGCTGGCGAAACAGTTTGGTAAATCGTTCGAAAAAACATAGCGATAGCTATGGTTTGAGAAGGATTTACCGAAATGTGAAGCCAGATGCTGTGCACAACCGGATGGGACAAACTGTAACTTCAGGAAATCGTTCAAATGTACTCTAAAGTCCTGAGTTAAAATGATAACGGTCATTATGTTGTTCTCCTTGGTGAAATATGCAGGTTAGGCTCAGGCCCGGTATGAGGCTCTTGATTAAGGAATAGAAAAAATGCCGATTTATGAATATCGATGCAAGTGCTGCGGGCATGAACTGGAAAAACTGCAGCGAATGAATGACCCGGTCCTGACGGATTGCCCGGCTTGCGATCAATCTGAACTGACACGCCTGGTTTCGGCCGTGCGATTCCGGCTGAAGGGATCGGGGTGGTATGAGACCGATTTTAAACAAGACAACAGGAAAAACCTGCATGATTCCGGTGACTCCGGAAGCGGGGCTTCCGACTCGGGTACTTCCGATTCGGGCACTTCCGATTCGGCTGTTTCCGACTCCACGGCCACGACAAAAAACCCTGACACAAAAGCCGTGAACAAGGAATCTGGCCAAGCGGCAGGCAACAAGGCCGACGCAGCCTGATTCAAAACCCTGACCCGCATCACTTTATCCCGGGAGCCAGCAATGCGCACACATCTTTGTGGCGAAATAACCGAACAATTCGCCGATCAGCCGGTTGTACTCTGCGGCTGGGTCGGTCGCCGACGGGACCTCGGCGGCCTCATTTTTATTGGCCTGAGGGACCATGCCGGCATCGTCCAGATCGTGGTCGAGCCCGACAGTCCGGCTTTCAGCGACGCCGAGAGCCTGCGTAACGAGTTTTGCGTACGGATCAGCGGGCAGGTGCGCATGCGGCCTGAAAGCCAGTGGAATGAATCCATGGCCACCGGCAAGATCGAGGTTGTTGCCGACAAGGTCGAACTGCTGAACGCATCGGCACCCATGCCCCTGTTGATGACCGACGAAGATGGCGAGGAAATCCGCCTCAAGTACCGTTACCTTGACTTGCGCCGGCCGCGCATGCAGCACAATCTGCGCACCCGGGCGCGCATGTACCGCGCGATCCGCAACAGCCTGGATGACAAGGGTTTTACTGAACTGGAAACACCTATCCTGACCAGGGCAACTCCCGAGGGTGCCCGGGATTACCTGGTTCCCAGCCGCGTGCATGCCGGCAAGTATTTCGCTTTGCCCCAGTCGCCGCAACTGTTCAAACAGCTGTTGATGATGTCCGGCATGGACCGTTATTACCAGATCGCCCGTTGTTTCCGCGACGAGGATCTGCGCGCCGATCGCCAGCCCGAGTTCACACAACTGGATATCGAGATGGCCTTTGTCGAGGAACAGGACGTCCAGGAGTGTGCCGAAACACTGATGCGGGAGGTGTTCAGGGAAACGCTGGAGGTGGAATTGCCGGAGTCTTTCCCCATACTCAGTTGGCACGATGCCATGGACCGCTACGGTTCCGACAAGCCGGATTTGCGCATCCCGATGGAACTGGTTTCAGTGGATGAGCACGTGGCGCACATCGAGTTCCGGGTTTTCTCCGGTCCGGCCAATGACGATGGCTCCAGGGTAGCCGTATTGCGGGTCCCGGGCGGTGCAGAACTCTCGCGCAAGCAAATCGATGAATACACGAAATACGTAGGCCGCTACGGTGCCAGGGGCCTGGCATGGATCAAGATCAATGACAGTGGAGCGGGCCTGGAAGGATTGCAATCACCGGTCGCCAAGTTCCTGGATGAAAAAGCATGGCAGGGAATTTCCGCCGCCAGCGGTGCTGAAACTGGAGATATCCTGTTTTTTGGCGCCGGCGACTGGTTTACCGCCAGTAATTTCATGGGCCGCTTATTGCTGAAGGTGGGACAGGATCGCGATCTGGTGTGCGCAGGCTGGAGGCCATTGTGGGTGAACCAATTCCCGATGTTCGAATGGGATGAAAATAGCGGCCGGTTCATGGCCGTGCACCATCCCTTTACCGCGCCGGTCGAAGCGGATTCTGAAGCGCTGTTGGCCAATCCCGGCCAGGCCTTGTCCAAGGGATATGACATGGTGCTCAACGGTGCGGAAATCGGCGGAGGTTCGATCCGTATCCACAAGTCGGAGATGCAGCAGACGGTATTCCAGTTGCTCGGCATCGACCGGGAAGAAGCACAACTGAAGTTTGGTTTCCTGCTGGAGGCTCTGCAGTACGGCTGCCCGCCACACGGCGGTATCGCCTTCGGTCTGGATCGCATCGCGGCCCTGATGACCGGTGAGGATTCAATCCGCGACGTAATCGCATTTCCCAAGACAACCACGGCGCAATGCCTGTTGACATCGGCGCCGTCGGCTATTCCCGATGAGCAGTTGGCGGAACTTCATATACGGAACGTATGAGAGCGCACCTGCGCGCGATTTTTCTATAACCCGGTCGAAGTTGCACACACCTCCGATAGGACAGAGCAGTGAACTCCTCACAACCGGATCACCACCTGGAGCTTTTCAGGGGTGGGCCCGCCTCAATCCCTCGAAACAGGCTTCTGTCGTGGTAAAATCATTCCGTTTAGCTGATCGATCGAAGGAACCCAGGCATGTCCGGACACAGTAAATGGGCTAATATCCAGCACCGCAAGAAAGCCGTTGACGCCAAGCGTGGAAAAATATTCACACGAATCAATCGTGAACTGTCGGTCGCGGCCAGGGCAGGCGGGAGTGACCCGGATGCAAACCCGCGCCTGCGCCTGGCAATTGAGAAGGCAAACGCTGCCAATATGCCGAAGGACACCATTGAGCGCACCATCAAGAAGGCTGCCGGTGAACTCGAAGGTGTGAACTATGAGGAAATCCGTTACGAAGGTTATGCCCAGGGGGGGGTCGCGGTAATGATCGAATGCCTGAGCGATAACCGCAACCGGACGGTATCCGAAGTACGCCACGCTTTTTCCAAATACGGTGGAAATCTCGGTACTGACGGCTCGGTGTCCTACCTGTTCAGCAAGATTGGCGTGCTCAATTTTGCCCCCGGTACATCGGAAGACGAAGTCATGGAAGTAGCGCTGGAAGCCGGTGCCGATGACATTGTGATGGGAGAAGATGGTTCCATTGAGGTAACCACTTCGCCGGAAACCTTTTCCGACATCAAAGCTGCCATGGAAGCGGCTGGTATAACAGCCGCCAACGCTGAAATCACGATGCGGGCAAGCCTGGAAGTAGAACTGGACGTCGAGACCGGTCAGAAGGTCCTGAGATTCCTGGACATACTGGAAGACCTGGACGACACCCAGGCTGTCTATTCAAACGCAGACATACCCGAAGCGGCCTATGCCTGAGGCTAGTGTAGCGTCACATAATATAGGACACTAAACTAGATGCGCATCCTAGGAATCGATCCCGGCTCGAGATTTACCGGGTTTGGCATCATCGAAGTCAACGGTGACCGGGCGATAGCCGTGCAACATGGTGTCATCAAGGCCGGTACGGGTGAATTCCCGCAACGCCTGGGTATTATATTTGCCGGTATCCGCGACCTGATCGAAGAATATCAGCCCCAAGAAGTGGCGATTGAAACCGTGTTCGTCAACCGCAATCCAGGCACGGCTCTGAAGCTGGGGCAGGCACTGGGAGCCGCGATATGCGCGGCCGTCTCCGTGGGCTTGCCGGTGTCAGAATATGCTCCTCGTTCCATCAAGCAGGCCATCGTCGGGCGGGGCGGGGCCGACAAAGTACAGGTTCAGCACATGGTGATGGTGTTGTTGCAGTTGCAGGAGAAACCGCAAGAGGATGCCGCCGATGCGCTGGCTGTGGCATTATGTCACCAGCACACGCAGCAGACCTTAAACCGCATGCAAAGAATGCAAAGAACATGATTGCACGCCTCGCTGGAACCCTGATTCACAAGCAAGCACCCTTGATTGTGATTGACATTGCCGGTGTCGGTTATGAAGTGGAAGCGCCACTCACCGTGTTCGATGACCTGCCCGAGACCGGGCAGCCGGTGGTCATCCTCACCCACCTGTCAATCAAGGATGACAGTCATACCCTGTATGGCTTTTCCAGCGTAGCGCAGCGCACTTTGTTCCGGCAACTGCTGAAAATCAGCGGCATCGGCGCCAAGCTGGCCCTGACCATCCTTTCAGGTGTCAGCGGTGATGAGCTGGCGCGCTGCGTGGCCGATAACGATGCGGTTGCGCTCACGCGGATACCGGGTATCGGCAAAAAAACGGCCGCACGAATCGTCATGGAGTTGCGTGACAAGCTGGATGTGATACCCGCCGTCGGAGGCTCAGTCCCGGGCGGCAGCGCCGTGATTGAGGGGAATGCCAGTAGCGAAGCCTCCTATGCCCTCCGCGCCCTGGGTTACAAGCCACAGGAAGTTTCCCACATGGTGCGCCAGGCTGCCGAACCGGATATGAAAGCCGAAGAAATCATCCGCCGGGCCCTGCAATCCATGGTTGACCCGCATATTGCACGAAGGCGGACAAATAAATGACTAATTATGAATATTTTTGGATGTTTATGGCTGGAAAGTTTGTCATGCGAAAAATACAGTTTGTCCTATCCGGTTTTGCACTGCTTCTGGCTTCACATTTCGACCGATCCTTCGAAAACCATAGCTATGGCTATGCTTGTTCGAACGATCGACCAAACTGTTTTGCCAGCTACACCGCAAATTCCGGATCCTTCATGCAATATGCGGGTTAAATTATCATGAACGAGGAAGTCCGGCTCATATCCCCCGACGACACAGTCGAAGACCTTGCGGCTGAGACCAGCCTTCGCCCCAGGACGATGGACGAATTCATCGGGCAACCGGTCATGCGGGAAAAGCTCGGAATTTTTCTGGAAGCGGCCAGGCGCCGGAATGAAGCGCTGGACCATTTCCTGATTTTCGGTCCGCCGGGGCTGGGGAAAACGACCCTGGCCCACGTCATTGCCCACGAAATGGGGGTAAACCTGCGCCAGACCTCCGGTCCCGTGCTGGAACGGGCAGGAGACCTGGCCGCTTTGTTGACCAATCTGCAGCCCGGCGATGTACTGTTCATCGACGAAATTCACCGGCTTCCACCGGTGGTCGAGGAGGTGCTGTACCCGGCCCTGGAGGATTTCCAGATCGATATCATGATCGGCGAAGGTCCGGCCGCGCGTTCCATCAAGCTGGACTTGCCGCATTTCACCCTGGTGGGTGCTACCACCAGGGCAGGGCTGCTGACCTCGCCCTTGCGTGACCGTTTCGGTATCGTCGAGCGTCTCGAGTTTTACAGCCCGGAGGAATTGTCCCGGATTGTCACACGTTCTGCAGGAATTCTGCAGATTGGTATCGACAAGGAAGGTTCGATGGAAATCGCCGGTCGCTCACGAGGCACTCCGCGGGTCGCCAACCGCTTGCTGCGGCGCGTGCGGGACTATACCGAAGTGAAAAGCGATGGTTTTATCAACCAGCCAATCGCGGAGGACGCGATGAAATTACTGCGGGTTGATCAACAGGGCTTTGATGTCATGGACCGGCGTTTGCTGAAAATCATTATCGAATATTTCGACGGCGGGCCGGTTGGCGTCGAAAGCATTGCGGCTGTCTTGTCCGAAGAGCGGGGAACCATCGAGGACGTGCTTGAACCCTACCTGATCCAGCAAGGTTACATGACCAGGACAGCCAGGGGCCGCATGGTCACGGCAAAAGCCTACCAGCATTTCGGTCTCGAGCACC
>JAZFUZ010000065.1:0-19147 GCA_036447475.1 Lysobacterales bacterium | reverse complement strand
ATGATTTAGGGTGTTGCAAGTGTATGCAGACTGTCTGCGCCCTTTGACTGTCGGGTTTGAATTACATAGCATCAAGGCAGATGGCCAAGCTCAATGAAACACTGGACCTGGATAGGCTCCGCCGAAAAGCGCGATATCTTGAGGTAATTCATGAGTTTGCACTGTCACAGGTCGACCTCAATTCGCTGGATGAAATATTGTGGAACGTGGCCAAGACAGCGATCGCAAAACTGGGTTTTGTCGATTGTGTTATTTATCTGCTGGATGATGACGGTACGACCCTGATCCAAAAGGCTGCCCACGGGCGGAAAAATCCCATTGCACAGGATATTCTCAATCCCATCACGATTCAGGTAGGTCAGGGTATCGTCGGTTCGGTCGCAAAGACCGGGGAAGTTGAACTCGTAGCCGATACCCGCACCGACCCGCGTTATATCATCGATGATGCCAAGCGATTGTCAGAACTTGCGGTA
Organism: Lysobacterales bacterium; assembly: GCA_036447475.1. GTDB lineage: Bacteria > Pseudomonadota > Gammaproteobacteria > Xanthomonadales > SZUA-36 > JAJRRA01. The sequence goes on along the minus strand of JAZFUZ010000065.1, from coordinate 18,674 downwards.
CCGATCATTCACCAGAGAAAGGTGATCGGAGTGTTGGACTCGGAACATCCCGATGTCGGCTTTTTTACCGAAGATCACGTGCAGTTACTATCGACTATCGCGTCTCTCGCATCGACCAGGATCGATACTGCACTGGCAATGGAAAGATTGCAGTCGACCGTTGAGCAATTACAATCCACCGAGCGCAGCCTCGAACGAAAGGCCGAGGAATTGCGCGAGGCAAAAAACAAGGCTGATCGGGCTTCGCGTCAAAAAAGCAGCTTCCTGGCCAACATGTCGCATGAACTCCGCACACCCTTGACCTCCATAGTCGGTTATGGGGATCTGCTGACCCGTCCGGGCAAGTCAAGCGAAGAACGGTTTGAATGGGCTGAACAGGTTCGCCGCAACGCCGACCATTTACTCGGGTTGATGAATGATGTGCTGGATCTGGCCAAGATTGAATCGGGAAAGTTCAAACCTGATATCAGCAGCTGCGAGTTGAATGATCTTGTCGCCGATGTCTGTGCCCTGATGCGCCCCCAGGCCGAAGCGAAAGGCCTGTACTTCAAAGTGCAGGTCATCGGGCCTATGCCGCTGGTCATCGAGACCGATTCATTGAGACTCAGGCAGACGATGGTAAACCTGATATCGAACGCGGTGAAATATACCGATGAAGGCGGCATTGATATTCGTCTCCACAGTGCTGCCAATCTCGAGAGTGGGCATCTGGAATTCATCGTCGAGGTGGAGGATACCGGTGTAGGGATTCATGCTGAGACATTGGAGCAGATGTTTGAGCCATTCATCCAGGACCAGGAAACAGCGCACAAGAGCTTTGGAACCGGGCTGGGGCTTTCGATCTCGCAGAATTTTGCACGCATGCTAGGCGGTGGAATCGAAGTGGAGTCGAAACCGGGACGGGGCAGCCTGTTCACCTTGCGTATTGACTGTGGGCCGTTGGACAAGACGGTCCGCGTCGCGTCGAAGTTTTTCGATTTACGCAAGGATAAACCCAGGGACAGAATCTCTCCGATTCGCCGCCTGGATAACCTGACGGTTCACGTGGTTGAAGACAGTGTGGCCATCGGGGTTTTGCTCAGGCACCTGCTTGAAGAAGCGGGCGCCGAAGTAAGGCACTCTGCCAATGGACAAGAGGCAGTTGACAGCATCCTTGCTGCTCGGGACCAGGACCGGCTTCCTGACCTGATCCTGATGGACATGCTGATGCCGGTGATGGACGGATATACGGCTGCAACCACACTGCGCCAGGCAGGCATCAAGACACCGATTATTGCCATGACCGCTTTGGCATTCCTGGATGACAGAGATAAATGCCTGGAATCCGGCTGCGATGTCTACATATCCAAGCCCATCGACCCTGCCAGTTTTATTGAACAGTTATCAGCCTGTATTCGTTGTGAAATCCCAACGGTAAAGGGTCGTAGTCCGGTCAGTTAAATTATGCCGCTCAAGCCTTTTGGGTTTTTTGTTCAAGCCAACAGGTATTCCAGTTATTTTTGCGTTCAAATCGTAGACTACTGACCCATGCATTTATGATTTCGAAGCCTCGTCCAAACTCATCCACAGGCTCGGTGTCAGCTACCTCAGACGGCCCCAAAAAGGCCGGGCCACGGTCGGAAATGCCGACCCGCACACCATCGACGTCAATGTGATATGCGATTTCGATCGGTTGTCCAGCCTTATTTTGATAAGCATGCTGAATGCAATTGTTGACCACCTCGACGACCGCGCAACGTAAGTGGTAAGACGACATTTCATCCAGGCTGGACGTTTCCAGTATCTTTTCCAGCTTGTCCAGTAATGGGTCAATGTCCCCGGGGTCACTGCTAAGGCTGAGCGAACCGTTCCGGTTCAAACGGCCTGGCATAATCTCAGTTCCTTTTTTCATCTTGTGCATGTAACCTTTCGGGGTCGAATCTCAGCAACAATACAGAAAGATCGTCTGCAAGCGGTGTACCTGCCCGCCAATGATCTACACCGTCTTCGATCTGTGACAAGAGCTCAGGAAGGTGTAATTGCCAATGATTTTCCACTCTTTTCCTGACCTGGTCCATGCTGAACGGGTGGCCGCCGGTGTCTTCGCAGTCCAGCAGGCCATCTGAGAACAGCAAAAGTGAGTCAGTGGGTTGCAAGCGTATCTCCTTATGGATGTAGCGGGTGGTGAAATCAATACCCAGGGGCATGCCTCCACCTTTGATCTCGACGGCTTCAGAACCCTGCCTTAACAACAAGGGGGGTGGATGGCCGGCCGAAGCCAGTCGAATGACACCGCTGCTTACGTCAATGTCTCCCATGACAAGGGTAGCGAAGTAGTCCAAATCCTGGTTGCCTTCGCATATTTGACGGTTCAGTCGCTCTAAAACAAGTCCGGGCCCAAACTCGCACAATCCGACCATCATGCGACTGATCGGTCGAAGCAGCTGGTAGATGGCAGAAGAGCGCAGTGCTGCCGTGACACCATGGCCGGAAACATCAAGCAGGTAAAACACCAGCCGCTCATCACTAATCTGAAAAATATCGAGGTAATCGCCGGAAACACCCATTGCAGGCCTGTAGCACCAGGCTGTAGAAATCGACTGGGATAGCAGTCCGTTCATCGGCAAACGGGACTTTTGATAAACCGCTGCGTTTTTAATGTCTTCCCGCACTCCGGCGAAGTCACGTGTCACCAGGTCGCGGGACTCGCGCAAACGGGTCTGTTGCAGCAAGAGCTCTTCCTCCATTTTCAGGATGCGATTGGCGACACTGAGCCGCGTTCGCAATATGATTGAAGCAACCGGTTTGGTCAGGTAATCGTCGGCACCGGCCAATAATCCCCGCACACAATCCCGTTGCTCTTCGCGCCCTGTCAACAGGATGGTATAGACGTAACTGTGTGTTTTCCGTGCCCTGATCCATTCGATCAGGCTGAGGCCGTCCATTCCGGGCATCATCCAGTCGGTGATAACGATCCTGATGTCCATTGACTCAAGATACTTACACGCGGCCAGGCCATCGGCTGCCTGCAGGACTTCCCAACCGGCTTTTACCAGCAGTGCCCGCAGCCATGCGCGGGTATCGGGGGCATCATCTACGATTAAAATTCTCATGTCGGTCTGGATCGCACTCTGATTTAAAAGTTTCTATGCTGGCTGATAGAATAAACAATGCAAAAGTAGTGCCAACTGCCTGCGCTTTGTGCCTGTTTTGCTCCAATGGTTGTTGTTTAAGCACGCACAACCTATCATCGGCTTTACTGCCAATGGTTGATTGATTTTATTCATGGTCAGGCTTCGGTAACTGGTTACTGATCAATTCGTATTCCGCGATGCAAAATGCAACATTTTGAGTGGGTGACCGTCTCGTTGAACAACGCCTCGGAGAGACTTGCCATTTCCTAATGAAACTGTCCAATGAGGCAGCGTAACACCCGAGACCCGTGGAATGATGGTCTTGAACCGCTAAATAATGACTTTATTGAGCTTGTGCTAGACTGCGTTTAGCAAAGCGCTGCACTCGGATAAATTACACGCTGAACTCTCACACTAACGGATGAGCGCGGCGCCAAGCATATAGTTTACTGAAGATTTCTCCACATGGATGCCAAATACAACTCCGCACTCATACAGGTGATTGTTGTATTCGTTGGTGTCAGCCTGTCTGGTCTGAGCGGCTGGTTTCTTTATGCAATGGAAGAAAAGGCAATTATCAGTGAATTCCGCAAAGACGTAAATGAGCGTGCGGCTTCATTGTATCGAGAAGTGACAATCAATTTTGAGACCTTGCACTCGTTGGCCATATTATTTGGCGGAGAAACTATTCCTACTTTTAATCGATTCAGTCATGAGGCCAAAAAGATTATGGGTCGTTATGGGGATATACAGGCACTTGAATGGATACCGCGCATCATGCGTTCACAAAGGGCTGAATATGAAGCTAATCAGCAACAAACGTACCCAGATTTTGTAATCACGGAACGTAAAGAACAAGGGAATATGGTGACCGCGAGAGAAAGCGAAGAGTACTTTCCTGTTTATTATGTTGAACCGTACATTGGTAATGAAGCAGCTCTTGGATTTAATCTTTCCTCCAACCCCACCCGACTGAAGGCTCTTGAGAAGGCGAGAGATACCGCTGAACCCCAGGCAACATCCAGTATTACGCTGGTTCAGGAAAGTACCAATCTAAAGGGATTTTTGGCATTTCTACCCATATATGAGGGGACTCCATCTACCGTAGATAAACGCCGAAAGAACTTGCGAGGCTTCGTTCTTGGTGTCTATCGGATCGGCGATATTTTTTACAGTTCTGCCCCGCGAGGCGAGCTACCGGACATTGCAATGACTCTGGTTGACGAAACCTTGCCATCCGCTCATGAAAATCTCTACATTCAAAAAGCGGGGACCAACTATACGGAAGATAACAGTATTGTCTACAAGAAAAGACTTCCTGAAATATGGGGACGAAAATGGAGCCTGATTGCTTCCCCTACGCAAAGTTACATGAGCGCCAGGAGAGGCATGGCGCCGGTGGCAAGTTTTGTAGCTGGTATAACATTTACTTTCTTCATTGCCTTATATATCTACATAGCTTCCAGACGCACGGCTACAATTCAAAGACTAGTCACAGAAAAAACTGACGAATTAACGGTTGCCAACCAGACCAAGTCACAATTCCTGGCCAATATGAGTCATGAAATACGCACACCGCTCAATGCCATTATTAACCTGAACTCGCTGTTGCTCGATACCGCTCTTGACCCGGAACAAAAAAAGTTGGCGTTCACTGCCAACCAGGAGGGTAAAGCCCTGTCCACATTGGTCGATGGCATCCTCGACTTCTCCAAAATTGAAGCCGGCACGCTGGAACGGCGGGAACATGCTTTTGGTCTCCACGATCTTTTCGACGAACTGGAGGCGTTATTCGGCGCGCAGGCCCAAAAAGCAGGCCTGGATTTTTCAGCAGCGATCGCGGCAGACGTGCCCCAATGGGTTAAAGGGGATGAAGCCATGCTGCGGCAGGTCCTGGTCAACCTGATTGGTAACGGACTGAAGTTTACCGAGTCCGGTGGCGTAGTCGCCACCGTGCAGACTGCTGGCGGTCAGAGCTTTCTGTTCAGGGTGAACGACACGGGAATTGGTATACCCGCAGACAATGTTGATCATGTATTTGACGAGTTTTACCAACAAGATGCCTCACTCACGCGTGCGCATGGCGGCTCTGGCCTGGGACTGACCATATCGCGCAGGCTGGTTCAGATGATGGGTGGAAAAATCGGTTGTGAGCCGTTGCCGAAGGGAGGTAGCTCTTTCTGGTTCACGATCCCGTTGGAAGAAACCACCCGGCCTGAAAAGACTGAAGTGACCCGTGATATTCAGGGGCCGATTTCAGCCCGGGTACTGGTGGTGGAGGACAGCCACGGTGGACAGATGGTTGCCGAGGCCATGCTGAGCAAGGCGGGTTGTGATGTTCAACTGGCCAGCAATGGCTTAGAAGCTGTTCGGGCGGTCAGTCGACAGAGATTTGATATTGTGTTCATGGACATCTCCATGCCGGTCATGGACGGACTGGAAGCAACCCGGCGAATACGGGCCCTGAATGGCGAGGCGTCACACACGCCCATAGTTGCCATGACAGCAAATGCCTTTCCGGAAGACCGCGATAAATGCCTGAAAGCAGGCATGAACGACTTCATGGCCAAGCCGATCAGTGCGGACAGGTTGCTGGAGCGCGTAGCACGCTGGGCTGGCCCCAAGCACGGTACGACTCCGCCGGTACTGAAAACTGTTGCTGAAGATGCAGAAAGGCAGAAAACTGAAGTGGCGGATAGCGGGCTGCCGGATGACGAACGGCAGGATAATCAATTGATGGACACCGGGGTACTGGTATGCATGGAGCAAGAAACTTCCCGCGACCTGATGAACGAAATTATCAGTATTTTCATCCGTGAAACAAGCGAGCACCTCGCGGCCCTTGGCAAAGCGGGTGAAGCAGCAGATGCAACCGCCATCGTGGCCGAGGCGCATGCCATCAAGAGCAGTGCCGGTACTTTTGGTGCCCTCCAGTTACAGGAGGTGTCCAGCACTGTGGAAGTCCTCGGGCGCCAAGGCAATCAAGCTGAAGCCATTGCAGCAATCGAAGCAGTTGAGGAAGTGGCAAAGAAAACAATTCAACTTTATTCCAGCAGGTTTTCCGCTGTTCCAGCGAATCAATCTTCCGGAGAAGCAGTTCAGTAAATATGAAAACCACGTTTAATTGATGATGGGTATCAATGATGGCTAGGCAACAAAACTCCCAACTGCTACTGGTGGAGGACAGCCAGGCGCTCGCCAGGGTCTACGTTGAATATCTGAAGGCATTGCCGGTGGATGTCACCCACGTGACTGAAGGCCGGGCAGGCCTGGAAGTGATCAGTAAAGAAGAACCCGATGTCATATTGCTGGATCTCAAGCTGCCGGATATCAGCGGACTCGAGTTGATGAAACAACTGGAAGCGCTTCGCCAGGACCCGACGGTGATTGTCATCACAGCCCACGGCTCCGTAGAAATGGCGGTGGAAGCCATGCGGGCGGGTGCGTTTGACTTCCTGCAAAAGCCTTTTGATGCAGAGCGGCTACGTGTCACGGTTAGCAATGCACTGGAAAAGCAGAGTCTGAAAGCCCTGGTGAGGAAATACCAGGAAAGTATCGAGCGCGATAGCTTTCACGGATTCACCGGCTCTTCGATTCCGATGCAGGCGATTTATCGCATCATTGAAAGCGCTGCCTCCAGCCGTGCCTCGGTCTTCATTACCGGCGAAAGCGGAACCGGCAAAGAAGTCTGTGCGGAAGCGATCCACAACGAGGGCAACCGCCGCGACCAGCCCTTTATTGCGTTTAACTGTGCTGCCATTCCGCGTGAGTTGATGGAAAGTGAAATATTCGGGCATGTCAAAGGCGCGTTTACCGGTGCCGGTTATGATCGCATGGGTGCAGCGACGATGGCCACCGGCGGAACGCTGTTCCTTGATGAAATCGGTGAACTGGACCCGGCGATGCAAAGCAAATTGCTGCGTTTCATCCAGACGGGAACATTCCAGAAAGTGGGTAGCAACAAGATGGAGAAAGTTGATGTCCGCTTTTTCTGCGCGACCAACGGGGATCCCCTTGAGATGGTCAAAAAGCGCACCTTCCGCGCTGACCTCTACTACCGTTTACACGTGATCCCTGTCCACTTGCCACCACTGCGTAATTGCGGCGACGATGTGATGCTGATCGCGCGCAAGTACCTCAAAGATTATTCTGCAGAGGAAGGTAAAAACTTCAAGGACTTTTCAAGCGATGCGGCGGAGTTGTTTTCCCGCTATCAATGGCCCGGCAACGTCCGCCAGTTGCAGAACATCATTCGTAATATCGTGGTTTTACAGGATGGCGAAATAATCACCTTGAAAATGCTGCCGGAGTTGATGAACGGTTATTCAAACGAGATATTCGCACATCCGCCCGGTTCGCAGCCGGAATTCAGCCAGGCTCCCGTCGATAACCAGCCCATCAAGCCATTATGGCTAAGCGAGAAACAGGCCATCCAAAGCGCCATAGACGAATGCGATGGAAATGTGCCGCGCGCGGCTGCGCTGCTGGAGGTCAGCCCTTCGACCATTTACCGCAAACGCCAGTCCTGGGAAGAAAAGTAGCCACCTGAACGAAGGCCACGTCGGTTTCACGGAAAAGGAATTTTGTTCTCCCAATACCCGCTTTGTTTATAGCAATCAACATCGACGTTACATCACCTCGACAATAGCGCGAGGACTGTCGGTCAAATCCGTTAGAGCCGGCTCGTCTGCTAACGGCAGTGTGATGGTAAATCGTGCGCCATCATTGATATTTTCTGCGGTTATCGTGCCGTTCATGTCACGTACGATGCCATAGGAAATTGACAAACCTAAACCTGTGCCTTTTCCCAGCCTCTTGGTGGTGATGAAAGGGTCAAATATTTTTGGCAAAATGTTTTCCGGAATACCGCCCCCGGTGTCGCTAATAGAAATTGCCAGGTGGTTATTAGCGGCAGCGGTTCCTTTAATGCTGATTTTGCGCGTGGTATTTTTCGAGTTCTGCACAATGGCATCGCGTGCATTGTTCAACAGGTTGAGGAACACCTGCTCCAGTTGAATCTGGTTGGCAAGAACTATGGGGCAGTCATGATCGCAACCGGCAGACACCTCAATGTTTTCCAGTCTCAATTGTTGTTTCACCAGATCGATTGCGTTTGCCATCAATTTTCTTGGATCTAGCGGTGTAATTGCATCGTCGGCGATACGCCCGAACATGCGCATATGATCGGTGATTGCCGATGCGCGATCAACCTGCTCCTCAATCCGTTGCAGCTTGTTTTCCAGGTAGCTGGGCGAGCATTCTCCCTGTTTGTGACAATCGCTGATATTGCTCACGGCCATGCGGATCGTGCTCAGGGGTTGATTCAGTTCGTGGGCAATAGAGGTTGCCAGTTCACCGAGGGAAGCAAGTTTCGATGACTGAATAACCTGGGCCTGAGTTTCCCTCAGTGCAGTAATATCCTGTGCAACGCCTAAAACCCCTGTGATATTACCGCTCAGATCCCGCCGGCTATTGGCATTGAGCAGCAGCAGCACATGCTGCTTATTTTTGGTATAAAGCGTAAGTTCGTAGTTGCGTGTTTCTATGCCGTTTAATGCGTTGTCCAATACCTTCTGCACATCGTTCCGGTGTTCTTCTTCGATAAATTCTGTCAGCAGATGTTTGCCGAAGGTCTCATCCCTGCTGAACCCGGTGGTGATCTCCGCTGCCTCGTTCCACACATTCACCCTTCCGCGCAGATCAATACCAATAATCGGCGCATTGGCGGTGTCGATAAGCTGGCGGAGTTCCCGGGTGTTTTTTTCTGTCGCTGCCTGGCTGTGGATTGCGTTACGGATTTGGCCAGCCAGGATGGAAGTAACCAGCGTAGTGAAAAAGGTTAGTTCAATAACGAATCGCCATTTTAATTCCTGTTCTATTATTGGACCAACAGCTAATTCTGCGAAAATGAGGGGCTCTACTATAAATTCCCATGCAACCACGAAAAAGAATACCGCAACATTGAATAGAAAGAGATGCGTAGCGCCATATCGTTGTATCGCTGCTACTGCAGTGGGGTTAAAAAATATCATGGCGATGTCACCCTAATGAATCGGTATTGTAATTGTAGCGAGAGTGCCTCTTCCGCTAGCACTATCGATGGTCAGAGATCCACCGTGTAATTCTGAAAACATTTTTACCAGGGTAAGCCCAATACCCATGCCTTCGTGCTGTCTTGTAGTTGAACCATCGACCTGACGTAAAGGCTCAAGCGCTCTTTTTTGTTCTTGCTCGGACATACCGGGGCCATCATCTTGGACGGAGATGGCAAAAGTATCATCCATCTGCTGGCATGACACTTGAATAACGCCATCCGCTGGCGAAAATTGAATGGCATTGTTAATCAGCCGACCCACGGCCTGTGATATTCGAAACGGATCGACTTTCGCTGTTATTTCGGTGACCTCATTAGCGTTGATGGTGATGCCGGCCATTTCAATCTTGCCGCGGTAAAGACCAATCGTTTTTTCGATGAGGTCAGCAATGCTCACTTCGGATAAGCTCAGCTTAAGTGTTCCGGTTTCTACCTCGACCATATCAATCATGGAGTTGACTATTTCCGTCAACATTTCACCGGCATGGTTTATTTCCTTGACGTAATCACGTTGTTTTGAATCGATGAGCAATGGCTCCAGAATTTTGGATAATCCAACAATGGTATTCAGAGGTGTTCGAAGTTCGTGACTGATCATGGACAGAAATTCGTCCTTTACCTGATTGGCGACAACAAGTTTCGCATTAGTGGTCTCAAGTTCAATCGCATTGTTGGTCAGTTCTATTGTATTCAACGCAACCTCAGCTTGAAGTCTCTCTTTGAATTCACGATCCAGGGCGCGGGACTCGACCTGATAAGCGGCTCGTTCTACGACATGAACGAGGTGGGTTGGTACAATTGGTTTAGTGAGAAAATCCAGTGCACCCACCTTAAATGTTTCAAGGGCTTCGCTTATACCTGCATGACCTGTCATTACGAGCAGAACAAGATCGCGTTCATCTGGAATAACTTGTTTTACTGCTCTGCAAAACTCCAGACCATTCATGTCCGGCATCCGGATGTCGGTAAGGACAATTGATATGTCTGGGTTCGAGATAATCAACGCCAATCCCGCTTCAGCACTCTCCCTTCCGTAACAATGGAATCCGTGGAATGTTAATTTCTCACAAATTTCTTCCACGATTAACGGCTCGTCATCAATGATGAGAATGGTTTTTTTATTTTTGGAGAAATCGAGATCCACAGTGTTAATACCTGGTGTCTCCGGTTCACTGTGGAGTGAAAAATCGATTACAGGGGAGGTTATTGTAGAAATATTTAGAGTGGTCGGGTTTTGTTGGTTCATGGAAATTCCTGGTATGAGTGCTATCGAGAAGGTTTTGTGCTCAAACTTATTAGTAAATAATCAATGGTGGTGGAATATAAGTCGGATTAAAGTTCTTTTTCCAGAAGTCCACTTTTATGGATCAGGCAGTTGTGCCTAGAAGTACAGGATCGTCCAATTTCAGACACACGCCCGTGTCCATCCGGATCAAGAGATTCCTGTCAATGATGGCATCACTGCAGTCTATGTTGGATCCAACATAAGTACTGTCGAAAATAATGCTGTCACGGACATGGGCACCTTTTCCCACCACCACGCGGTCACCAATGATGACATCACCGCTCAGGCGTGCGGACTTGTCTACGCGGCAATGAGAGCCAAAGTAGCCGTGATCCGAATGGATGGATTTAGAGTGGACCCGCGCTTTTGGTGATGCTCTGTGCCCAGAGGAATATGCACGACCGGCCGGCCGCAGATATTTGAATTCACCTCGAAGCAACTGGAAGTTGGATTGGTAGTAGTCCGCAAGGGTCCCCGTCGAAAGCACCCGTTTTGGGCCAATGGGCAAAAGGATGGCCTCGGTGTGATGAATGTCTTTCCAGTCGTCCGAGACCTTTTCCGGAAAAAAAGGAGGAAGCACCAAGGCCACGGGTTCCGCGCTGACGGTCATCCTGATGGGCATCAGGGCATGGATTGTAATGTCGCCAATAACGTCCAGTATGTCGTTCCAATCCGCGTCCACAATATTTTTCAGGCCAACGATCAGGGAGTGCTCCGATAATTGCCGCAAATCAGGTAATTCGGGAACAAACTTTACTTCCATCCCGATCAGCGGGCCGGTATTAGTCGCGGACTCCAGCTCCGCGCAAAACGATGGAGAGACCACCGCCACATTGCGAATCGAGCCTGAATGAAGCATTTCCAGCACGAGCATCAGGATTGATTTTCCGGAAACTGGCAGCAAGGCGTGTGGAATCCGGTCGGTCAATGGGGACAACTGGCACTGCGAATTTTCAGCGATGATGATAGCTTTCATTATGTGTACTCCTCCTTAATAGGCGCCTTTGCCTCGTAATACGGCCGGAATGGTTTGCAATAAAAGTTTGATATCTGTAAGCAGCGACTGGCGATAGACATAGTCCTCATCCAGTACTACCTGCCTGGAAAATGGGATATCGGAACGGCCGGATACCTGCCAGAAACACGTCAAGCCGGGTTTTGCCATAAGACGCACCCGCTCTTCGATGGTGTAGAGTTTCACCTCAGATTCCAAAGCGGGGCGGGGGCCCACCAGCGACATGTCGCCCTTAATGACGTTCCAGAGTTGGGGCATTTCGTCAATCGATGCCTTGCGAATGAATCGGCCGAAAAGGGTTACGCGCGGATCATTTTTCATCTTGAAAATTACACCGCCCTGCATTTCATTCACAGATTGAAGATCAGCACGGCGTTTTTCCGCATCGATATACATCGAGCGGAATTTCCAGAGCTTGAATTGCGATCCACGAAAACCTACTCGCATCTGTGTGTAAAAAGCCGGCCCGGGGCTTTCCAGCCGTATCAGCAATATCACCACCAGAAACAAGGGCGATAGCAATATCAACAATAAGCTGCCGGCTGTAACATCGACCAGTCGCTTGAGCAACGCACCGCTGGCGAGGTGCCAATTCCAGTAAGTCAGGCGCGCTTTCATAGCGCGAAGTCTTAGGGAAACGGACTGGTCCAGTTTGCCGAAATGCTCAAGGATATTCGCTTCTTCGGCTGGAGTTATATCCATGGAACGGGCAACTGACCCGTTACGCCTTTTTTGTTGCCATACGCGATAGAGGAAAAGTGGATTTCCGATGATGTATCGTCGCCACATGCGGCCGGGCTCCTGCAACAGACGCCAGACCCATTCCAGGCCAATTTCCCGGATCCACACAGGCGCTCGTTGAATTCGCCCGGAATAAAAATCGAAAAGACCACCCACACCCATCAAAATGCGGGCGTTCAACCGGTCACGGTTCTTTTTGATCCACATCTCCTGTAGTGGTGCACCCAGCGCCACCAACAAGACCGAAGCGCCCGACTGATTGATTCTGGCGATGACTTCATCCTCTTCCTCCGGGGTGAAATATCCATCCTGACAGCCGGCAACGGTCAGGCCCGGAAAGCGGACTATCATTTTTTCAGCTACTTTTTCAGCGATTCCATTGCGGGCACCAAGGAGAAAGATGCTGTTTGACGTCTGGGCCAAGCGCTCACACATCAATGGGAAAAGGTCTGTACCGTTGATGTTTTCATCGACACCCTTGCCGAACATTTGAGCGGCAAGCCTGACGCCGATGCCATCCGGGTAGACTCGTTCCATGCTTCGCAGCGTTGCGTGGTAAGGTTCGTTGGTAAAACATTGGTTCAGGCAATCTGCATTAACGAAGCCAATGCTTGTCTGCCATCCTGAATCCAGCTCTCGCTCAAGGTCATCGAGAACTTCAGCCAATGAGGAATTAGTGATATCGACCCCGAATACATGAAAGTTTCGGTTGGATTGCAGGGCGCGCACGGGAGAAACGAATGCGGCCAAAATCGATTTCGCGAGAACTTTAAGGTAATCGGGGGAACTCCATTCTTCGGGCGAGGACGCGTGTTCATCTGTCTGGAGGAAAGCGACCCCCAGCTTGTTCCTGATCTGAGCCGCTGAAAACAGACCAGGCCGCTCCGCGTATACTGATGAGGCAACCAGCGTATGGCTTCCGCTGACTACGTTGAATAGGCCTGCGAGCCCGGCCGCAGGCAACTTGCCGGCGAAACGGTCGGCGGGGCGTGAGACCGGTGTGCCAGCGCCCATTTGCCCACCAGCCTCGTCTAACAAACGGCCGGTTGTGAGCAGAGCCGTGACTGCTCTCATCAGGATGATTGGCGACAGGACAACGATCATACCCAGGCAGAACAGTAGGTCTACCCATCGCTGACCCTTGAATTCACCTCCTGCCGCGGTGAATCTTTTAGCAGAAATTTGTTTTTTCGTCACTGCCTGTATTTCTGTGTTTTCCATCGATGCCATGTTTTTTTCCGACGTCATGTTTGAGGTCTCCGTCAAGTAAGCTACCAAGTGGAATAACGCAAGATTGATGCCAAAATTGTCGCCGGTCTCCGGGCCGGTTGGAGCAGCAACTCCGAGAGACACCTGATATCAGTCAGTTAAAGACAATAACGTAGAGAGGGAACACCGGCTTCGCCAGTACCGCCGGGTTGATTCAGGCACTGATCACTCTTCCACTGTTGCGCAATCAATTGCAGTTTGCTTTGCATTTTGCACTGAAGTCCTACATCCGTTGCAGCGTGCAAGGCGCAATCCCTTGCCGTAGACGGGCTGAAAATGACCCCCACGTGCCGGAACCACCCTGCTTGGGCGGATTGGACACAATTCGGGCAGATTTGGATTCTTTGGGCACACATCTTGCACTTAAGCCGTTAGGTACCAGTACTCAGTGAACACTAACCAGGCCGAACGCTAAGACTCCATGGAACTCAAACATTACGTTTTTCTGGCCATATCGATGGCCGTTATTCCAACCGCCGCCTGGTTCGGAATCCGATACCGCTGGGCAGAGAAATTGCTGGTTGCCGCGACGTTTTTTTCCACATGCTACTTGGTCGACATCAACTTGTTTTCGATGGAAATGTACCGAGGTGACACGAGGGGTTTCGAATTCAGCACAACCGACTGGATGGTGCTGTCCCTGCTGGCGGTCATGGTCATTTCTCCACGCTGGCGCACCAAGCGCCCCGAGTTGCTTCCCCCTAATGCCTTACTCTTGCTGCTCTACCTTTTGTTTGCATTCAGCACTTTGTTCGTTGGCGAAACTCCGCTGTACAGCGCCTTCGGTCTGACCAAAATGGTACGGGCCATACTCGTGTACTGGCTCATCTACAACTACCTGAGAACAGAACGCGACCTGCGTTTCTTCCTCCTGATCCTGGCCTCAATTGTTGCCTTTGAATTCCTGCTGGTTCTATATCAGCGCTCAATAGGCATCTATCGGGTGACAGGCAGTTTGCCTCACGCCAACACCCTGGCCCTCTACATCAACATGATTAACATGGTTTTCTTGTCCCTGGTTCTCAATGACAAGGCAAGGGGGTGGCAAAGATATGTGTACTGGGCCACGCTGGGGATGGGTAGCGTGATTATCCTCGCGACCTTCTCCAGAGGCGCCCTTGCCGTTATGGTTCTTTGCTATATATTGGTGGTTGCCTTGTCGATGCTGGACCGCGCGCGGCCAGCCAAGCTGAAAGTTATTGCAGTCATTGCTTTATTGGCCCTGCCAATGGCAATCAAGGTGACGCCTGCGATCATTGAGAGATTCGAGACCGCACCCACCAGCGCGAGATTGAGCCGCGAGCAGGCAAACACCGCTGCTGTGGCCATGGCCAATTCCCATTGGCTCGGCGTGGGTCTCAATAACTACTCCCATGCAATCAATGAAACGCATTTCTCACGTTTCGTGCCATTGGAAATAGACCGGGGAATTGTCCACAACATCTACCTGTTACATGCGGCAGAAATGGGGTGGCCGGGGCTGGTACTTTTTGTTCTGTTGATTGGGTCCTTCCTGTGTATGGCGCTAAGGATCATATCCAGGCGAATGGACAATATTGTGTCCTGGATCGCCATCGGCATATTTGCAGGCATGCTGTCTCTATGGATTCAGTCAAGCCTGGAATGGGCATTTCGACAGACTTACATCACCGTCGAATTCTTTATGCTGGCCGGCTTTCTCGCGGCTTTGCCCCGAGTGCTCAGACAGATGTCAGTGGCCAGGAACCGGCGTGTAACGCGTCGGGCGTACTTGCTCCACGCAGCAAGGGCAGGGCGTTGGAACTTAAGGAGCAGCGGACAGGAACACAATACTTTAGCACTCCCGGTCAAGCTACAGACCAAACTAGGCAAGTGAGGAAAATATGTCAAAGATCTACGGAAAAATCGCCATCATCATGCGTTCGTACAACGATGTCGGCACCATAGAAGGAACTCTGGAAATGTTGTCCCGCCAGACTTTGCGGGAATTCGAATTGTGGAATTTCGACTCCAGTTCAACCGATGGAACACTTGAAATAATTCGCAAATTCAATCATGCAGACCGGATTATTCTCAACGATTCAACGAATTACAACCCAGGCAAGATCCTTAACGAGGCTGTCGAGATCGTTGACGCCGACTTCTTGGTCTTTTTGAATTCCGATGCCACGCCACAGGACGAACACTGGCTCGAGCATTTGCTGGAGCCGCTGCTCGATCCAACCATCGGCGCCGTATTTGGGCGCCAGATCGCAAGGCCTGACTGTCGCAGCTTATTTGTGAAAGATACGGAACGTGCTTTTGGCAATGGACGTGAATCCGCCTGCTGGGTGCACTTCTTTTCCATGGCAAACTCTGCGGCGCGCAGATCGGTTTTGGGTCGCTTTCCCTTCGAGACGGCGATCAGTTACTCCGAGGATATCGAGTGGTCCTACCGTCTGAGGCGCGGCGGATACCGAATCCGTTACGTGGCAGATGCGGTGGTCATGCACTCGCACAACTACACTCTCAAACAGTCATATACACGTCACTATGGAGAGGGAAAAGCAGAGGCGTTCATATTTCGCGAAGGAGAACTCGACTACTCTTTAGCACGCTATTTCCTGTTGCCATTGCTCATGGATTTAATCCGCGACATGCGTTGGGCGTTTGCGAGGCAATCACTGGACGCCGCACTGCATAGCGTGCCGCTGCGTTTAACCCAGAAGTGGGCCCGCTGGCGCGGCGCTCGGGCTGGCTCGAGAAAAATCTCCAGAAGCTCGCCATTGCCAACAACCTGCTCATCGACGTTTACATTTGACGGCAATGAGGCGGCTGAAACCCGGATTGCTATGGACCAGTCAATCATCAAAATATGCGTGGCGGATGCCATTCCTGAAAAGAATTTTGAGGCCCTGGTATTAATGGGCGGCTATGGCCGCGGAGAAGGTGGCTATCGCCTCCGGGACGACATGCCCGTTCCCTACAATGACTACGACTATTTCGTTATTGTCAAAAACATGGGCCGCAAGGCGGTAGCGCTGCTGGAAAAACGATTGAAAACGCTCGCAGAGCGACTCAGCGTGATAGTCGGCGTCGATGTCGATCTCGCCGTCCTTCGCCGAGAATCACTTTCAAACGCTCCATTCACACTGATGAATGCCGAGATGAAATGGGGACATCGCGTCCTTTTGGGCAACCGGCGAGTACTTGATGCGATACCGGCCATGCCTTTCGATAGGCTGACTCTGGGTGAGTTCACCAGACTTATGAACAACCGGGGCGCATTGCTATTGATGAATGTCCAAAAGCTAGAGTCGGGCTGTGAATTGAAGACACAGGAAAGGGAAGAGTTTTTCAAGTTTCTGTCGAAAGCGATCCTGGCGTGTGGCGATGCCTTGCTTGCGCTGGAGGGCGTCTATCATCCTTCTTACGTGGAGAAGAAAAAACGGTTGGCAATTCTGAGAAACCTACCAGGTCGCAAATTCATCAAGCTTTACAAGCAGGCTGTAGAACAGAAATTCTATCCGGATCCGGCGATTTACAAAAATGAAAACCTGGAAGAGTGTCAAAGACTAATTACGAACTTCTGGCTAGATACCTTTTCCGTTCTGGAAGCTCACAGGATGCATCGTTCCATCAGGACCTGGAGAGAATATGCCAAGCCCTGGTTGTCCAAGGGGCAATTGGAAGCGTCGCACTTCGTGCGCAATTTTGCCATCACCTTGAGGGATTTCGGAGCACGGCACACTCTGCGCTACCCAGGCTGGGCGTTGCATTATCCGCGTGAGAGGCTGATTTCCGTCTTGCCTCTGTTGCTCAAGCCTGCATCAGGCAAGATTTCCAGCGATGTCACTATACCCTTAGCGGTACCACCGCATTCCGGCTGGGTATTGGTGGTTGAACGCTATCTGAAAACCTGGGAACGTTATGCTTGAGGCTGTCGTGAAGAGCGCCGGGTTACCGCAGTCGCTGTCTGAGTCGGTTTTGGTCGGCAAGCAAGCCATAAGACTACCGGGGTAACCGCGTATACTTCGATGGTGAGTTCCGACATGGGCGGTAGAAGTGACGAATCGACCTATCGCCGTAAGGCAGGATAGCCGGCGCGCAGGCGGAGGAGAAACCCAAGACCGAGCACAGTTTCTGACGCCAAAGCATCTCGCTTTGGAAAAATTTCCGAGCTTTCAGCAGTTCCCAACCCAGCGTGTCAAAGAATATCACCATGGAAAGGATTCGTTTTCTGCTGCCTTCGACGTATCGTTGGTGCCAGGGGCTTTCAGCCAGTCATTCTCAATGTCAATCTCTCGAGTGCTTCATGACGCCTTTTTACGATTGGAAAAACGGTGTTAAGGCGAGTCAGTTCAAACAGGGTTTTCACCGTGTCGCGCAACCCGAAAAGGCAAACATTGCCACTGTTGCGCCGACACGTTTGCAGGCAGTTGACGAGCACAGCAAGGCCACTTGAGTCGATATACTCAACGTCACTCATATCCAATGCGATAAGAGGTTGCGGTCGGTCAATCAAACCGCGCAGGAATGTTTTGGTTGCTCTTGCATCCGCCATCAGCACGCGGTTCGGCAAGCGAACGATCTGGATGTCTTGATCGGTAGTGTGTTCAAATTGCATAACGTTTTACCTCTGTTCGTGAGATCTCCTACCTTTGCAGCAACGCAAACTGCGTGCCAACTGCCAGAAAAAATATAAACATTTGAAATACAATGGGATATACGAACTTAATTGGAACGAAAGAGCAGGAGCACAATCGAATCTTGCAAATTAAGAAACACGTTTTGCAATTTGCAATTGAGATGGAGGATATTCTTTGACTGTGCAGGCTAGCGCCTCACCAGCCGGGGGGTAGTCGTAGCCGAGGTCGCGGGCCACGTCTTCGTAGGTGTGGATAGGAAGTATAACCCACCTTTTTCACAATTCAGGCCAGTATCTGCGGCTGTAATCTGACCCCGGTTTTAGCCCAGGCAACCCCTGAACTACCGTCATCTTGGTCGCAAAGGCCGCTGAACGCGGCCCCTGCAGCCCGCAATGGCGCACCGCCCGAACCGCAGCCGAACCATTCCCTGGGCCAGTTGACCGTGCACCTCAAACCCTGTTGAATGCTTGCTCCTGAAGCGCCGCGTTTGCTGAATGAGTAAGCGCCGTCCAGGAACAACATGTGCTGCAAAGGAAAGCATATGGATTTT
>JAZFUZ010000064.1:0-8707 GCA_036447475.1 Lysobacterales bacterium | reverse complement strand
CACACTGCGCAAAAGTTTTCCGCTGGCAGCATCGTAGATATCCAGTACGGGAGCACCGATAAAAATTGCAAACATCAAGGGCGCGTCATCCTTGCTGACCTGTATCGAGGTCGCAAGCTTGTCGAGCTTTATTTTCTGGATTCGCTGCTGTGTCTTCAGGTCATACACCCAGACATCCTTTCCCGGATCCTTGTGCGTATCCATGCCTCCCTGGTGCACCAGGGAATACAGTTTGCCGCTGGCTTCATGTACCGCCAGGTGCTGAATGCCGCCGGGCCGCCAGGACTCGCCACGCTCGGCTTCGCTGAACAAAGACCAGCTTTTACCCGGCTTCGGCTGATCACCAGACACATCGACCGGGTAGACATCGCCCTTGAATGAGACAAAAATCCAGGTATCGCCCCAGCGCACGGCCTTTTCAGTTACCGGATCGGTCTCAGGGTCGAAAAACGGCTCGTTGCGTTGTTTATCGGTGACCTCTCCCTGGTCATTCAAGGTGACCGTCATCAGGCTGCCATCGCCACACATCATCAGGAAACTTCTTATCCCGGATGGCAGCACCAGCGCGCAACCGGCGGTGGTGGTTTCGCCGACCAGGCGGCGCTCTTTTAGGTCGATAATGCTGACCGATTGTGCTGGGGTGAAGTTGTACACAATCAGAAACCGATCGTCATCCGTCAGGGCAGAATAATTATGCGTTGGCATGGCGGTGAAACGTTTGGGTGGAATGACTACCTCAAAGGTTGGTTTCAGCTCCTGCGGATCGTAAAAAGTAATGACATCGGTGCGCTTACCACGCGTGCCGCGGGAAAAGTAGGTCTCAGGCGAGTAGATCTGCGAATAGTCCGACGGCAGCTCCAGCGCGATGAATCCGAAACCGGTGCTCAACATGCCAAGAAACCGGCCTGAATCGCCGTCCACAAGATAGGCTTTGCCATCCGTCATGTGATGAAAAACGATGTCGCTGACCCACACCCAATGAGGATTGGGATCAGCGGACAGGACGACGGATTCCGGCAAACCCTCGGGCTTGATTTCTGTCAGGCCGAGTACGGGCAGCGACAAGACCCAAACAAGGAAAATTAGTTTTCGCAACATTAGTTTAGCCTTTATAAAAACGGGCGAGGGCAGGGCCCGCGTCCGTTTACAACTACCACCACATTACTTTTAAGCTGGTTTCAGCATAAACCGATTTTATGGAAATTCAAGGATCCCAGACTGCGCTTAATACTAGCGCACAGTATCATCCCTCTGTGTCAACACAAAAGAGGACAGGCTCAGCCCGTATCTTGCAGCAGTGCCCGGACACTGGGGTAAGATGCGGGCTTATACCTCGCCGCCTGCAATGGCAATAGCCTGCCCGGTGATGGATGCGGAATCGGGGTTGCATAACCACAGCACCGTTGTTGCGACCTCTGCCGGTTGGATCAATCGGCCCTGAGGATTGTTCTTGACCAGTTCAGCAAGTGCCTGTTTCCGGTCCATGCCGGTGCGCTCAACAATCGTGTCCAGGGAACGATTGACCATATCTGTATCGGTGTAACCGGGGCAAACGGCATTAACCGTGATGCCTTTTCGCGCCAGTTCGAGCGCCAGGGAGCGGGTTAAGCCCAGTACGCCATGCTTGGCTGCGCAATAGGCTGAAACATAGGCGTATCCTTTCAGTGACGCCGTACTGGCAATATTGATGATTCTTCCAAAGCCGGCTTCCGACATTGAATCGACCACCGATTTGGTGCACAGATAGGTCCCGGTCAGGTTTACGGCCAGCATCGCGTTCCAGAGTTCATCGCTCATTTTCGCAAAAGTGCTGGTTTGCGCAGCACCCGCATTGTTGACCAGGATGGTCACCGGACCGTTCACTTGCACTGCGGCGGCGAAGCCCCGCTGGACCTCTTCCGGCTTGCTTACATCGACTTGCTGGATAGCTGCTTTGAGGCTGTTTGCCGTGGCAAGGAGTTTCTTGTGCTTACGCCCCATCAGAGTGACGCGCATACCGGTTTGCGCCAATTGCCCTGCAATAGCCGCACCAATGCCACTGCCGCCTCCGGTAACCACCGCATGTTGGCTCGAGTAATACGATCTCAAATCACTTTTCATTTCACGCTCCATCATGGTGGAGTCTCAGTCTGTTCGGTCAGTGCAATATGCGGGTTAGGGCCAGGTGCATTGCGGATGATCAGGTAGCCTGTTGCAGACAACAAGGCCGCCACGGTGACCCCGATTGCGGTGGGCATCAGGGTGTTGTCGTAAAAGAGTCCTACCAGGTAACCAAGCAGTGCAGCACATGTAATTTGCAGAAAACCAAAAACAGAGGAAGCTTTTCCTGCGTTTTTTGGTAGTTCCGAAATAGCCCCCATTTGGCCAATTGGCAAGCACAGCCCACCCGACATGAACACCAGGAAAAAAGCAAAAAGCACGGGCATAAGCCGATAAACGTCAAATAATGCCAGCACAAGAAGCAGTCCTGCTGCACTCAGGCCGACCGACTGCCCCAGGGTCAATATCCTGATGGTACCCCAATGGTCGACCAGGCGGGAGCTGATTACTGCACCCGTGATATAGCCAAACACCACGCTCATGAAAGTGTAACCAAAATATTCCGGCTCAACACCCAGCAATTCGGTCATGATAAAAGAAGTAGTGGAGATGTAACAGAACATTGCGGCATAAGTTGCTCCGCCGCAGAGGGCGTACCCGACAAAGTTGCGCTTACTGAGGCAGAAAGAAAACTGGCTGAAAATATGACTTAGTTTCAAGGGTGAATCACCGATCGTTTTACAGGATTCTTGCAGCCTGGTCACAGCGATGACGGTGATCAAGCCCAGAATCAGCAACAGGATAAAGTGAGCACGCCAGGTGAAAACGTACAGTAGCCAGCTACCGAATACTGGCGCAATGGCCGGCACCAGGGCCATTGCAGCTGCGATGGCGGCCATCACCCTGGCCGCATCCCTTCGACTGTAGCAGTCCGACACAATGGCGCGGGCCAGTACGGGCCCGCTGGCCCCGCCAATACCCTGGATGAAGCGTGCAGCAATTAAAGTGTCGATGTCCTGGGCGATAGCACAGCCCAGGGTCGCGATCAGGTAGATGGTCAGGCCCAGGTAAAGCACCGGCTTGCGGCCGTACCGGTCGGAAATACTCCCGTAAAACAACTGGCCTGATGCGAAGCCCAGCAGAAAAAAACTCAGGGTCAGTTGCCCCTGGCTGATGGTTGCTCCCAGACTTTCAATCAATTGTGGTATGGCCGGCAGGTAGAGATCCGTGGAAACGGCCATCATGGCCACCAGGCCTGCAAGGGTAATTCGCTGCAGCAAGTAGTTCTCCCTTGGGGCTTGCTATTGAACGATGTACAAGGAAAGAATTTCCGCGATCATCGCTGGTTTTTCCTTGTTTTCAATTTCTACTGTGACAATACTCTTGACCAACCATTGCCCAGGTTTCTTTTCCGACATCTCGAGTAATTTTTGGCGCGAACGGATTCTTTCTCCTACGCTTACCGGTTGAAGATACCTGATTTTATTGGAACCGTAATTGATCCCCATGACCAGGCCATCAGGCACGATCAGGTTCTGGGCATTGAGGTAGGACAGCAATGAAAGCGTGAGGAATCCGTGCGCAATCGTACCACCGAAAGGTGACTGTGCCGCCCGCTCAGGATCTACGTGAATGAATTGATGGTCGTTGGTAGCATTGGCGAACTGGTTAACTCTTTCCTGGTCAATCAACAGCCAGTCTGAAGGTTCGAGTTCTCTTCCCGCGCTTGATGCAAATTCGTCCAAGTCGACAGTAACAGTCATTTCGGTCTCCGGGATAAGGGTGCAATATGCGGGTGAGCCATGCTATCTTAGTTTAAACTTAAACTAATTTCTAAGGTCAGGTTCGGAAAATGAAAATTGTTTGTGTCGGGGGTGGTCCTGCAGGTCTCTATCTTGCCATCTCCATGATGCTCCGTTCCCCGGATCACGAGATCACGGTCATTGAGCGAAATCGACCTGACGACACGTTTGGCTGGGGCGTGGTTTTCTCGGATGAGGTAGTGGCTAATCTGGCCAAAAATGATTGGCAATCTGCTGAGAAGGTGACCGATGGATTTATTCACTGGGATGGCATAGACGTCCATTATAAGGGTGAAACCATCACGTCCGGCGGGCACGGGTTTTGCGGCATCGGACGCCAACACCTGTTGAATATCCTGTACACGCGGGCTGGGGAATTGGGCGTGAAGCTGGTATTTGAAACAGAGGTAGAGCCGGATCTCGAGCAGTTTGCCGATTATGACCTGGTGATCGCCTCGGATGGCATTAACAGCCGTTTCAGGGAAGCATACAAGGAGCACCTGGATGTAGACATCGATGTGCGGCCCAATAAGTTTATCTGGCTCGGAACAAACAAGCTGTTTGATGCATTTACTTTCATTTTCAAGGAAACCAGGGCAGGCTGGATATGGGTGCACGCATACTGCTTTGATAAAAATACATCGACATTCATTGTCGAGTGCCAGGAGTCGACCTGGCAGGTGCTGGGTCTGGGTGAGATGAGCCAGGAAGAGTGTTCACGCTACCTGGAGGACCTGTTCAGCGAGCACCTGGATGGCAATGCCTTGATGAGTAACGCCAAACACATTCGCGGCTCGGCATGGATCAGTTTTCCGCGGGTGCTGTGTGGCCAGTGGCACTACCGGAACCTGGTGCTGATTGGTGATGCCGCTCATACCGCGCATTTCTCGATTGGCTCAGGAACGCGGCTCGGATTCGAGGACGCTATCGATCTTGCCGATGCCTTGAATTCCAGTACGGACATCGATCAGGCGCTGGAAGAGTACCGGGAGAAACGCACGATCGAGGTTCTGCGGCTGCAAAGTGCTGCGCGCAATTCGATGCAATGGTTCGAAAACCTGCCGCGGTATACGGACCTCGAACCGATGCAATTCAACTACGCTTTGTTGACCCGAAGCCAGCGGGTCAGCCATGAAAATCTTCGGCTGCGCGATCCGGCCTGGCTGGAGAGCATGGAGCGGTGGTTTTCTAAACAAGCGACAACTGAAAGCCGAGTGGGTGGCAAGACCGTGCCACCAATGTTTGTCCCGTTTAAATTGCGGGACATGGTTTTGAAGAATCGTGTCGTGGTTTCACCGATGGCCATGTACAGCGCGGAAGATGGCACGCCGGGTGATTTTCACCTGGTTCACCTGGGTGCACGGGCGCAGGGTGGAGCCGGACTGATCATGACCGAAATGGTGTGTGTATCCAGTGAGGCCCGCATCACACTGGGCTGCGCCGGCCTGTACAACGACGAGCATATCGAACCCTGGAAGAGGATCGTCGATTTTGTTCACAGCAATGATGCGGTGAAGATCTGTCTGCAACTGGGCCACTCAGGCCCGAAGGGCGCAACCAAATTGCTTTGGGAAGGCATGGACGAACCGTTGGAAGAGGGCGCCTGGGAGCTTATGGCACCGTCTCCGATCCCCTGGACACCTGAAAACCAGGTACCCCGGGAGATGACGCGAGGCGATATGGATTGCGTATGTGATGAATTCAAACGCGCAGCGGTGCGGGCTGAAATCTGCGGTTTCGACATGATCGAAATGCATTTTGCGCACGGTTACCTGATCTCCTCGTTCCTCACGCCGCTAAAGAATCAGCGCTCGGACGAATACGGCGGCAGCCTGGAAAACAGGTTGCGTTACCCGCTGGAAGTATTTTCCGCGGTACGTAAGGTATGGCCGCAACACAAGCCGATGTCGGTGCGTATTTCGGCGACCGACTGGGTCGAGGGTGGGCTGGTCGGTGATGATGCAGTACAAATCGCCCGGGCTTTCGTCGATTCCGGTGTCGATATCGTGGATGTTTCGGCGGGCCAGACCAGCGAGGATGCCAATCCGGTGTATGGGCGCATGTTTCAGACCCCGCTGAGCGACCAGGTCAGGCAGGAAGCGGGGGTTGCGACCATGGCGGTTGGCAACATTTACGAGACCGATCACGTCAACGGCATCATTGCGGCGGGTCGCGCCGATCTGTGCTGCCTGGCCAGGCCCCATCTGGCGGATCCGTACTGGACCCTGCATGCCGCAGCGCAACTGGGCTATGAAGGAGAAGAATGGCCGGTACAGTACCTTGCCGGGCGTAATCAGTACGCCAGGAATCTTGCCCGTGCTGCGGAAATGGTCATCAACGCGTGATACTCGGGAGCCTGGCGGATTTAACATGATTTACTGTGGAAAAGCCGAGTTTGGTCAAATCCGACAGGTCTCTTGTGATCGTTAGTGAGCTTATATCATGCCGAACAAAGCACAAACAGCGATAGATAAACAGGAACAGACGCCTCACAATAAAAGGGCTTTACGTGTCTGGCTGGGCTTGTTGACTTCCTCGCAACTGATCGAAAAGCAGGTACGGGCTCGTTTTCGCACCGAGTTCGATACGACCTTGCCGCGCTTCGACGTGATGGCGGCATTGGCGCGTGAGCCAAAGGGGCAGACAATGGGAGATGTCTCGCGCTGGTTGCTGGTTTCCAGCGGCAATGTCACGGGTATTGTTTCACGCCTGGTGGCAGACAAACTGGTTACCCGTACCCGTTCCGTTGATGACCGTCGCGCGCATCTGGTCAGACTGAGCCGCAAGGGACAAGCGGAGTTTGAACGTTTGTCTTCAACTCATGAGCAATGGATCAAGGAATTGCTCTGCGGTATGACAAGGCAGGAGATGGCGACACTCGATGAATTGCTGAGAAAGGCTAAAGTTTGCCTGGCAAAAAAGGACTATTGATGACATTCGAGGGCAGCAGCTGATGCCGGATTCAAGTTATCTCGACTGGCCGTTCCTGGATGCGTGTCACCGTGAACTCAAGATTGAGCTGGACCATTGGTGTGCGGCAAATTCCGAACTGCTTGATCCGCAGGGATCAGATGGGGAATCGGATCTGGATGCAGCGTGCCGCGGCTTGGTACGGTTGCTCGGTGAAGGTGGTTGGCTGAAACATTCGGTCCCTTCAATTCGCGGTAAAATGAGTCAGCCGCTGGATGTGCGCAGTTTGTGCATGCTTCGGGAGACACTTGCTTACCATTCGGGACTGGTTGATTTTTGTTTTGCGATGCAGGGGCTTGGCAGTGGTCCGATCAGTTTCTTCGGCAGTCCCCAAATGCAGGAAACCTGGTTGCCTGCGGTCGCATCAGGCAAGAGCATTGCTGCCTTTGCCTTGTCGGAGAAGCAGGCGGGCTCCGATGTCGGCGCAATGACAACCCGCGCTGAACGTGATGGTGATCACTACATACTCAATGGCGAAAAGACCTGGATATCCAATGCCGGGATCGCCGACTTTTACACCGTATTTGCGCGTACCGGAGAAGCACCGGGCACCAGGGGTCTGAGCGCGTTTGTGGTGGCGGCAGACAATCCGGGGCTGAAGGTCAGTGCACGCATCGATATCATTGCACCACACCCCTTGGGAACCCTGGAATTTCATGATTGCAGGGTGCCGGCAGCCCATTTGCTGGGTGAACCGGGACAGGGATTCCAGGTCGCGATGGCAACGCTGGATGTGTTTCGCACTACCGTTGGCGCCGCCGCACTCGGCTTTGCCCGCCGTGCCTGTGATGAGACGTTGGCGCATGTGCTTGGTCGGGAACTGTTTGGCGCGCCCTTGGCTGAGCTGCAAATGACCCAGGCGTCGATTGCGGACATGGTGTTGGCTATCGACACCAGTGCCTTGCTGGTCTACCGCTCTGCCTGGGCCAAGGATGGTGGCCAGGATCGCGTGACCCGGGAAGCCGCGATGGCCAAACTGCATGCAACCGAGCAGGCGCAAAAGGTGATCGATCGTGCCGTGCAGCTATTCGGCGGGCTGGGCGTGACGTCCGGGCAGGTGGTGGAGCGCTTGTATCGCGAAATTCGTTCGCTGCGGATTTATGAAGGCGCCAGCGAAGTACAGAAAGTCATTATCGCCCGCAACGAATATAAACGATTCAGTAAACGTCTCGGGAAAACTTAAGCGGGGGAAGGTAAAGCCATGTCACAGAAGATTCTTTTACCGCCCGGCTGGCCGCGGCCGGGCGGTTATTCAAACGGTATAGCAGCCGAGGGGCGCCTGGTGTTCACTGCCGGCCAAATTGCTTGGGACGAAAGCCACGTCATTCAGACCGATGGTATGGCGGGGCAGGTTGCGCAGACCCTTAAGAATATTGTTGCCGTTCTGGCCGAGGCAGATGCAGCACCCCGGCATATCGTAAGAATGACCTGGTACATCACCAGCCGGTCCGAGTATCTCGAGGACGTCAAGGAAATCGGCAGGGTTTGGCGGGAAATCATTGGCAGGCATTATCCGGCCATGGCGGTCATTGAAGTTTCCGCGCTGATCGAGAATGCAGCCAAAGTGGAAATCGAAACCACCGCCGTGGTCCCGCCATGTACCAACCCCCGCAGCGAATAAAACACAAACCAGAAGCCGGCAAGCCCCCTTCCGCCGCCGAGGCAGAAGCATCCCGGCTCTTCAGCCCGATCAGCTACCAGAATCTACACCTGGAGCAGCGCACCTGGGTACCGGCGATGGTGCCCTGGCGTGCCAGTGAAGACGGCTTCGTGACGGATGATATCCTGGACTGGTATGAGCGATTGGCGTACGGACGACCCGGTGCACTGGTGGTCGAAGCGACCGGGATAAGGGATATTCCAAGCGGGCCCTTGTTGCGCATGGGTGACGACCG